>JAISIL010000066.1 GCA_031262035.1 Spirochaetaceae bacterium | reverse complement strand
TTGTAGAATACCGAGAGGTCGATTTCAGTCGGTGCGGTAAATTCCGGTACTGCTGAACTGGTGACGGAGAGCGCCGTGCTGCCTCCCAGAAGTATGCTCTGCACGCCTTTCACTTCCTGCAAGTCGTCTACTCTGAAATCGGTGTAATAATCGGTCATGGCCGCGGAGGAATGCCCGGTAATGGTCTGTATTTTTGCGTCTGATACGCCGTTTGACCGGAGCATGGTATTCAGAAAGTGCCGCCATGCATGAGGAGTGAGCTTGCGTCGTCTGCGTTCCGCTTCGTCTATGCCGATTTTTGCGAGGCTTTCATAGAGAAATTTCTTAAATGTAGCTCTACTATAACCTGTGGAGGAAGGGGTATGTCCCTATTCTTGCGTGTCTTGGTCTTGGTGTATTCACAAGTTTGTATCCACTGACCAACAACGGCTATGTGAGTTTCAAATACGCATGAGCCTTTAAGCCCCAGAATTTCGCCAATCCTCATACCCGTGCAGGCGGCTAAATGGTTCGCCATCATCGCCATTTCCATCTTAGCTTTTTGGCTTTCTTCCCACGGCCTTCATGTTTGTAAGCCATGCATCGATTTCCTCGTCGGTGATTTTGTCCAGCCGTTTTTTCCCGAATTGCGGGATGAGGTAGTCTTCAGTGATCCGCCTTTTCGTCTTCTCGTAATGAGGCGACCTGTCCCGGTCCCTTTTGAGTTTCTTTTCGAGGTATTTGCACTTTCCCCTTATCCACCAGTCGGCGGCATACTCGGCAAAGGTGGGCGGCGGCGCCTTCTTTTCAGGCAGCAAATTCCCTGCCCGAAGCAGGTTGTTGCAATACTTTACCGCCATAGTTTTGGTTGATTGCCCTGTCGACCTGGCTCCCCGCCTTTCGCCATTTTCATCGTAAGTCTGGTAGTACCAAACAACTTTCCCGGTACGAAGTGTCCGTGGAAACACACTAAAATCGCCTTTTACCCTCATGGTAACCCCTTCCCGGCGTTGAAAGAGCTGTTTTTTCAGGATTCTGCTGACACAGCCGCTAACACGCCGGATTTGTAATTTTAAGTTCACTAGCCCCAACAGAGCTATTTCCTTGTATTGCAACACATTAGCATATAAGAGCTATGCCCTTATATAGGGGGAATCCCTAAATTTTTTTTGCAAAACCACTTGACAAAAAAACACATTTTTGCTATAGTAAAGATGTGTTAGACACGATGCGCCCGTAGCTCAGCTGGATAGAGCAACGGACTTCGAATCCGTAGGTCGCACGTTCGAGTCGTGTCGAGCGCAGAGGGCCAAAAGGGGCGATTGGAGTTTTGTGGAGCGAAGCGGAACAAAACTCCGTAAGTAAAATGCAAAGCATTAAGGCATGGAGTTTTACGAAGTAAAACTCCGTAAGAAAAATGCGAAGCATTTTTCGTTGGGCCGCTAGCTCAGCTGGTAGAGCAACAGACTCTTAATCTGTGGGTCCTGAGTTCGATCCTCGGGCGGCTCAAAAGTTTTGAAGTTTTGCAGAAGGATGCTAACTTACTGCGGGAATAGCTCAGTGGTAGAGCGCGACCTTGCCAAGGTCGATGTCGCGGGTCCGACTCCCGTTTCCCGCTCGGACAAAAAAGCCTGTGAACTACTTATTATAAGTAGTTCACAGGCTTTTTTTTGAAATCTTTCAGAGTGTAACCTTTCGGGTTACACTCTCTCAGACTATTTCTTCAGATAATCCTTAATTGCCTTACCAAGCCGCTTCATACCTTCTTCTATGAGTTCGGGTTTCATGCTGGCAAAGTTGATGCGGAAGCAGTTGAAGACATCGGCTTTGGGGAAGAAGTTGTCGCCTACTACAAAGGCAACCTTTGTATCCAGGGCCAGCTTCAGAAGGTCACGGCTGTTGCAGCCTTCGGGGAGTGTCACCCAGGTGAACATACCGCCATCCGGCCTGCAGAACTGGACATTGTCGGGAAACTCGCTTTCCATCATCTTCACTGCCAATTCTGCCCTTTCCTTGTAGGTTTTGCGGATAATTTCGACATGGGCATCAAGGTCATTATGCTCAAGGTATTGGTCAATGATAACTTCCCCTGCGGTAGAGGATTGCAGGAATGCACCTTGCGATGCCCAGGTAAATTTGTTCAGAATATCCTTCTTTGCAATAATGTAGGCAATACGGAAACCGGGGGCCAGCACCTTGGAGAATGAACCCAGGTGAATAACCATGCCGCTCTCGTCAATGGCCTTCAAAGGCTTGTTCGGTTCGCCGCGGAAGCTTAATTCACGGTATGGGGCGTCTTCCAGCACCGGCACCTGATACTTGGCAATGAGTTTGATAAATGCCTTCCGGCGTTCGGTGCTCCATGCCCTGCCCGATGGGTTTTGATAATCGGGAATAACATACATCAGTTTGACCCTGCTGCCGTATTTTTTCAGTTCTGCTTCAAGGCCTTCAGGGATAATGCCTTCATCGTCTGTCGGTATGCCGATAAATTCAGGGAGGTAGGTTTTCAGGGCATTGAAGCAGCCCGAATAGGTAGGGCTTTCCGTTAAAACAATGTCCCTATCGCCACTGACATGCTCGTCAATAAACACTTCACCACCAAGGCTGATGCCCTGCTGGGAACCTGAGGTAATCAGAATTTCGTCGATGGGAACATCCACCCCGATTTTTGCCATACGGGCTTTAATCTTTTCCCGTAATGGAATATAGCCATCGGTTGAATGATATTGTAAGGCCGTAGGACCGTATTTTTCAATTGCGATTCTGCTTGCTTCTATGAGCTCTTTTCCCGGGAATAATTCCGCCGCAGGAAGCCCGCCTGCAAAATTGATAAAACCAGGCTGCGAGGTTATTTTAATCATCTCGCGAATTTCATCTGGTTTTAATGTCGATGTGCGTTGTGCAAATGTCATAGTTTTCTCTCCATTATTATAAACCACGAATACACACGAATCGGCTTCGCCGACACGAATAATCTATGATAACTAAATAAAAATTCGTGTCCGCCGTAGGCGGATTCGTGCTATTCGTGGTTAAATTTATATATTTTTAACCCAATCCTTAATTTCGTCCAATGCATCCCAGCCTAATTGGGCGACGGGCCAGGTGACGGGGAAGGTGTGCCAGTAGCCGTGGTAGCAATGGACCTTTGGCTTTCCGCCTGCCGCATGCAATTTTTCCGCTGCGGTGAGCACGTCGCTGCACATAACCTCGGTGTCCTCCGAACAGAAATACATCGGGGGGAAGCCCTTATAATCGCCGTTTATCGGGGAAATCTCGGGAACAGTCAGGTGCGTTAGGTCTTCAATGTAGGCCGGCATAAAGGCCTTGATGCCGTTGGGGAAGAATCTATCCTTGCCGATATTGTCGGTATGGCTTGCTCCATTGCATTGCAGGTCTAAACAGGGGCTGAACCACACGCAGGCACGGGGAAGTTCCTTTCCCTTTGCTTTAAGCCTGTGTAAAAGCCCTAGTCCCAGTGTGCCGCCGGCTGAATCACCGGTGATAATCACCTGTGAAGGCTTGTAACCCAGTTCTTTTTGCAAAAATTCCCAGGCCGCCTCTGTTTCATTCAGGGCAATCGGTTCTTTTGCCTCGGGTGCGGTGCTGTATTCGTTGATGATTACATCGAGGCCAATCTTATCGGCCTGCCGCATGCCGTTTACCCGGCAATACTTACCGTTACCGCGAATAAAACCACCGCCATGCACATAGAACAGGACCTTGTCAGTTGCCGGTGTGTGTTTGTAAACGAAGATGTTCTTCTCGCCACACTTATAGTCCGTTCTTGTAAGGCCGGGGAGAGTTGCATCATCAAGATACACCTGCTCGCTACCCGGCTTCATCGGATATTTCGCCCTGAGCTCCGCCTGCTCATCCCAGACCTTCTTGTTATCATCAGGATACGGGTCTGCCTTGTCATGCGTCATCCAAGGGGCGCTGTCATACTTGTCTGTAAACATAATCATATCTCCTACTATAATTGGAACCCCTCCCCCAACCCCTCCCGCAAGGGGAGGGGAGCAACTGCTTTCAAGGTTGGGTGGGGGTGAATGTTATTACGGGAACACGCCTCTTGTCTTCCTGGCTTCTACCAGCCTCGAGACGGCGAGGATATAGGCTGCCTTGCGGTAGTCGCTTTTGTCTTTTACTGCAATGTCCCGAACCTGGGCAAAGGCCTTCTCCATAATCTTGCCAAGCATTTCATTAACCCGGTCAAGATCCCACATCAGGCTCTGGATATTCTGCACCCATTCAAAGTAAGAAACGACGACGCCGCCGGCATTGGCAAGAATATCGGGAATCAATGTAATACCCTTTTTCTTGAACACTTCATCGGCTTCTACTGTTGTCGGCCCGTTTGCCGCTTCAACAATGAGCTTTGCCTTTACTTTGTTGGCATTTGCTGCGGTCAGAACGCCGCCAAGGGCTGCCGGAATCAGCACATCGCAATCGCAGGTTAAAAGTTCAGCGCTGCCGATTTCCTTTGCGCCATCTTCTTTGTAGCCTTTCAGCAAATTCTTGTGCTTGGCCTGATGCTTGATAATCGCCGGAATGTTAAGGCCGCCGGCCTTGTAAAGGCCGCCTGAAACATCGCTTATACCGACAATCTTGTGGCCCATCTCATGCAGGATGATTGCCGCATTGCTGCCGACATTCCCCATGCCCTGAATGGCAATCTTCTGACTGCCTTCCATCTTAAATTGCTTCAGCGCCTCTTTGGTGATAATGCTCACCCCGCGGCCTGTCGCTTCGTTCCGCCCAAGGGAGCCGCCAATATCAATTGGCTTACCTGTTACAACGCCGGGAACCGGATAGCCTGAGAGCATGCTGTAAGTATCCATAATCCAGCCCATCATCTTCGGATTAGTGTTGACATCCGGAGCGGGAATATCTTTCTCGGGGCCGATAAATGGAAGAATTGCCGCGGTGTAACGCCGGGTTAGGCGCTCCAACTCTGTTTCCGACAATTTGGTAGGGTCAACCTGAACACCGCCCTTGGCGCCGCCATAGGGCAGGTCGACAACGGCGCACTTGAGCGTCATGCCGAACGCAAGGGCCTTCACCTCATCTTCATCAACTTCGGGGTGAAAACGAATGCCCCCCTTGCAGGGGCCGCGTGTGGATGAATGCTGAATGCGATAGCCTTCGAACATCTGGACATGACCATCGTCCATACGCACCGGCAAAGCGACTTTAATTTCCCGTTCGGGATACTTAAAGGGAATGTAGTTGTCCTTTTCAAGATGCAACTCCTGTGCAGTTTCTTCAAGAACATGCAACATGTTGTCATAAGGATTGTACTTTTGTTCCATAATACTGTTCTCCTAATATTATTATAGTTCTTTTTTATCTATTTTGCAAGTTATATCACCTTGTGGGTCTCCAGAAACTTCTTGAGTTCGGCATAGAATTTCTTGCTTTCAGGAATTTCCGGGGCTTCGAACATAAACACATGGACAAAGCCGTGTGTTATGTATCCTTCGCAGGGGACGCCTGCCTTCTGCAATTTGTCACAGGAGGTCAGGGCGCAGGATAAAAAGATTTCCGTTTCATCACAGGCAAAGAAGGTCGGCGGATAATCTTTGACATCTGCAAAAATCGGCGAAACTTCAGGATTCCGGACCAAGTCCATATCGGCAAGGTAGAAAGGCACGGTTGGTTTCATGTCAACGGTAAAGGTTGGGTCGACGCCATAGTTTGCCGTATAAGATTCACCTTCAAGTGTCAGGTCAAGGTAGGCCGACATATTGACCAAGGCCGACGGTAAGGGCCGTCCCTGCGAACGGAGGCGTTGCGCCATTGCCATTGTGTAGGTGCCACCGGCAGACTCGCCGCCCATGATAATATTATTCGGTTCAATGCCCATTTTGTCGCGGATATACCGATAGGCTTCTTCTACATCGTTTAAGGCAACAGGATACTTAAAGGCCGGTGTATAATGATACTCGCAGGCCGCAACATTGATACCCAGTTCTTTGGCAAGAGCCAGGGCATTGTGTTTACACCAGGGGCCATTCCCCCGCATAAAGCCGCCACCATGAATGTAGAAGAACCATTTTTTACCGGTGTAAGCCTTCGGCTTGTAGAGATACAGATGAAGGCCGCCGCCTTCGGGCGTCCCCTTCATAAAATGGTCGTCAAAAGCTATGTCTTCAGGAACAGTATAGTCAAAACAGAGGAGTTCATTCCCCGGATACAGAGGATAAGCTTCCTCTTTTTTCATAACCGCATCAAGCATTCTAAGCGATTTCGGTTCCGGCGGCGCTGCAACATAGTTTAACCATGGAGCGCCCTTGTACTTTTCAACCATTGCATTCATAATGGTATCCTCCAATTTTTTTATATGAAAGTAATCTGCCTTATGGCAAATATGCTTTACTTACCGGTTCGCCATCTTCCTCTGAATCTCTGCTACCCGCGCTGCCCCTTCAGCGTTTGTCCCTGCCATTTGGGAAAGCCATACTGAAACCATTGAGGTAGTCCCTGCCGCCTGTGCCTGCGCTTCCGTGGCCCGCAAAATATCAATAACCAATTGGTCGTCGCTTATCCGAAGAAGCATTGCTGCTGCTGCTGCCGGAGTCATTGCCTGTAAGTATGTTGCCTGTTGATTAACATTGGCCTGCCTGCTCTGCGCTTCGGCTACGGAAGCCTCGCCTGCGGCCTTTTCTTCCTCGAAGGCAGCCCGTTCTTCGGCAAGAGTTTGCGCCTGCTGTTCGTTTTCCCTGCGTGCAGCCTCGACATCGGCCTCTTTTTGGTCCAGTTCCTTCTTTTGAAGGTCCAGGGCTTCCAGCCTGATTGCCAGCCGCTCTGAGTCAAGATTGATGTAGTCAGGCGAGGGGGATGCCGGCTGCGTTCGAGTTTCTTGTCCAAATAAATTGAAGATAGGCGCCGCGAGGGTTCGTATATCAATAAGATTGAGATAATCGAACCACAAAAGACCACCTGCAAGAATTACTACGATGATAAGCAGCATGAGAAGCGTTCGTCCAATGATTGCAACTTTTCCAGCCATTTATTTAATTATATCATAACCTAAGGAATTCGTCAAGTAGGTTTTTTAAATTCCGATAATAATATCAAGAAGATGGACATAAGAATAAGCGAATTAGTTCCCCGTCACTATTACCTCTTTCATAAAGGTTATTTTAGGATGAAAAACGGGAAACGCCTGAAAGACCACCACTTTTGCACCACAAACCCCGCTGCAATACGGCTTTTACAGGCCGAATTCAGGAAAAAGATAGCCCAAAACCCCGATTGCAAGGCATGGACTCTTGTTCCCGACCCGGAAACACCCAGCGAAGATGATACCCTTTGGTGCTCCTGCCCCGCCTGCCGTGCCTTTTCGGCAAAAGAACAAAACCGAATGGCAGTAAACGCAGCCGCAGAAATACTCGAAGCCGAGATGCCGGACGCAATTCTCTACTACTATGAAGCCGACGACGATTCAGGTGAAGAGCCTGATATAAGCATGCGGGCAAATACAAGCAGTAATTCATAATTCAACCGTCAGGGGCGACTTCGGCGAGCAAAGAGAAAAGTTCTTCCCAGTTTGAGTAGAGATGGTAGCTGATTTCATGGCGTA
>JAISIL010000028.1 GCA_031262035.1 Spirochaetaceae bacterium | reverse complement strand
AAACAGCACCGTATTGTGACAGAATATGCAACATTTACTGCGAAGGTGCGGGAAGTGCAGGAAGATGCAGCCCAGGGGCGTAATATCCGGGATTTGAGCAAGGGGGAACTGGAACAGGCGATGGCGCATGCCGTTGACTGGTGTATAGAGAATAATGTATTAAAAGATTTCTTAACAAAACACCGGAAGGAGGTTATTATGATGATCTATCAGGAATGGAACATGGACACTGCTCTGGAAGTGGAACGAGAAGAAGGACGAGAAGAAGGACGTGAAGAAGGCAGAGAAGAAGGACGTGAAGAAGGACGTGATATGATTCTGAACCTTCTCGACCCTGAAACAGCCCAGCTAGTCCGTCAAAAACTGGATACTATTTCAATTCAGCCAAAACCCAGAGAAGTATTACGCACAGATTGAAACAAAAATTAATTTTAACAAAAAAGCGTCCAAAGCAGGCGACCGTGCCACTTGCCTTGAACGCTTTCCAAAGTTGCAAGAAGATACTGCTAAGCTACTGTTATACTTCTAATGCCGCCTTGTGGCTCTTGATAGCGGCTGTCAATTGGGGTATAACCTTTAAGGCATCACCTACAAGGCCGTAATCTGCTACCTCAAAAATTGGGGCAGACTCGTCTTTGTTGATGGCGATGATGCAATCGCTCTGGTCCATGCCGGCAAGGTGCTGAATGGCCCCGCTGATACCGCAGGCAATGTAGAGTTTTGGACGCACGGTCTTACCGGTTTGTCCAACCTGTCGGTCTTTGGGAAGCCAGCCTGCGTCGACTACTGCACGGGAGCAACTGATTGTTGCATCCTTAAACTCCGCTGCTAGTTCTTCAAGCAGTTTGAAGTTTTCAGGGCCGCCCATGCCGCGTCCGCCTGAGCAGAGAATCTTTGCATCAAGAATATCCATTCTTTCAGACACCTTTTTTACAATGTCAAGAACCTCGACATTCTTTTTAAGGCCGGTTGCACTGAACATCTCAGGCTTCACTGCCGGGTTTGGTTTGGGGTCGGGAATACGCTGCATAACGCCGGGGCGCACGGTGGACATCTGCGGCCTGTTATTGTGGCAGCGAATCATCGCCATGAGGTTTCCGCCAAAGGCGGGACGAGTCATCAAAAGGTCGCCCGGCTCAAATTTCACTTCACCCTTTGCATCTTTTTCGCCCTCTTTATCAATGGCAAGGCCGGTGCAGTCGGCGGTAAGGCCTGTTTCTACACGGCAGGCAACCGTCGGAGCAAGGTCGCGCCCGATGGCCGTAGCGGCAAAAATCATAATCTCAGGGTTTTTTGCCCGGACAATCTGATTGATGGCCTCGGCATAGGGCTCGGTGGTGTAGGTTTCAAGGATGGGGTCATCCACTACAATGATGTGGTCGGCGCCATAGGTTGCAAGGCTTGCTGTATCGCACTTGTATTTACCACCCTGAAGGAGGACCGCATAGAGTTCCATGTTCTTGTCTTTTGCAAGTTCCTTCCCCTTGCCCAAAAGTTCATAGGCAGAGCCTTGAATTTGGCCGTCTACCTGTTCACAGAATACAAAGACTCCGGTTTCTTTTCCAGTTTTTTTCATTTCTTCAATCTCCTACAGAATGTGCTTCTCGACCATGCTGTCTACAAGCCAGGCGGAACCCTCTTTCGGGTCGAGCGTCTTTTTCACACCGGCTCCCTTCATATCCTTTGGCCAGGACTTCACTACATTGGTAGGCGAGCCTTTAAGGCCGATATTTTCCTCTGCCACATCCAACTGGTCGCGCCCGAGAATCTTTATTTCCTTGTTATAGGCGTCAAAGATTCCGCCGGGGGTCATATAGCGGGGTGTGGTAGCCTCGCCGATTGCCGTCAAGAGGCAGGGCATCTTCACCTTGAGCTTGTGAGTGCGGTCATCATAACTCCGCGTGCAGGTAACATTGCCGCCATCGACTTTGATATCACTTGCATAACTGATAACCGGCAGTTTGAGGTGCTCAGCAATCTCGGGGCCTACCTGTGCGGTATCTCCGTCAATTGCCTGACGGCCGGTGATGATGAGGTCGAAGTTCGGGCAGACAGCTTTGACTGCTGAGGCTACCGTTGCACTTGTTGCCCAGGTATCGGCGCCGCCGAGACGGCGGTCGGTTACGAGAACGGCGTCATCGCAGCCCATGGCAAGAGCTTCGCGCAGCGCCACATCGGCGGCGGGAAGGCCCATGGTAACGACAGTGATATGAGCGCCCAGCTTGTCTTTCAATTGAAGGGCGCATTCAATCCCGGCCTTATCATCCGGATTGATAATTGCAGACACTCCATCCCGAATCAGGGTGTGCTTTACAGGGTCGAGTTTTACCTCGTTGGTATCGGGAACCTGTTTAATACATACTATTATATTCATACTCTCCCCCTATTTGAGCAATGCGCCGGATATAACCATACGCTGCACTTCGCTGGTGCCTTCGTATATTTCGGTAATCTTTGCATCGCGCATCATACGCTCTACAGGATAATCCCTTGTGTAACCATAGCCGCCAAATAATTGCACACATTCTGTGGTTACACGCATTGCCGTTTCTGCCGCAAAGAGTTTTGCCATTGCAGCCTCTTCGCTAAAGCGGATATCCTTACCGCCTTTGTCGTGGGCTTCTGTGGCCTTCTGCTTTGCAAATGCCGCATTGTAGACAAGGAAGCGTGCCGCTTCAATCTGCGTCTTAAGGTCTGCCAGTTTAAACTGTGTGTTCTGGAAGGCGCTTAAGGGCCGGCCAAATTGCTTTCGGTCTTTTACATAGGCAATTGTTTCATCAAGTGCCCCCTGTGCAATACCTAAAGCCTGTGCTGCAATACCGATACGGCCGCCGTCAAGGGTGTGCATGGCAATGTTAAAGCCCCGTCCCATAGGGCCAAGAAGGTTTTCTTTGGGAATTCTGCAATCGGTAAAGACCAATTCCGCTGTTGCGCTTCCACGAATACCCATCTTGTCTTCTTTTTTGCCGATGCTGAAACCCGGGGCGTCTGCATCAACGATAAAGGCGCTGATGCCTTTTGTGCCAAGGCTCTTGTCGGTCATGGCAAAGATGACATAGGTGTCTGCCTGGCCGCCATTGGTGATAAATATTTTTGTGCCGTTCAGCACCCAGTGGTCGCCGTCAAGGACTGCCTTTGTCTGCTGGCCTGCAGCGTCTGTGCCGGCTCCCGGTTCTGTTAAACCAAAGGCGCCAAGTTTTTTGCCGGAAACCAAAGGCCTTAAATACTTTTCCTTTTGCTCAGGTGTTCCAAAATGGTTAATGGGGTCACAACAAAGGGAGGTATGTGCAGAAACAATAACACCTGTTGTGCCACAGACACGGCTCATTTCTTCTACACACAAGATGTAGGTAAGAATATCACCGCCCTGTCCGCCAATTTCCTTGGAAAAAGGAATTCCGAGAAATCCAAGTTTAGACATCTTTTCGACTGTCTCTTTTGGAAATCTTTCCGTTTCATCAACTTCCTGGGCAAGAGGCTTTACTTCCGTTTCTGCAAAAGAACGGAAGAGGGTTCTTGCCAGTTGATGCTGTGGACTTAAATCATAACTCATTTTTTATCTCCATAATTTAATAAATTACTTTCCTGTAAACGGACTATGCGGCCGTTTCTCGACAAAGGCTGCCATAGCCTCCTTCTGGTCCTCTGTTGCAAAACAGGCGCCGAAGGCTGGGTTTTCCAGTCGGGTCGACTTACTGAGTTCAAGGCCCACTGATGCATTGGCAACCTTTTTGGCCGCCGCAATGGCACAGGGCGCATTGGAGGTAATTTTTTCAGCAAGGGCAATGGCTTCTGTCATAAGGGCCTCCGGTTCGTAGACATGGTTCACCAGCCCTATCGACAAGGCTGCATCGGCCTTGATACGGTTGGTGGTGTAGACCATTTCTTTTGCAAAACCTGCACCCACAAGCCGTGAAAGCCTTTGAATGCCCCCATAACCGGGAATTATTCCCAGGCCTGTTTCAGGCAGTGCAAACGATGCCTTTGTTGATGCAATACGAATATCACAGGAGAGGGTCAATTCAAGGCCGCCGCCCAATGCAAAACCGTTTACCGCCGCAATGACGGGGCAGGGGAAGTCTTCCAAGGCTTCCATCACCTTATCCCCCTCAAGCCCGAATGCCCGGCCTTCTTCTACGGTCATTGAACGCATCTCTGCAATATCAGCCCCGGCAACAAAGGATTTCTCTCCCGCACCGGTCAGAATAAGGCAACGCAGGCTATGTTCCTCAGCCTTTTTCGCAAGTTCTGCAAGGCAGGTCTGCAATTCAGCAATGACACCACTGTTCAAAGCATTCAGCGCTTCGGGCCGATTGATGGTCAAGACACCGACATTCTTATCTTTTTCTTCATATAATAGATACTTCATTCTTAATACCTTACTTATTATTAACCGCGAACCACGCGAACTAGTGGTCTCGACAGGCTCGACCACCGGGGGTTGAGCTTGTCGAAACCCGTTCGCGTGGTCTGCGTGGTTCGCGGTTAAACTCTATTTGTTATACTCGAAGAACCCCCTACCGGTCTTCCGCCCCAGCAATCCCCCGCGGACCATCTTGCGAAGCAGGATATGCGCCCTATACTTGCTGTCCCCGGTCTCGTGATAGAGGACATCCATAATGGCAAGCACGACATCAAGACCGATAAGGTCGCCTAATGATAATGGTCCCATCGGGTGGTTTGCGCCGAGTTTCATGGCGGTGTCGATATCTTCTGCGCTTGCAATATGTTCCGCATAAATGCCGATTGCTTCGTTAATCATGGGGATAAGGATGCGGTTTACGACAAAACCGGGGGCTTCTGCAACACGAACCGGCGTTTTGCCGATAGATTTTGCTATTTCGATGATTTTATCGACAATGGTCGCCGGAGTATTCACCCCCGCAATTACTTCAACAAGAGCCATTACATCGGCCGGATTGAAAAAGTGCATACCCACGACAGGCCGGTCAAGGCCCTTATCAATTTCTGTAATGGAAAGGCTGGAAGTGTTTGTTGCAAAGATAGTATCCTTGCCGACAATGGGCTCCAGCGAGCGGAAAAGGTCTTGTTTGGCTTTCATGTCCTCAATTGCCGCTTCTTCTACCAGGTCTACAGAGCCAATATCCTTCTTTTCAACCGCTTTGATGCGCCCTAGAATGGCATCCTTGGTTGCCGCATCAATTTTACCCTTGGAAACTGATTTTTCCAGTTTTTTTTGAATCTTTGCAAGGCCACCCTGTGCAAAATCGAGGCTGATGTCGGTAAGAAACACCTCGTTTCCCGCCGCTGCAAAAGCCTGAGCGATACCGGAACCCATAGTTCCGGCGCCAACTACTGCTACTTTCATAATAATCTCCTAAATGTTTAATAAAATTTTCAACATAAACTATCCTGAACCAATACTTTAAGTATAATACATATCAGGAAAAAAAACAAGGTCTAGAAGAAAAAATGAAAAAAAACGGCTGAGGGTGGAGTAGGGCTACCAAAATTAATACAAGTCTTAAAACATCAAGTTTTAAAATTCCCCACAGCCCCGTTCATTGCTTCAATATGCGTTACTATGGAAGCTGCGGCATTCTTTACCTGATTTGATGAATCTTCTATACCGCTAAAACCACGGGTAAGTTCTTCAATGTTTGCCTCAATTTCGCCCGATGCTTTTTTCATTTTCTCTACTGTTTTAAGTACCAGGCCATTGCCAATACGCATTTCCTTTGAGCCTTTCTCTACGCTGCTGGTTACCTCGTTTACCATTTTTAGGGTATCCAATACCTGGCCGGAACCTGTTTTTTGCTCATTCATGGCAGACTGTACCTCCTGCACTAATGCATCGGTTTGTCCAATACCGCTCGATACCTTGTCGAAGGTTTCCAGCGACGATTGAGAACTGGATACCACTTCTTCTATGGCCCGCTGCATTTCTTTTATCTCTATCCCAATCGATTTCGATTGTCTGGCTGAATTGAAATAGTATCCAGTTTTTGACGGACTAGCTGGGCTGTTTCAGGGTCAAGAAGGTTCAGAATCAGGTCTTGACCCTTTTCCCAGCCTTCTTCCCAGCCTTCTTCACGCCCTTCCTCACGTTCCACTTCCAGAGCAGTATCCATGTTCCATTCCTGATAGATCATCATAATAACCTCCTTCCGGTGTTTTGTTAAGAAATCTTTTAATACATTATTCTCTATACACCAGTCAACGGCATGCGCCATTGCCTGTTCCAGTTCCCCCTTGCTCAAATCCCGGATATTACGCCCCTGGGCTGCATCTTCCTGCACTTCCCGCACCTTCGCAGTAAATGTTGCATATTCTGTCACAATACGGTGCTGTTT
>JAISIL010000115.1 GCA_031262035.1 Spirochaetaceae bacterium | reverse complement strand
CCCATTTAATTAATTCTTCATCTGTTTTTTCCATGTCTTATCCCCTCCCAGAGATTACTCCTATTATACCTCCTTTTCCCCTCTTTTGTTAATTACCCCCAAAAAGAAAGTGCACCCGGTTGTCTTTCCACACCTTGACTATTTTTCAAAATTATGCTATATTAAAGAATTGATACTAAGATTTTAGTGGCGGGAGACTTATGTATGTTACGGTGATTGGCGCTGCCAATATGGATGTGAATGGGTTTTCGGAGCATGCCATGGTAATGGAAGATTCCAATACCGGGAGTGTTGATTTTTGTGCCGGCGGTGTTGGTCGTAATATTGCAGAAAACCTTGTCCATTTGGGTGCCGAAACTCATTTAATCAGTGTTTTTGGCGATGATATGGCTGGGGAAATGTTAAAGGCTGATTCAAAAAAAATCGGCCTTGATATTTCGCATAGTATGTTTGTGCATGGCAGTTCCAGTATCTATCTGGCTGTTATGGATAATGATGGTTTTATGAAGGTTGCACTCTGCGACCTGGGGCGTTTAAATGATATAAGTATTGAACATCTTGAGGCGCAGAGTAGCTTTATAGAAAAAAGCAGTATTATTGTTATTGATTCAAATTTGGCTCCTACAATACAAGATTTTATTCTGCAACGCTTTCAAGATATACCGGTGTATGTAGACCCGGTGGCAGTAGACCGTGCAATTAATTCCGTTGATTGCATCGGTAAATTTCATACGATAAAGGCAAACCGTTTTGAGGCCTCGTATTTAACCGGCTGCCCCATACCGGCGCCCGGAGAGGCGGATTGGAAGGAGGCTGTAGAAGCGGCTGCACAAAAATTGCTGGACAAGGGTATTAAACGGGTGTTTGTCAGCCTGGGAAAGTATGGCTCTTATTGCAGGACAGAGGAAGAAAGTTTTTTTTCGCCGATTGTCGGTGGTGCGCCTGTAAATAGTTCAGGCGGTGGAGACAGCTTTATGGCAGGCATCGTCTGGGGAAGCTTGCAGGGCTGGGATAACAAGCGAACAACCCGCTTCGCATCGGCAATGTCAGGTATCACTGTAGGTAGTAAATCTACTGTATGTCAGAATATGTCTGTAGCATTGGTAGAAGAAAAGATCTCACGCGGAGGCGCGGAGACGCGGAGGTTGCAATGAGCAATCGAATCGAAACCCCGCGTCCTCCGCGGCTCCGCGTGAGATTCTTATTGGAGGATGAGAATGAATAAGTATTTGGAATTTAACCCTGAAGTTAAATCAGCTTTAGATGCGGGAAAGCCCGTTGTTGCGCTTGAAACAACTATTATTTCGCATGGCTTTAATTATCCTGAGAATCTTGAATGCGGGCGCACTTGTGAAGCGATTATCAGGGAAGAAGGCGCGGTGCCTGCGACAATCGGTATCGTGAATGGTAAAATCAAAATAGGTTGCAGCGATGAGGAAATACAGCATTTTGCTACACATCGTGATACACCGAAATGCAGCCGGCGCGACCTTGCAGCAATTATTGCCCGTGGCTCTTGGGGTGCAGGAACTGTGGCTACTACTATGTATTTTGCACACCTGGCAGGTATCAAGTTTTTTTGCACAGGCGGTATTGGCGGTGTGCATCGAGGGGCAGAGGAATCGATGGATATTTCTGCCGACCTGGAAGAATTACATGAGACAAGTGTAGCAGTTGTGTGCGCCGGTGCTAAATCAATTTTGAATATTCCGCTTACTCTTGAACGGCTTGAAACACTGGGAGTAACAGTGCTCGGGTTTCAGAGCGATAAATTCCCTGCCTTTTATATACGGGATTCAGGTTGCGGGGTGGATTACCGGGTAGACACAGCGGAGGAAGCGGCAAAAATAGTGAAGACAAAAGATGAACTTGAAATTCATAACGGTATTCTGATTACTGTTCCTATTCCTGAAAAGGATGAAATGGATAAAAAGTTTATGGATGATAATATCAATGCCGCTTTGGCCGAGGCAAAAAAGCAGGGGATTCGGGGGAAGGCAACAACGCCTTTCCTTTTGGCCTATCTGCACGATTCGACCGGCGGAAAGAGTGTGGCGGCAAACAAGGCGCTGGTGTTTAACAATGCAAGAACTGCGGCACGTATAGCCAAGGCCTATTGTAATTTGAAGTAGTATTAGGAAGTAGTATCAGTATGAAGAAGAAAGTAATTTTCGACTGTGACCCCGGCCACGATGATGCATTGGCTCTGATGCTTGCCGTGCATCATTTGGATGTGCTTGGGGTAAGCACTATTGGTGGTAATTGCAGTCTTGAGCATGTTACAAAAAATGCACTAAAGATAATGGAATTGACCGGCCATCCTGAAATACCGGTTTATGCAGGGCATTCCTGCCCGATGGTGGCTCCTCTTGTTACTGCACCGGAGTTTCATGGTCCCGACGGCCTTGGCGGTGTGGACCTTCCTGCACCAAAAATACAAGCACAAAAGATGCATGCCGTTGATTTTATTGTTGAAACTGCAAGGCAGTTTGGCAGAGCCGATGATGATAGGTTGACAGTAATTGCAACAGGGCCTTTAACCAATATTGCCGCCGCCATTAACCGCGCCCCTGATATTGTGGAGCATATAAAAGAAATTTCCCTGATGGGCGGCTCGGTGAGTTTTGGCAATTGGACGCCTGCCGCCGAGTTTAATATCTTTGTCGACCCCGAAGCGGCATACCGGGTGTTCAATTCCGGTATACACATCAAAATGAGCGGCTTGAACCTGACCCGTCAATGGCCGATAGGCGATGCAGAAATAGAAAGGGTGCGGAAGATTGGCACACGGGCGGCAGATAAGGCGGCCGATATGCTGGCCTTTTTTGTTGATTCATCTGCAAAGGCGGAAAATTTCCGTGAAGGCCTGCTTCACGACCCCTGTGCCGTAGCCTGGCTTATCAAGCCTGAATTGGTCAAATCGGTGTCTATGCACATTACCGTAGAACTTAAGGGGGAGTTTACCCGGGGAATGACCGTCTGCGATTCACGGCACCTTCGCACGCCGAAGCCTGAAGTTGATTATGCAAGAGAACCCCGGCTGGGAAGGCAGCCCGGCGGCAGGGAGGCCAATGCAGAAGCAGGCATGGAATTGGACGGTGAAGGCTGTATGGACTTGTTGTGCGAGACGATCGGGGAAATTATATAAATAATAACCACGAATAACAAGAATCGGCTATGCCGACACGAATAATCTACGCGTTACATTATTCAGTGTTGCCTTAAACTACCGCTTCGAATATTTTGCAGCCATTCTTTTCTAACCAGCCCATACGGGTTTGTTTGTCCTTGCGTAAATCGAAACAGACCAGCCAGCCGGTATCAATCTGTTTATCATGAAGATAATCTGTTAATTGTTTATAGCCTTGTTCCTCATAGGCTTCCCCTCGCCAGAGTTTTAGTTCAATAATAAACTGATCATTTCCATAGTCAACAACAATATCCATGCGGCGAAGGTCGGTAAACTGACTTTCCAGATGATAAAAGCCCTCGCCGTTAATGAGGGGCAGGAGATACGATAAAAACACCATTCGTCCATTGCGTTCAAGAAAGTCTGTGTCACGTTCGGTAAAAATCTGGCTGTAGTGCTGTGCAAATTTACGGATGGCCAACTCCATATCAAACTTGCCATCTTGGACCACATCGTATTTGAGAATGCCGGTAACTTCTTTTGTACCTATTGCATTGAAATCGTCTTTGGAGTTAAAGTAGTTAATAAGACGGTTTTCAAATATTCTATTAGCAATAACCAGATTATTGCTTTCTGTTCTAAAAAAGCAAAACATCAAACCTCTGTCTGCAACCGGGTTATCAATATAATCTTTCTTTGTTTTGCCTACGATCAATATATCATAGGTAAGCTGATAAATGTCAGAATACATCTCCATATTCTTAATTATATCGTCAAATAAAGTATTTTTTTCTTGTAATATCTTTTTTGCTGCATTTTCAACGCCGGCAATTGTCCAGTCTTTATTCAAGTCTGTATCAATAATCTGGCATAGACGGGAAACAAGGAAGGGATACCCTCCTGTCCAGTTGCGCAATTCTTCGGAAACAGCCTTTATGTCCATTCCGGTATGGTTGTCGGCCTCGTATTCGTCAAGCATGGTGGCTATTTCCGGAGCGCTAAAGGACATATCTACACCGAAATTTACCGCGATGTTCCAGGGAGAGTTGTAAATACCGCCTTCCTCTGGCGAAGGAGTATAGACCCCAGTCATCTTCATCTTGAGTTTGATGTTCTTGATGTCATATACCCCTGCCAGGATAACGCTGTGGAAGGTGTAGTCCATGCCGTCGTTACGCTTGAGATATTTGTCCCGAAGCATTCCAAGAAAGTGGATATACACGCGATAGTTTGTAGAAGAGTCTACCTCATCGATCATAAGAACGATTTTGTGCTTCTTACACATCCGGCTTATATGTTCTGAAAGAGCTAAAATACTATTTACACAGCGAGCGTTCCATCTACGGATATATGCGGAATCATTAAAATTATCCAATTCCTTCAATCCATTTTGAACAAGCTGCATAAATGCTTTGGTAAAAGCTTTTTCGCTCTCGAAAGCACTACCCCCTATCCCTTCAAAACTGATTTGAGCTATGATATATTCATCGCCCAGGCGGCGCCGGAGCTGGCTTAGGGTAGTAGTTTTTCCATACTGCCGCCCCCGGTTAATGGTAAAATACTGCGCCTTATCTATCATCGCCCTTATTTGGGTAATCTTGGAAGGGCCGGAGGGTAAATCCTTGCCAATATCGACCATATAATGCATATTAGGCACACAGAGGCCTGTGGTATTGAAGTATCTCATCTGATAAATATAATACAGATAAGGGAAGAAGTCAATAGTGTAAGAAGTGATTCCAGGATAAACGCATAGAATTATCCTGGTCTAGGGAGCAGCAATTGGTGAAGGGAGTCGGCGTTGAGAAGTTTGAAAATAGTCTCTATACCGCTGTTGAAGTCCAGGGCTAGGGAATAGCGGATATTTTTAATGCTTATGCCGCCGAAAAAGGTTTGAACCATGCCCAGAATCGCCAGGGACACGCGCTTCATCGTTTGCAGATTTTGAGCGCCGTGTTTAGCCATTGTGGTATTGTGGTCATCGTGAAATGTATAGTCCAGAGCCCAGTGAATGTTGTTCTCTATACCCCAGTGCCCCCGAACTGACTTCACAAAATCGTCTGCTAAAGTGACGCTTGTGATAAAGTAACGGGTTTCGATTTTTACCTCGCCAGTTTTTTTAGTCAATGTTCGCTTAGCACAGCCTATCCGTTTCAATCCTGCCCACTGCTTGCGCCTTTC
>JAISIL010000024.1 GCA_031262035.1 Spirochaetaceae bacterium | reverse complement strand
GATCTTTTCTTCTATATTAAAAAAATAATGCAAAATATCATTTTTCCAACTATTATCATTCGTTTCTATATACACACACTATGGTGGTTTACTTACGATTCTTTACATATATTCATTTTTATATCAGCTTACCAACTCTTGAAATTAAAACCAGAACCTATACCGCCACCTATTGAGTTTAGAAATATTGAATAGTTAAGTGTTAATTCTATAAAAATTATTGACAAATTAAAACCGACTGTTATCTTTGGAATCATATCAAAACTGTTAAATACAAAATCCACACCTGGCGATAGATATAAAGGTGTTGTTGGTATAAGAATATCATAAGACCCTCCCATTAGAAATCTTATTGGTTGATCCGCAATAGCATTTCCTAATTCAACACCCGCATCAACCCCAATACCATATGATTTTATTCTGGCGGCCACTTTAAAACGAGTACCCGGATCTGCTCCATAAACAGAATCATCTGTTGTTGCAGTGCTTGGGTCTATACCTATATAAGCGACATTAATCCCTAGTGATGCTGGTATATCATTCGTTTCAGCGAAAACAAATGGTAACGAGATGACCATCAACATCATAACGGTGACGAGAAAACGTTTCTTCATAATTTCCTCCTTTCCAGCCCCATTCTATAGGCTGCCTTGATGTCTATTCCATCAGTCAAATTTTTATGTTTTTCTGCTATTAGCAGGTAATTTTCTCGTCCTTATCACTAAGTTTTTTCTCTTTCCTTAATACCGTCCTTGATCATTCCTTCCTTATCTGATACCCCTGGACTACAATCTTTCGCTGCCATTTCTTCCAATAAATGCAGAAATTCATTTTGACGTTCCTCATCTAGGGAACAAAAGAGCTTACATAGTTTTGCCAAATTTGCTTCTTTGTTCATTATTCTCTTTCAAATAATACTAGATGTTATTGTATCATACTTAGTGTATTTTGTCAATAGTTTTTCTTATTTTTTTAAATTTTTCTACCTTCCATACCTTGCAACACAGATAATTTCTGGGTATACTTGCAATATGACCGCGGGTGACCGTATCAGGCAGGTTCGAAAGATACTTGACCTAAAACAATCCGATTTTGCCAAAGAAGTATTTGTAAGCGCAAGCTACATCACCAGCCTTGAATGTGGTCATAAACTAGCCAATGACCGGATAATTCATCTTATTTCAACGGCTTTCGGTGTTAATCCCGATTGGTTGAAGTCTGGTGAAGGTGAGATGTTTCAGAAAACGCCGGCCGAAAAGGTTGAACGCATGACAAGACTTTTTAACCAGCTTCCTCTAGATTTTCAGGAGTGTGCTCTAGCCCAATTAGAAAAACTGGCAGATTTAGCTCAAGACAATTCTTAACTTAAACCCCCAGCAAAAGGAGCATTTTTCTCTTAAGCCTCTAATGAAATTTTGATATGCTTTCCAAGAGCATTTGCAAATTTTTCAAGGCTTGCAATAGAAGTATTAAATCGTGGATTTAAAATATTATCCACTGCCGCTCTTGATGTTCGAAGCCTATGTGCCAATGAGGTTTTTGTTAATTTTTGCTTCTGCATTTCTTTTTCTATTTGCAAAGCAATCATTTTTTTTGCTGCAATTTCCATGGCTTCATCATAAAGCCCCTGTTCCATCATAAAACTGTCAAAATTTTGCCCTATACCTTTCATTTGTTCCTCTTATTGTATATTAAAATATACATTCTGGCAAGAGGTAGAGAAAAATTATTCACCGAATCCGCTAGCTGGGGTGTCGAAAAGCTGCTTAACCCCCCACCTAACCTCCCCCGTAAGAGGGGAGGAACTAATTTACCCCCAATAAGAAAGTGCACCCCCCTGGTCGCAGCGATTCGCAGTTTAGAAGCTCACGCAAAGGCGCAAAGACGCAAAGTTTTTGTTAAATAACTCATTTATACCCTTTCTTTGCTATCGTAGTTAGAAAAAATAGAATATAGCTTGTCATAAAATCTTGGCATCTTTGCGCCTTGCGTGAGCGTCTTAATTTCCCTTAAACTGCGAATTACTGTCCTGGTCGAAAAATACCTTGACATTTTCCTGCTGATTTTATATAGTATAAGTTATGAAATACATTGAAACAATGAGTTTGCATGATGTGCTGGCTATTCAATCTAAGGCAATTGACCTTGAGAACGAAGGAAAGCATGAAGAGGCAGAGAAAATGCTCCATTCGGCACCGCTATCTCCACCTTTAGCATTACTTTATAGGGACTACATAGGGGTTGACGAACTTCTAAAGTCGGGCTGGAACCTTGCAGATGCGGAGGCGAATTTTGGACCTAACTGGCTTTCAGAAAAGGCAGCAAGTAGAAGGTAGCAGGTAGCAAACATGCAAGAAGATATAAAATATGAAAAGTCTAAGAAATTTTCCATAAGAATTGTACGGATGTATCAACACTTGGTGAAAGATGAGAAAGAATTTGTTTTATCAAAACAGGTCTTGCGTGCAGGGACGAGTATCGGTGCAAATTTGGCGGAGGCGCAATGTGCTATGTCAACTCGGGATTTCCTTGCAAAACTCTATATTGCTTATAAAGAAAGCTCAGAAACCCAATATTGGCTTGAATTGTTACACGAAACAGACTATCTTTCCGACGCAGAATTTGAGAGCATAAACGCTGATTGTAGTGAAATTCTTCGCATTCTTGCAGCAACCACAAAAACTCTCCATAATAAAGTTATCAAATAAAAATGCTACCTGCTACCTGCTACTTCCTACTTAATCAATATGCCAATTGCGCAGGAGGCCTATCTGGAACTGCAAAAGGCCGCATTACAATAAAACCCCCAGCAACCCACTATACGCTTCCAGGGCCTCATTACCGGAATTGCCGCCGAGGACTTTTTTGGCGAGGGTTTTTCCTAGTTGCACGCCTTCCTGGTCGAAGCTGTTGATGTTCCAGACAAAGCCTTGGAACATGACCTTGTTTTCGAAGTGGGCTAGTAGTGCGCCAAGGGTTTCCGGGGTGAGTTGTTTGCCGTAGATAAGGCTTGATGGCCGGCCGCCGGGGAATTCCTTGTTCTTATTGTCTCCATCAACACTCTGGCCATTGTAGAATGCTACAATCTGGGCTGCAAGGTTTGCCTTTAACTTGGCCTGGCTATTGGAGCCTTCAACTACTACATCATCCTTTCGCTGCGATTCGGTAAAACCGATAAATTGCAGGGGAATAATGTCTGTGCCTTGATGCAAAAGCTGGTAGAAGGAGTGCTGGCCATTTGTGCCCGGTTCGCCAAAAACGAGGGGGCCGGTCTTATAGGCAATGGCTTTGCCTTCACGGTTTACCCGCTTGCCATTGCTTTCCATGTCAAGTTGCTGTAGGTGGGCCGGGAAACGGCTCAGTGCCTGGCTGTAGGGAAGGACGGCTGTGGCTGCATAGCCGCAAAAGTTTCTTTCCCAAATGCCAAGGAGGGCGTCAAGGAGAGCGGCATTTTTGCTGATGTCGCTTTCAAAGGCAAGTTTGTCTGCCTCGTGTGCACCTTTAAGGATTTGTTTAAAGACAGCGGGGCCAAAGGCAAGGGATAAAATGACGCCGCCTACGGCGGAAGAAGAAGAATAGCGTCCGCCGATATAATCGTCCATGTAAAAGGCGTCGAGGTAGTCGCTGTTGTGGGCAAGGGGGCTTGTTTCGCTGGTAACGGCTATAAAATGCTTTTTGGGGTCAAGGCCTGCTTCTTTTAGCTTTGTCTTGACAAAGATTTCATTGGTAAGGGTCTCCAGGGTGGTGCCGCTTTTCGAGACCAGCACAAAAAGGCTTGTTTCAAGGGGCAGGCCGGCAAGGACTGCCGATGGGTCATCGGGGTCGACATTGGAGATAAAGTGAGCCTTCATCTTTTTAGGGCACATATTTTCCAGGGCAATATACAGGGCACGGGGACCAAGGTCCGAACCGCCAATACCTATTTGGCATACATCGGTAAAGGCCTTTCCGGTGGAGCCTTGGACGCTGCCTGCATGCACCTTATCGGCAAAAGCGCTGAACTTTGCCAGCTGTTCAATGTAGTCTTTCCGCTGGGGAACGGGCTTGTCGTCATCAAAGACCGAGCGGGCCTGTTGATGGAGGACTTCCCTTTTTTCACCGGTATTCATGACCTCGCCTGCAACCAGGGCTTTATACTTTGCAATAAGCTCCTGTTCGTCTGCCAGGGCCTGCAAAAGGGGGAGGAGGCCGGGCTGCACGCCCTTTGCTGCATAATTGTAATGCAAGCCACCTGCCATGGGGATGGAGGATTGTTCAATCCGGGCTTTTGTTAGATGCCCCCCCTCAGTCCCCCCCGTTTCGGGGGGGAAGAAGGTCTGTAATGCCTTGTAGGCCTGTGTTTTGTCAAAATCTGTAAATTTCATCTTATAACTCCTATACTGTTATTATAGTATATTTTTAATTTAAAAGTATTATAAATCGGGAATAATTTTTCGCATTTTACGCATAAAATCATCGCCTCGGACGCCTTCTTTGAGGACGGCAATAACGGCGTCATCGCGGCCGCCTATGGTGACCAGTATCGTGTCCTCAAGGGCAAAACCGTCGAGGGCTGTCGCAACGGCATCGGAATGGCCGGAACGGGTTTTAATGGCAACGATGTTTCCCGACCAGGCAATGGAAATGATGCCTGCCTTAAAGTCGCGCTTTAGGGCTTCCAGATTATCCGGGTTTGCCTTAGTGCTGGGCATGCAGAAATAGTAGCCGCCCTTGCCATCGTAGATTTTTCCGACACCCATTGCCCGTAAATCACGGGAAAGGGTTGCCTGGGTCATCTCATAACCTTCTTTTTTCATGAGGTCAAGTAACAATTCCTGATGCCCTACATGATTTTTTTCGATAATACTTTGTAACACTGCTAATCTTACTTTTCTTGCTTTCATAATAACCTCCTGACATTTTATACACTTTGTTATGGATATTTTAGCACATCTCCTACATTTATTCCAGTCCTTTCGAACCAGCCCTGGGGAACTTCAAGGGCATAACGGCAGGAACGGCTTGAGTTTACGGTGTCAAGGCTTTGCGCTTGCATATTATGGATTTCTCTGATGCTGCCGTCGCTTGCAATGTAGGCAATGGAAAGGGGAATCAGGGTGTTTTTCATCCAGAAGGCCATTATTTGGTCGGCGGTAAACACAAAAAGCATTCCCTTGCCCTCATCCAGATGCTTCCTGTGCATAAGGCCGGTGGCTCGCTGCTCTTCGGTGGAGGCAATTTCGGCAAGGACGCTAACTGTAGACCCATCGGCCTTCTGTATGGTCAATTCCTGTAGGGGAAGGCCCTTTTGTCCGGTTTCCGCACAGGCATTTAGGGTAGATACCAATAGGAGTAGGGACAGGATTAATCGTGTCCCTACGGCGGCGGCTCGCCGCCCCCACATATTAGAACCCATTCAGAAAATCCTCCAGGGCAGTGGTTTTGGCTGCTGTTTTGGCGGTTTCGCTTTGGCCTATGGCCTTAAAGGCGGCTACATCAATGTAACGCACCGTGCAGGGGGCGCTGATGTTCATGCGCACACTCTCGCTTTCCCAGACTGCTTCATCAGGGGAAAGGCTTTTGGGAAGGCCGTATTTACTTTTCAGCCTGGCAAAAATGCTATTGTAATCAATCAATTCAGTGTTCATCGAGAAGGACATCAGATAGAGCTTTCCCTCGTTAAACTGAAAGGCGGCATTATCAATAAAACTGCCGCTTCCTGTTGCCTGGACGAGCCTGGTGTTTTCGCCGGCATCGGGGGGTAGCTCGACAAGCCCTGTTGTCTCTGCCGCCCGCTCTTGCGGGGTCAAATGAACTTCAACACCTGGCGCCTCGCCCGGATACTTAAAAAGGCTATCCTTGGCAAGAGCATCTTCCAGAGCCTTCAAGTTCATCCCCAGACTAAAAGCCCTGAAGGCAGAGGGAAGGCTTTGTGCAAAGAGCGCCGAGGCTGCGAATAAGGCAAAAATCGAAAGAAAGGCCATCTTTTTCATAAATTTAACCCTACCGAACGATAACTTTGATACATAAGCCGCTGTTTTTTCCGGTAATATTCGCTTCGTCTTTGAATTTCGCTGACATCGCTAATCAGAATTTCTTCCTGCAGCACCTGCAGGCGGCCTAGTTCCGAGAGCCTTCTGATTGAATCATCGCCTTCGCCTACCTTAACACCGGCCATATCGATAAGTTCTTTTATACCAAAGCTGAGCTTGTGTGAAACACTTCTGGAGGGGTCAACCTTATCATTTTCAACACCGACAAGGAGCGTGTTAAAAAGGCGGGCAAGCGGGTCCTGACTTAGGGCGCCATCTATCTGCTTATACATTAACCAAAGCCTTTCGCAAAGCTGCGATACAATATTTGCAATAACCTGAGGTTTTGCCCGAAGCATTGCTTCAAAAGACGGACGGTTTATGGCAATTATTTCGCAGTCGGTAAAGGCAATAGCCGAATAGGGGCAGGGTTTTGATTCAATCATAGATACTTCACCAAAAAATGACCCCGGTTTTAGTATGGCAAGAATCGTTTCGCTATTATTTGATATCTTGGTAAGCTTAATCTGGCCTTTTTGTATCATAAAGAAGTCATCGCAGGGCTCTCCCTCAATAAAAACAATCGAATTCTGGGGGTAGCTTCTGCTGTTTTCTTCCGGCCTAAAGCTTGCATCAGACTTTTTTACATGGGTGGCAATCTGCTTGAGCCTGTCCCGGGCTTCCTGTATCTTATCGCCCTGGGGAAAATAGTGAAGGTATTTCTGATAGGCATAGTTGGCGCTCTCGAAGTAGCCGTTAAGGGAATAATACTCGCCTAAATCGAAGATACGGGGCAAATCGGGCTGGTCATGCTTGTGAAGAAGCAGCACGCAGAGCTCTTTTATCAGCTCGCATTCCCGGGAGGTAATCTGCGTTAAGGCATCAAAGGCAATAGAAGGCATTTTGGTAACAGCTTGAACGAATTCTTTCTTTGGAATCACCAAAATCTCGAGATCGGTAAGCGCAATAGCGCTTTCAAGATACTTTTGTCCTGCCATAGTGGCTATAAGCCCGAATATCTTGCCTTTTCCCAGCGTTTTATCTTTCAGACTATAATCTTTTATCCCCTGCGAGATAAGTTCTACTCTGCCGTCCTGAATATAATAGAAGGTTGTCGCTTTTTCTACCCCTTCAATATAAACATAAGCTCCTTTTTTATAACGACTTATTTCAATTAATCCTTTGTTGTCCATACGGATAGTATATAATAAAAAACAAATCTTGACAAGATTGCAAGAGAATGATATAATAATAATATGAAAATAAAAACGAAAGTGCTATCAGCAATGCTATTATTATCAGTTCTGCACTTGCCTGTAAGCGGGCAAGAGGGCAGACAGAGTGTCCTTGCGCAGAATCGCGAGGCATCTTATGACAAGATGGAGCGGGGCCTGAGTTATTTTCAGCAGGGACTTTACAGCAGAGCGGTTGCCGAGTATTCTGATGCTATCAAGCTGGATCCCCGCTATGAGTTGTATATTTATAGAGGGCAGGCCTATCGGGCGGATAAGCAGTATGACCTTGCCATGGCCGATTTTAACACGGCTATTCAAGATGACGCCAATTCCAACCAGGGCTTTTTCAATCGGGCGCTGGTCTATCTGGAAGAGGGGATGCTTCCCGATGCGATTGCTGATTTTACCGAGGCAATTCGTCTGAACCCTGCCGATGCAAGCGCCTATGTGAACCGCGGTGTGTCAAATATGCAAAGGCAGCAATACAATTTGGCTCTTCCCGATTTTACTATGGCCCTGCAGATTCGCCCCGACTTTATCGAAGCCTGGTATAACCGGGGCTTGGTCTATCACCTTATTGGCGATGATGCAAAGGCAAAGCTCGATTGGGAGGCAGGCCTGAAGATTGACCCGAACTATACATTGATTAAAGATAATATAGGAGTGTTAAATTAAGTTTTGGATTATCAACTTCTTCCGGTTTATCAACATAAGGATGCAATATTAAATGCATTAAAAGATAATCAGGTGATTGTCGTAGAAAGCCCTACCGGTTCCGGTAAGACCACGCAAATTCCCCTGATTTTACATGAGGCAGGCTATTCTGCAAATGGCATTATTGGGGTAACCCAGCCCCGGCGGATAGCGGCGCTCTCTGTTTCGGAGTTTATTGCAAGGCAGATTGGCGAAAAGCTCGGCGAAACGGTCGGTTACAAGATGCGTTTTGAAGACACTACCGGGCTAAATTCAAAAATCAAGATAATGACCGATGGCATCCTGCTTCAGGAGATGAAGCTTGACCCCTGGCTTTCCAAGTATTCAGTGATGATGGTCGATGAGGCCCACGAGCGGAGCCTGAATATCGATTTTATCTTGGGGCTCCTCAAGCGGGCCCTGGCAAGCAGGCCCGACTTTAAGGTGATTATTTCCAGCGCGACGATAAATGCAGCGGTTTTTGCTGACTACTTTACCCCCCCGCAAGCGGGAGGGGAGACTTCTTTTCCCCCCCCGCTTGCGGGGGGGGCTAGGGGGGGGGTGCCTCTTGTTCAGATAAATGCTGAAACCTATCCGGTAACCCTTATTTATGACCCGGTGCCACAATCCAAGGGGAAAACCGACTATGAAGCCCTGAATACCAAGATTGAAAGCATCATTGCAAGGCAAAAAAAGGATTGCCTGGTGTTTCTTCCCGGTGAACGGGCAATAAAGGACTGCATGGAGCGCCTGGTAATGGGCCGGCTCGAAAAAAAGCTCTTTGTGCTGCCCCTTTACGGCAGACTGGGGAAGGAAGAACAGGAAAGGGTCTTTCAGAAGACGCCAAAGGGTAAAATCAAGGTGGTTATAGCAACAAACATTGCCGAAACCTCGGTGACCATTGACGGTATTGGAACAGTTATTGATTCAGGCCTTGTCAAAATGAACTATTATAACCCCCGCACCTATACCTCGAGCCTTATCGAAGAATATATTTCCAAGGCGGCTGCGAAACAGCGGCGAGGGCGTGCAGGCAGAACCGGACCGGGCCTGTGTTATAGGCTTTACACAAGGTCCGACTATGAGAGCCGTCCTGAATACACTACCGAAGAGATTTTTCGAAGCGACCTTGCCGAGGTTGTCTTGCGTATGGCCGACCTGGGCATCGATTCTTTTGACGACTTCGACTTTATATCCAACCCCGGCCGTGAAGGTTTTGTCGCAGCCGTAGAAACATTAAAGATGCTTGATGCACTGGAAGGCCATGGTCATGAATATAGCCTCACCAATATAGGGAAGATGATGACAGCTTTTCCCTTGCAGCCACGGCATTCACGGATTATTGTTGAGGCCATTATGCATTACCCGGAGGTAATAGAACAAGCGGTGATAGCAGCCTCCTTTTTATCAACACAGAGCCCCTATATTCTGCCTCCGGGCCAGGAGATTGAGGCCAGGCAGGCACATCACCGTTTCCGTGACGCACGGGGCGACTTTATCTCCTACCTGAAACTCTTTGCCGCCTATAAAGCAGCCCCATTAAAAGGAAAGTTTTGCGAAAAAAACTTTTTGGACGAGCGTGCAATGGCAGAAATTGAAAATGTCGACGCCCAACTAGAGGACATTGTCAATAAAATCGGTTCAACAATACAGGGGGGAAACCTGAACGACGGGCGCGTTTTGGACAATTACCTTCGCTGTGTGGCAAAGGGCCTTCTGCAATTTGTCTGTGTAAAGGCAGGCAGGGAAATATACCGAAGCCTCACCGAGGAGCGTATATTGATTCACCCCGGTTCGGTAATGTTTAAAGAAAGTCCTGAATACATTGTTGCAGGCGAAATTGTTCGCACCACCCGTATGTATGCCATGTCCGTGTCCCCCTTGTCGGAAACAATGGTAAAAGAACTTTGTCCGGCGCTTGTGAATGGCAGGGGGAAGAACAAGGAAAAAGCTGAGGGCAGGGAAGGGCGCAAAGGCAGGCAGGAAAGGCCGAAAAAGAGAGAATCCCGGAGAGAGATAATCGAAAAGCTAAAGCAAAAGAAGGTCTTAAAAGGCTGGGCAGACATCAAGAAAAAAGAATTCCGTGTGGACACAAACCTGGAAGAACTTATCAGCAACCTCGACTGGCTCCTCCAGCCGGTGCAATCAAAGGGCAAAGAAGGTTTTGCCTGCCTCCGCACCGACAGCTACGGCGCCTACTTCTTCCGCCCAACCAAAAAATTCTGGACAGCAGTAAACGAAAGCATCTCAACACTAGAAAGCCTATTCGACGACATGGACTACAATATAGACATTGGCATGAGGCAGGTTATAAACGAAGCATACCGGAAATTAAGGGAACTTTCCGGCACCTAAAAACCTGTTCGCGTGGTTCGCGGTTAATTATTAAGGAGGAATTATGAGTATAGCACTAGCAAAATGTAAGACAGTCTTAATTTTCTTCTGGGTTGCTATTTGCATGGTCCTTTTTATTCCGATAGGCTGTATTGCCCTGATTCTTCAGGCCTTGCATATACGGCCGGTGCATGAAGCCCTGATACATCTGGCTTCGGTGGCTTTTGGCAGAAGCATTATTGCCTTGGTCGGCTGCAAAGTGACCGTTAAGGGGCGGGAAAATATTCCACGGAAAGGCGGCGTCTGTTTTGTGGCAAACCATGAAAGCTTTTTCGATGTGGTTATGCTGCTTGCCTATTCAAAACGGCGCATCGGTTTTGTTGCAAAAAAGGAATTTTCCTATATTCCTCTCTTAAACCTCTGGATACTCCTTGTAGGCGGCGTCTTTGTCGACCGGAAGAATCCCCGCAGGGCTCTGCGTTCTATTCACAAGGGGGCCGAGAAGATAAAAAAGGGAAATGCCATTATGATTTTCCCCGAAGGAACCCGAAGCCGGGGCAGGGGCGTGCTTCCCTTTAAAACCGGTGCAATGAAGCTTGCCGTGCTTTCCGAACAGCCGATTGTCCCCGTGGCCATTACAGGCGCTTACCATATATATGAAGAAAAGGGCTATGCGCAAAAGGGGCCGGTGTATCTGACCTACCTTCCCCCCATCGACACGGCAAGCCTTGCCCCCGAGGAAAAACGCAATGTTCTTACCGAAAAGGTCAGAGAAAAGATAATTAATACAATAAATCAGAGTTTATGAATTCACTATGAATGCATTTTTCGGTAAAAAAACTTCCCGAGACCTTGTAAAAAATTGATAAATCCAGTATACTCTGGGTATGCAAAAGTTTTTCAAAAGGCCATTAATAATAGTTATTGTCATTGCCGCTATTACATTGGTTTTTGCTTACGGCTTAACCCAGGCGCGTATTGATAACAATAATCTTGAATTTATTCCGGATTCAAGTAAGGCACACATCATATCGGACTATCTTGATGAGACCTTTGGCGGACAGGTAATGATGCTTGTTGGTTTCGAGCGTCCGTATAGCACAATCTATGACCCTGCTTTTCTCCTTAAAATGCGCACATTTGCAGATGAGGTGAAGGCCCTTCCCCTTATAAGAGCGGTCAATTCGGTGATGAGCACCCAATACATAACTGCCTCGGGTGATACTATTTTTGCCGACAACCTTGTCCCCGATGACTTTAGCGGCACCCCGGCCGAGTTGGAAGAGCTGAAACAAAGGCTTTCTTCCTGGGAACTCATTGACGGTGTTCTCATCAGTAAGGACGGCAAGGCTGCCTCAATGATGATTACCCTTGATATCCCGATAGACAAGTCCGGCGAGCCTGAGGCGGTGAGCCTTGTTATGGGAATCCGCGACAGGGCTCGTGAGCTTTTTGCAGATGATTGCAATGTTTTTGTTACCGGCCAGCCTATTGTAAGCGCTTCTATCAATGAGGCTGTTGCACAAGACCTGATTTTTCTGATTCCCCTTGTTGTCATTGTTCTTTTGGCGACACTGTTTTTCAGTTTCCGCCGTTGGCAGTCGGTTTTTCTTGTCCTGCTTACCGTTGTTGTCGCCGTCGTTTGGACAATCGGCGCAATGCCTCTTGTGGGAATAAAACTTTCTATTATATCATCAATCTTGCCGGTTATACTCCTTGCTGTCGGCTCTGCCTACGGCATCCATGTGGTAACACATTACGATGAACAAATGAAGATAAAGCCCGAAAACCTTTCGACTGAGGAATACAACAATTTAGTTTATACCTTGGTTTCCCATCTGATTAAACCCGTGGGACTTGCCGCCCTTACAACACTTGCCGGTTTTATATCATTCTGCTTTACCCCAATTGTCCCCATCCGCTGGTTCGGCCTTTTCGCCAGTTGGGGCGTCGTCGTGGCTTTCGTTGTGGCCGTCACCCTGATACCTTCGCTGATGTTGCTGAAGGGAGTGCCGAAAAAGCGCTCGATGGTTGAGCCTGTCGAAACCACCACCCCACATAACCGCCACCGGGCCTTTGATGTAGTCGTTGCTGGTGGTTTAGTGGCTGTGGTGCGGAAGCGAAAAACTATACTTACCCTTACCGCTCTTGCAGTTGTTTTTTCAATTATTGGTCTTTCCCGTTTGATAATTGATAATAATACAGTAAATTATTTCAAGGATACCTCCGATGTTGTTCAATCTTCTAACTTTATGGATGAATACTTTGGCGGCTCAAGCGATTTAAGCATTGTTATTACAGCAGACTCTACCGAAGAACTTTTTGACCCCAAAGTATTGGGCGCTGTAGATGATTTTGCCAAATGGATGGATGCCAATGTGCCCCAGGTGGGCAGGGTAGTGGGCTTCACCGATACGGTGAAACGGATTAATCAGGTGTTCAATGTCGATGAAGCGCCGACAGGATATAGGGAAGTAGCAAGTAGCAGCGAGCAGGTAGCGAGTGAAGATGTCGATTCGCTAGATTTTGGCTTCGGAGACTTCGGTTTTGGTGATTTTGAAGAAGATGTAGCCACGAATGACACAAATGGCACGAATAATACGGTGGTCGAGCCTGTCGAGACCACTTCATGGACTATTAATGACTACACAGCAGCGGATATAGTCGATTTTATGTCCGATGCGCTTGCCGACAGTGAGGTAAAAACACCGGCGGAGCTTGTTCGGAAGATTGAGGCATTGACTAATTATGAAGGGGCTGCTTATTATGAAATTCCCCGCGACCCGGCGCGTTATGGTAAAAGTACTGATGCAGAGCTTGCAGGTATTGTGCAGAATTATCTAATGCTGCTTTCCGGTGGGGATTTTTCTGATTATGCAAACGACCCAATGAGCCCTACAGCTATCCGCAGTATGATTCAGTTAAAGGTATCCGGCGACCAGGAAACAAAACAGGTGCTCGATAAGATGAACCATTATATAGCAGAGAATTTTCCCGACAGCATAAAAACCGAGATACAGTTTGACAGAGACCACAAGGCACTGAACACCGGCTATACCATTGGGGGAAATGCCTTTACCCAAAGCTCTATTGCCGATTTAATTGTTGATTCACAGGTTATTTCTATTGTTATATCAGTCTTAATGGTTATACTGATACTGTCTATATCCTACAAGTCTATCATGGCAGGCATTATTGGGGCTATACCTATAGCACTGGCCATAATGGTAAACTTTGCCATCATGGGGTTTGCAGGCATTACCTTAAACATTGGGACGGCATTAATTGCAAGCCTCTCTGTCGGTATAGGTATCGATTATACTATACACATAATTGATACCTTTAAGCGTGAATACCAGGACGAACTTGCACAAGGCGGTGTAGCATCAGACTTCCTCTTGCGGACTTTCCGGATTTCAGGAAAGGCAATTATAATAAATGCAGCATCTGTAGGTCTGGGCTTTGGGGTATTGGTTTTCAGTAATTTTAGAATGTTAGGCCAATTCGGCGGCCTTATTATGCTGAGCATGCTGGTAAGTGCTACAGTAAGTTTAACACTGATACCGGTAATGCTGACCACAGTGAAGCCGAAATTCATATATGGTCCGTAGGGGCAAGGCGTCGCCTTGCTCTTATAAAACCCGTGTTGATGTATAAAAATATATATATAGGAGATGTATAATGAAAAAGATTTGTCTAATGTTCGTGTTGTTCCTGTCCTTTGTGGCTACTATAACAGCACAAGACGCCGACGCCATCATGCAGAAGGTGAAAGACACAATGGGTGGCTTTGGTTCTGGTGGCAGTATGGGCAGCCGTGACACCATTGTTGTTACCGACAAGAATGGCAATAAAGGTGCTGCAATGACTATTGACCAATTCTCAAAAGAAGATGCCAATGGGAATGCCCGCACGGTGGTGCAGTTTCTTGCTCCCCCAGCCCAGGCAAAAACACGGTTTCTTACCAAGGATAATGGCAAGGGCGGCAGCGACCAATGGATTTACCTTCCTTCTCTGAACAAGGTTCGCCGGATTGCATCCAGTGAAAGCGGAGGTTCGTTTATGGGCACCGATTTTTCCTACGATGATATGAGCATTACCAGCCGTGACACTGATGATGACACAAAAACCAAGCTGGCAGATGGAACAGCCGATGGAAAGGCCTGCTTTGTTGTGCAGTCAGTACCAAAAGATTCTGATTATCAGTATCAGAAGATGCTTTACTTTGTCGGTAAGGACGACAGCCTTGTTTACAAGATTGAATTATACAAAAATAGTAACGATGCAAATGCCACCAAAATAATGGAGCTTTCCGGCTATCAGGCGGATAAAGGCAAGGACGGCACTGTTCACATGACGCCACATTCCATGAAAATATCAACAGTGGCAGCAGGAACGAACACTGTTATTACTATGAATCGGGTAGAATATGATATGAATATTCCCGAAGGGGTATTTGACACAGATTACCTTCAAACAGGACGGGCAAGATGAAAAAATTACTTCTTTGCGCTCTTTTTGCGTCTTTTGTTGTGTTAATATCTGCACAGGATTTCGGTTTTGGTTTTGATGATGAGGCAAGCGGCGATGATTCCGGTTTCGCGTCTTTTACAAATAGTTTGGGCGCAACCATCGGCGGCGAAATTCAATTCGGCCTCTTTGGGTATTATGATGAGATGATACCTGCTGAAAATATGTGGCGCCCCGGCATCTTGCTGGGCAAGTTAAATGTAGAAGGCAGCAGTAATGCCGGCAAGGCAATTATGAAGGTGAAATTAAACCCTGCCGGCTTTTGGCCGCCTGGGAATAAAGACTACCAATATGATGTTAGTAATTATGCCGCACTGAACAATGCAACTAATTTTGCAAACCTCCTTGCCATTGATGAGCTTTATGCTGTTGGTTATATCGGCC
>JAISIL010000013.1 GCA_031262035.1 Spirochaetaceae bacterium | reverse complement strand
GCGAACTCGCCCTTACTGATTATTGCGCATACTACTAAAGGTTGTGGGGTTTCGTTTATGGAGAATAAGGCTGAGTGGCATCATAAGATTCCTAATGAAGACGAATATAATCTTGCTATGGAAGAATTAAACTCACGCGGAGGCGCGGAGGCGCGGAGGTTATGATGACACATACAATTCCAAACCGTCAAGTGATTTGTGATGTTCTTATTGAAGAAGCGGAGAATGATAAGGATATTGTTGTTCTCTGTTCTGATTCTCGTGGGTCATCTTCTATGGCGGCTTTTGCGAAGCGTTTTCCCGAACAGTTTATCGAAGTGGGCATTGCCGAGCAGAATTTGGTGAGTATTGCTGCCGGAATGGCACGCTGCGGAAAAAAACCTTTTGTAGCAAGCCCTGCATCTTTTTTGTCTACCCGGAGCCTTGAACAAATTAAGGTTGATGTAGCCTATTCGGGAACAAATGTAAAACTGGTCGGCGTGTCGGGGGGCATTAGTTATGGCGCTTTGGGTTTAACCCACCATTCGGTAAACGACATTGCCGCTCTTGCAAGCCTCCCCGGCACCAGGGTCTACATTCCCAGCGATAAATTTTTGACTAAATATTTATGTAAATATTTAGTCAAAGATACTAAAAACGCCTACATCCGTGTCGGCCGAAACGCCTCGGCCGATGTGTATTCAGAAAACTCCCCTCCCCTTGCGGGAGGGGTTGGAGGAGGGGCCAATTTTGTCTTAAATAAAGCCATCACCATTACAGAAGGCTCCGACATTGCCCTTATAGCCTGCGGCGATATGGTTCGCCCTGCCTTGGACGCCGGCATTATGCTAAAAGAAAAGGGCATTAGCGCCACAGTTATCGACATGTATTGCCTAAAACCAATTGACCGGGATGCAATAATAAAAGCAGCACAAACCCACAAGGCAATCATCACCATTGAAGAACAGAGCATCTACGGCGGCCTCGGTGCAATGGTCAGTCAAATAACGGCAAACGAATGCCCAATAAAGGTCATTAATATGGGTTTGCCCGATGAACCGGTAATTGCAGGCAAACCGGAAGAAGTTTTTGCACATTATGGTTTAACGGCAGAAGGCATTGTGAAAAAAGTTAAAAATGTATACTCCTCTCCCTTTGGGATAAAATGCGACAGCATTTTCAGTTGGGTGGGGGCAAAGCCTTGAAATATATACTTTCTATAGACCAAAGCACCTCAGGCACAAAAGCAATGCTTTTTGACGAAAAAGGCAGCCTTATCGCCCGTGCCGACACCCCCCATGAACAAATTATCACAAAAGAGGGCTGGGTTTCCCATGACGGCGAAGAAATTTACCGGAATACTCTGGCAAGTGTTCAAAAGGTGATTGAGAAAGCGGAAGCTGAGAAGGCGGTGGTTTCGACAGGCTCAACCACCGTGGCGAACAGTATAATCGCTTGCGGCATATCGAACCAGCGGGAAACGGCAATTGCCTGGGATAAAACAACAGGCAAGCCTATTAACCATGCCGTAGTCTGGCAATGCAACAGGGGGCAGGCAATCTGCGATGAAATAATTGCACAGAATAAAGAAGCCGAAAAAATTGTTCAAGAAAAAACAGGCCTCCCCTTTTCTCCCTATTTTTCAGCGGCAAAAATCGCCTGGCTTTTGCGTAATAGCGGTGTATCTAAATATTTAGATAAAGATTTACATGCCGGCACTATCGATTCCTGGCTTCTATTTAAACTTTCCGGGGGCAAGGTTTTTGCGACCGATTTTTCCAATGCTTCACGGACACAATTACTAAACATCAATACTCTGCAATGGGACGATGAATTGTGTGCCTTGTTTGGCGTCAACAAAAATATGCTTCCCGATGTGCGGGCCAGTAACAGCCTCTTTGCAGAAACGGATTTTGAAGGCACACTACCAAAACCAATTCCCATACATGCAATGATGGGCGATTCGCATGCGGCATTTTATGCGCAGGGCTGCCACACAAAGGGCCTGATTAAGGCAACTTATGGAACAGGTTCATCGGTTATGCTGAACATTGGTGATAAACCATTGTCCAGCAAACAAGGGCTGGCTACCAGTATCGGCTATGCCATAGATGATACCGTAAACTATGTCCTCGAAGGAAACATCAATTATACCGGCTCTGTCATCAAATGGCTCGTCGACGACCTGCATCTTTTATCCTCATCAAAAGAAGCGAGGACGCTGGCTGCATCGGCCAATCAAAATGATGGGACTATCCTTGTGCCTGCATTCAGCGGTCTTGGCGCCCCTTACTGGAACAGCGAGGCCCGTGCCATCTTCTGCGGCATGGGGCGCAGCACCGGCAGGGCAGAACTGGTAAAGGCCGGCGAGGAAAGCATCGCTTATCAGATTACTGACATTATCAATATTATGCGAGAGGACGCAGCCTGTATAATAGAAGAAATCAGAGTCGACGGCGGCCCGACAAACGACGCCTATCTGATGCAGTTTCAGAGCGATATTGCCGATTGCCGCATCTCGGTTCCTTCTATAGAAGAACTATCCGGCGCAGGCGCAGCCTTTATGGCAGGAATCAGCGCCGGGCTTTATAGCAAAACAGTTTTTGACGCCTTCAAACGAAAAATCTGGAAGCCCGAAATGGACAAGGCAAAACGGGAAGCAAAACTGAAAGCCTGGCAGGATGCCGTCCGACGCTGTTTATAAGAACGGTGCCAGGCACCTTTTCCCAGGGCAAAATCATTTAACTTTATAGTAACCACGAATAACACGAATGGCCTTCGGCCCAACATCATAAACTTAAGCGAAAAAATGTGATATAATAACAGCAGGGGGACAAAGAAATGTC
>JAISIL010000180.1 GCA_031262035.1 Spirochaetaceae bacterium | reverse complement strand
GCGCGCCGCCCCCCCCCCCAGCTACGCACATAAAGCAAGTTCACACAATCTGAAACTGTTCAGCTTTTCCAAATCCTTCAGAAAAATTAATCCTTCATAATTCATAATTTAAATCTCCTTATTTAATATAATATTATTTATCTCATTATGTAGATAAATATTTTACTACTATTCTAACACCCTACTACCGTAATACCATCTTCTATATTCCAACTCAGCCGTTCATCCCAAGGCGCCTTTTTCGATGCATCACGGCGGTCAAATATAAGCAGATAGCAGGGCGCATTTTTATCAATCTTATCCCGGTATCGTTCTATTTGCTCACTTCCTTCTTCCCTGACCATATCCGGTGTGTCATAATTGTGTATTAATTTTATTTCAATGATATATATTTTTTCTTTATACTCAACAGCAATGTCCATTCTGCCACGGCCTGCTGCATATTCACGCTCGAGTCTGCCTCCGCCATTTAGAACCCGCTGCAAAAAGGCTTGCAAAAGCAGATGAGGAAATACTTCTGTATAACCGGATTTCTGCTCCCAAATCTCAGAATGACGCCGCCAGAATTTCTGGAATTCCTTAAGTAGTGCGTCCATATCAAGGCTGCCATCAGGTTTCTGCCAGCGGAATTCTGGCTGGGGGATAGCATCCTGGGTGCTATAGGTCATTTCCCGTGCCAGAACTTCACGATATATGGGATTGGCAACTTGCGGAGTCCCCTTTTCTTTAGTTACCAAGCCCAAATCTTCACAAAGCATGAAGCCATCACTCTTGGTCAAGTCAGTATCAGGTTCTCCTGTCATCAGGGTATTCATAACATAACGGACACGAGGGTCATTCATACGGCGGGATAGTGAATCAAGATGAGTTTCCCGTGCAAGAATAAGCTGCTTTCTAGCTTGTTTAATATGTTCAATAGTTACCGTTTGATAATCATCTTCTTGTAACACCCGCATGGTAGCGCGGCTAAAGAGAGAGTTCACAATCCAGGGCTGACCTCGTGATTGTTCCCAGACATAATCAAGCGCATCATCTGCTATCTTTTGTCCGGTTTCTTTTGTACGCTGCGCAAAAAGGCTCGCTACATTATCACGGCTGAAATTTCCAATTATCGCAGAATCTTCTTTTATATTGAATGGAGACCTAACTTCGCAAAGCGAAGTTAGATTCGGTGCAACTCCACCTTTTGCCGCTGTAATATAATCCTTGAGGTCACGCATTCCGACAAGCGCTATCGATACCGGAAACTCGCCTATCCCCCGATTTGCAAAACCACTACGGAGTTGCCGCAAAAAACTGATAAGGGTATCATCCTGCAATACATCTACTTCATCAAACAACACCACAAGCGGCCTGGGTTTGATTAATTCAGACCAATTTGCCAGTATATTCTGCAACATCATTGCCGGGTCATCTGTGTTAGTATTCGGAATAGGCATTTTATATGTCGAAGCAAATTGTCGAATAGCCGCGCAAATAGCAGGTATCCCTCTTTCCCGATCCAAAAGCCCCTGTGTTGTCTCAATACTTACATAACAGGCAATTGCCTCATCACCAGAATTAATTTCTGCCATCCATGACTGTAAGAATGTTGTCTTCCCAGTCTGCCTTGGTGCATGTAAAACCCAATAGAGTTTGTCCCTGATATACCGATGTAACTGAGCGCCAATTAGTCGGTCTTCAGGAGGAAGCATATAGTGGTCTACCGGATTACAAGGCCCGATTGTATTAAAAAAACGCATCGCTTTTACCTCTTCATACTTAATCTGTCCAGAATCAAGCAACATTCTCATGAATTTGTCGCTTAGTAATTTTTTGCACCATATTTTCTTTCATGCCTAGAAACAATATTTTATACCTAATTGTATCGAAACATTATGGATTGGTGCAGAACTTATGTCCCACTTGTCAAAATATGGCCTTTTGATATAGTTATATATAAAGCCACCACTTAATCTTAAATTTCCGATTACATTGTAGCTAGTTGTAATACCAATATTCACATTTGCTTTATAACTGTCATCATATTGTCTAATTATTGCCATATCATTACCTAAACTTCTTACTGTATGACTCCAAATATAATTATTATCAGGATTATCCCTGTGCAGAAAAATTGATGACGTACCTTTTGGGTAAAAAACTTTAAATTCAATATATTGACTATTTCCTCCGTAACCAGAACCTGCTCCAAGCCATTGACCACCATTAGTATATCCCATCATGTTGGGGTGCATAAACCACGTGTAACCGCCTTGCTGCTTAAACAGATAATCTCGAGATGATTCCATGCTGCTTAGTTCAAAAATAAGTTCTGCACCTACTCCTTTTGTAAAATTAAATACTTTTTTAATACTAGCAGTATATGTCAATGTATGCCAAGGAGTAATTATTTCATTACTATAATCATCCTTTCCAAGCTCTAAATAAACTTCAAAACCAATTTTTGGAAAAACCCATATGGCTCCGAAAGTTATTTTTTGGTCTTCAGAACTTACTTCCCCAGTCCAATCAGCATTATATTTGTTAGGGAAAAGATATTTCAAGTTTTTAAAATCCCATGGTGTTATCGAGATACGATTTGCAAAGAATGTTAATCCATCTAACCAAGAAAAGGTATCTGGGAAACTATAAGCGAGAGATAAACCATTCATCATCCATTTATCATTATTGCTATCATTATCGAAATACTTCGATTCACTTAACTGGCCTGTCCACAATCTGAATTCTATATCCCCAATATACCATCCAAGTCCAGGAATGGTCACCCGTTGACGCCTGATACCAATATCAAATTTCGGAAAAGTCGGTGCATTGTTGGAAAGCAGAATCGAATTGAGATACGAAGGCCCAAGCCACACAGCCTGTGTGCCAAAACCTATCGTCAAGTTTTTATCAAAGCCATCCCATCCAGACCAATTTGTAAATGCACTAATCAATGTTAATGGCGACCAGCGAACTTCGCTGTCCCCCCAATCATAGGTAAAGAAAGGCTTATCACCAAAACGCTGTGGAGCATCTACAAGCCCCCAGAAGTATCCGTATGTATCTGCCTTTCCTGCATAATTTGCTCCCTGCATAGAGCTTGAGGTAGGCATATACTTAAATGCCGCATTCTGACTGAATGCAAGTTGCGGTTTTAGCGTCGCTTCTACTCCCCAGCCTTCAAAGCGTATACCTGTAGTAAAACTTGCATTAAAACCCCTGCCCTGCCATAATGCCCCATCGTTTTGCCCATAAGGCGCCGCAGTGTTATAGGACATAAATAAATCAGGCCCGAACACCTGCATGGAAAGTGAATTGAAGGAATTCTTTTCACCAAACAATTGATGTGGGTAGCCCAGGTTCAGGTTTTGCCAGGGGTGAGTGATTCCCCCCCACCCAACCTCCCCCGCAAGGGGGGAGGAGGAAGAATTATCGGATAAGATTTGATATCTATTGTCTGATAATGTTCGGTAATTCAGATAAGGACGTTCAACAATGCCCTGCAATACAAGAAAGTCGTAATAGTCTTCTTCTGTAGTTTTTAGTGTTGCATTGCCAAAATCCTGCACAGGGGCCTCTGCCCAGGTAAGTGATGCAGAAATGATGCACATAAAAATATGTAATAAAATCTTTTTCATTTAAGTTTATTATATCTCTTCTTGAATTAGTTTGCCATTGCTAAGTTCGTCTCTGAATAGGTCATACACTAAGCCAGGACTTTCCCGATATAAACCTGTTTTCGTGTCTTCCAGACAAGCGAAAACTTCAGATGACAAAAAATCTTCAACTGCTCGAGTCAATGGTATATCGGTATCCCGCATATAATAATAAATCGTATCTGCGCAAACAAGGGGGATGTTGTATTCACAACTAGTCATAATAAATTCCTGTTTTCCGTAGTTGCACAATAATTGTCACCAGGTTCCCCCGTTGTTACGACATACGGTTTCAGCATCTTCCACAGCATCTTCAAGCGACAACTGGTGCTCCGCCTCATAGCAATCCATTAAAAAAGACACAGCGCCATACTGATTAAAATAAGAATAAACTGCCTTAAGTGTTGTATGGCGTTTTACGGCACACTTCATCATGCAAAGAAACAAATATTGTATTTTAACTCGTTCATTCATTTTTTTATCATTATATCAAACCAGTCCCATTAATAACTTGCTTTATATATGTTCTGAAAAATGGGTCGGCTATAAACCATCTATCTTTATCTTTTTCGACGATACTATCGTTTAACAAACTTTTGGCTGCATTTTGAACTGTTGTTATACTGCTCAAATTATGTTTTTTTATAAATTCCATTGAACTAATCATAAATCCGTCATTAATCAATGCTATCAACAATTCTTTTTTGCCTTTTGTTTGTCTGTCAAATATTTCATAATATAAACCAGACTGTTTTTTTATAATACGTTTAACACATATATCCATAACATTAGTATTGACCGGTTCTTTAGTTCCGACTGAATACTCCCACACTTCCGAAGCAAGCATTTGTATATAATATGGTATATCATTTGCCTTTTCTATTAAATATATAATATCATCTTTTGTGAGCAGAATTTTTGAATTTTCAAAACCCGTCTGTAGATATTTAATTGTATCTTCTCTTGCCAAAGGGCCTATTGATAGATGAGCGACAGAGTTGTAAAACGGCCTCTTATAATTCAGAAACATGTCTTGCAAAAGATGTTTTTTGCTTCCAAGAAAACAATAACTTGTTTTTGCCTGAAACTGAATTTTACTCCTGAGCAATGCTTCCATGTGTATATCTTTAAGCCGCTCTACTTCCTGAAATTCATCAAAAAAAACAATAACCTTGTTTATTTCTTTGTTACTTTCCGCAATCTTCTCGGGCACATCAATCAGGTTTTCAATTGTATTTATATCAATTGGTGTATGTGCTATATCAACAGTGACTTCCGGTTTACCGTCATCATCAAAAACCACCATTGGACGAATAGATTTAAGAGTAGATACTAAAGTAGCAGAAATTTTCTGTAAATTATTCTGTCTTTCATAGAGCGCTTTGGTATACATACGAACAAAATTTTCCACAGAAAACACTTTCATAAAATCAAAATAAATACAGGTGTATTTCTCTTTCTCAAGTTTTTCCATAACATGATAAACAAGCGAAGTTTTACCATAGCGGCGTGGTGCATAGAGAACCATATTGTTCCCACTTGTAAGGGTACTCATAATGTAGCGTGTTTCTTCTTCTCTGTCAAAAAAATGTTCTTCTCTGGCTAAATCAGCATACACAAATGGGTTCATACACCTTCCTCCGCTTTTATCGCCTTTAGAGCTGCATTGCCTGTATCATTCCGCTCTCAAGTTCAATTATAATATCCCATTGAAAATTAATGGCATCATTAAAACAAACTTTATCGAGTTTTATCTCTTATGGTCTGTTATCACTCAAAATACAATTTTATAACAAAACTGTAAATCGAAGCCTGTTTTATCAATAAACTTTTCTTTCCGGGTTGCTTTGAAAGTTACAAATTCAGGGTGGACTGCATTTGCAGCATAAGCGACTTTTTCTTTATAGTCAATATTTTTATGACTCATATTAAAATGACGCAATGTGGTTTGCAGTTGCTTAAATGCATCATTTGCCCAATTTTTTACTCCATCCCCACCTTTAATTTCTACAAAACATAATTTATCATTAGTATCTACGGTATATAAAAATCCATCACATGAGTCATCTTTTAAACGGCCTTGCTTCTTTAGAAGCACAATATTATGGTCAACCGCAACAAATTGTATATTTTTAGTGCCATTATTTATAACAACAGCTTCCCATTCTTCACAATGCAATAATGTTGTATATGCAGGTTTCTTTGTCCTGTTATCAGCATCAATTATTCCATATTTCGCATTGTTTCTGGATGGCTCTGAAATATATTTTTTATCGAAGAAATTGATTTTCATCCTGCATTTTTTTCCAGGTAAAGCATTTTATCAAAATCATCATTTCCTTTAGATATCTCATTGTTTAAAATATTTGTATCAGAAGGCATATCTTTATATGAGCTTAGTTTATTTATAAAACCTTTTTCATTAAGTTCATAAATAACAACATCAGAACCATGAACAATGGCATTCTCAGGAATAATGCTTTTAATCTTATTATAAGGAACACCTTTTGCCAGCAACTGTCCGGCTTTTATTGCAAGCGTTATATAATATAGCATGTAGGGGCTATGCGTTGTTAATACAAGCATATTATTTTTTTTCTTATTGTTGCAAGAGAGTAAATCATACAAAATTAATCGTTGGGATGCCGGATATAAATTTTGCTCCGGTTCTTCTACTATATTAACAAAACATTGATTGTAAAAACGAGACAGGTAATTTAATAAATTATTCTCTATTTGATTATAGGCCACTTTTCGATTACTCGCTTTTTCGGTAATAGCATATGGTATTCCCGATGTATCTAAAACTGCTTTTAATTCTAAACTTACATCACCCGATGAAAAATGTAATACCACATCAGGCACATTCATCTTATTCAAGCCGGACTTCATTCTTTGTTCAATATTATAGGTTAATGGTTGAACAGATGAACCATTCAGATAATTTTCTTCTTCTGCCAAATAATGTGATACTAAGGTCATTGGAATAAGCGACTGATAACCACTTGCACTCTCGCTTACAGGCAATTTGTATGTTTGTGCCTTGTTTGTAATAAAAGATGTATCACTTTTCTCGTCATAATAAAAGAAAACATCCTCTAAAGGCAATTGTTGCTTGCTACTTCCAATACTTTTTTTAGTTTTGTTATATTCTGCAAGAAGTGTATAAAGTGTTTGCGGTAATCCTTTCATGTTATCAAGTATTTTATCATTTACAGTGCTTAATAAATTTCTTTCAGCAGGTATGTACATTATTTTTGGCCGAATATATTGTTTTCCCAAATTTGATTTTACAGTTATTTTTTTACTAATACACCTAAAAGAATAAACATCGCTTTCAAACTCAATTTCAGTTCCATTTTCCAATAGAAAATAGTTGTCAATGCCTAAGTATTTAAATCGTTCATTGCGAAGAAATGAATAGTTTAGTTCTTTCTCTGTAAAATCACCTCGCAGCAATGCTTTTTCTATCCATAAGAATGAGGAAATGAGTTTAGCAATAGTGCTTTTTCCGCTACCCTGGGGGCCGCAAAAAAAGGTAACTTTCTTTATATCAAACCAACCGTCTGCACGTTTATACCCCTGAGTTATAGGGCCAAAATTTTTTATTCTGATACGTTTCATATAATCACCTCTTTGCCATAATATAACGCTTCAGCGCATACTCTTCCATGCCTTCATCGTGATACTTCGCCCGCAATTTTCTCCTTGCCGTCATTCACCGTCAAGGTCAATTGCTTCTTGTTTAAACAACGAAAAAATATATAGGGGACTCATACCCCATAGTCCCGTTTCATCATCATCCAAAGCATCAGAAATTGGGCTTTCATAAAACTTCTTCATTGCATCTTCTTCTGATATCCTGCATTCATCCCCGATAAGTTTAATTACTTCCGGTATAATAGTGGCCTTTATCAATGTATGTTTTTCTGTCATAAAGCAATTTTTCTGAAACCAGTATAGGTTAAATGTTGAAGCGCCTTATTTGTGAAAAAACAAATTTGATCGTTTATATTCTCAAATTTCAACTTCTCGAGAGCATCTTCTTTTCTCATTATTCCTTGAACAACATAACTTACCGTTTCTCCAACTGTATCATTTGCAATTTTACCTGTAACTATATCATAACCGTGTTTGAATGAATTATCGCTTCGACAATGGCATACCATATCAAGCCAGTCAATAGAAGGCTCAGGGAAATGCAAAACTCTTAATACATCATAATTCGTTTCATCAAACTCATAAATGCTAACAATAGCCTGTGCTTCATGGAGTAATCGCTTTTGTATTTTTGCCTTCCTGCGAGCCCATCTTTCAGCCTGCTGTTTAATGCTTGTTGTATAAAATCCGGGGCCAAAATCTCTGCCGGCCTCTGTAATAATAATTTGGGGCTCTAAAACTGAAACTATACTCCCATGATACAGTATCATACCTTTTCTCCAAAATATTCGTCAAAAAACTGCATTAAGTACTCAAAGGACATACCATGTAAATCTTCATAATCATTCACTAACATATTAAGAAGTCCGGTTCTAACAAATAATTTGTATACTTCAGATGAGGAGCTTTTAATGTGCGCTGAATAATATTCAATACAAAAGACCAAAAATGATAGGTGTTTCTTTGCTATTTTCAATTATTCTTCCTCTTTATTTGTTGGGATACAAATCCTTTGTCGATGCTACAATAGAACCTGCCATAACAATCAGTGCACAAATGATACTCATCACACTGGGTGTTGTCTTTAAAAGCATAAATGAGAAAAGAATTGCCCAGGCAGAATAAGTGATATTCAATGCCATCGATTTTGAAGCGCCAATTTTGACAATGGCTTTGTAATAAAACACATACGATGCCGTTCCAAAAAGTGCGGAAATAATGATAACAAGCATCGGGTTGCCAAAAATAGAAGATGCACTGAACGACAAATCTTTAAGGCTTCCTGCAATTTCAACAGTAAAAGGCCAGCCGCTTAATATGGGTAGTAAAATAATTGCATAAAACAAGGCCGATGTTAATTGCCGAATCTGCAAAGCCTGTTCGTCGCTAATGTTTGGGTCGCGCAAACCATAAGCGCAAATGACTGCTTCAATTGACCAGCCAAACACACACATCAGTGCACCTACAAGGCCAATGCCCAAATTAGTAACCTCTCCACCGGGGCTGTAACTGAGCGCAATAACACCGCCGATACTGACAAGCAGCCCCAGTATCTGATACCAGCGCATCTTTTCTTTAAGAAAAATAAAAGAGAGCAGTGCGCCAACAGCCGGGAACATCGAAGAAATAATTGCCGTATACGAAGGGCCGATATTATTGATAGCCAGCACATATCCTGTCATACCAATTGGGCCGCCAAGTAAAGCAGCAAGAATGATAAATTTACCACTCCGTGTTTTCAGTGCGCGGATTATTTTGCTATACTCTTTTTTTATGCCCATGTAAATAAGCATCCATATTGACGAACTTATGTCGTGCAAAAAGGTGCTGACAAATGGCGCAAGAAATATCGCCTGTTCCGTGCTGAAAAAAGGCGTCATCACCAGAGCCACACCGAGTATCACCGTGTCCAAACCCCATAAAAGACCTGCCAGTAAACCTGATACCATTATTGTGCCCTTTCAATAATTGAAATATTCTTTTTTGCTCTAATATAACGGTTCAGTGCATATTCTTCCATACCTTCCTCGTGATACATCGCCCGCAATTTTCCCCAGAGGCTCCAAAGAAAATCGAGAAACACTTTATTAATATGAAAACGGCGAAGTTCCGCTTCTGTAGCGTTTCGTCCAAAATATTCGTGCAGAAAATATTCGTCGCTGCTTGCCGGTAAACCTGCTTCTATTGAAACATCGGCAAGGTCCCATATTCCGTCGTTCATTCCTGCATATTCCCAGTCAATCAGATACATATGATTGCCGCTACGGAGCCAGTTTTCGCACAAAGGGTCGTTGTGGCAGGGCACCGGTTTAATATGAGCATTTTCAATTTCACTGCGATAGGCCAATACTTTTGCTTTTATTTCAGAATAATCATCATAAAAAACAATTTCATCGCTTGTTTTCAGGAGTTTTTCATAATCCTCTATCATATCAAATACATTAAAGGCAATTTTTGTATCTTCACCACAATCGTGCAGTGTTTTTAATACCTTTGCAGCAAGCGATAGATTATCCCTGTCTTTCATACTGTTTTCATTCATTGTTTGAGTATCATCAATATATGCAGTTACCTTGATACCTGCATTATCATCAAAGAACAGCAGCGGAACGGTAATTCCAATTTTGTTTGCCAATAATTCATGTGTTTTTTCATTGTGACGATTAATCATATTCTCTGTTCCCTCGCCAGGAAAGCGGAATACATACCGCCCTTCCTTAATCTTGACCAAATAATTCTGATTGGTCAAACCGCCAAGTTTTTCAATTCGAACTTCATCTGTCATTTTCTGCTCCTCCAAGCACCCTTGAATGATATTACCATTTCTACAGCAAGTGTTTCTTTATCATTATATCAATCCATTACCATTAATAATTTCTTTGATATATAATCTGAAAAATGGATCGGCAATATAGTATTGCATATCTGTGAATTCTGTTATACCTTTATCACGTAGTTCGAGCTCTATTTCTTTTCGTTCTTCGTCAGGCAAAGATGTTTTTTTATCATTTGCCATAAGCAAAAGCATATCTTTTGCCTTTTCCGATACATTATAAATTATTTCTTCATAAGTATCTGAATTATGACTGACAGCTATTTTTACACTTGCATTAATTATTTCTTTCGTAACTGTTTTTTGCTCCGGCATCATATATTGCCAAATTTCAGAGCCAAGCATTTGCACATAGTATGGAATGTTGCCGGCCTTTTGCATTATGTATTCAGCACATTCCTTACTAATTGATATATCCTCTTTAGAAAAAACTTTGAGCAAGTATTCAACTGTCTCGTTCTCGGGAGGCAAGCCAAGAACAACCGGTCGTGCCGACTGATAAAAAGGCCGACGGTTATTCATAAAGGCCTGCTGCATCAAATGCGTTTTACTGCCAAAAAATAAATACCTAATACGTTCCCTGTCCTGAAACTGAATTTTGCTGCGAAGCATCCCTTCAAAATTTATATTAGGTATTTTTGCAGCCTCTTGAAATTCATCAAAAAACACAAATACACGATTGTCTTTACCGGCTAATTTTTCAGTCAAGTCCAGCATATCATCAAGAGTAAGAACGCTAATATGTGAATTATCAAAATCTATTGACAATTCTTCTGCACCGGTATTTGGGTCAATACTAAGTACAGGACGAATACTTTTTACACCATTTTGTAAAAACTTTGCAAAGCGTTGTAGCGGTTGCTGCTTCCGTGCCAGGGCTTTTGAATAAAGACTTATAAAATTTTCCAGTGAATAAACATTCATGAAATTAAAATAGATGCAAATATAATCCTTTTCTTCAAAATAATTAATAACCTTATATACTAAAGAAGTTTTTCCATAATGACGCGGACCATATAGCACCAAATTTGTCCCATTCTCCAGCCAGCGAATAATCTCTTGAGTCTCTTCTTTTCGGTCGTAAAATCGACTGCCCTCTGCTATTTGATTATACACAAAGGGATTCATTCCGCTACCTCACACAAATATTGGCCATATTCTGTTTTGTAAGCGATAGCTAAATTAAGTAATTCTTGTCGGTTTATCCAGCCATTGTGGTAGGCAATTTCCTCTATACAGGAAACATACATACCCTGCCGTTTTTGAATTGTCTGTATAAAATTAGAGGCTTCCAGAAGGCCGTCGTAGGTGCCGGTATCGAGCCAGGCCATACCCCGGCCTAATAGTTCCACCTTAAGCCGCCCCTGATTAAGATAATAATTATTAATTGAAGTTATTTCTATTTCACCTCTTTCACTGGGCTTAACCGTTTTTGCTACATCAATTACATTATTATCATAAAAATACAGCCCCGGAACAGCAAACTTTGATTTTGGATGCTCAGGTTTTTCTTCTATTGAAAGAACTTTACCATTACTATCAAATTCAACTACACCATAACCTGAAGTATCCCGCACCTGATAACCGAATATCACGCCGCCTGCACCCTGCGCTATTTCAGTAACCGCTTCAGTAAGAATATCACTAAAGGCTCTTCCGTAAAATATATTATCACCAAGCACTAATGCTACACTGTCTTTTCCAATAAAATTTTCGCCCACAATAAATGCATCGGCAAGCCCCCGTGGTTTTTCCTGAACGGCATAGCTAAAATGCATCCCCAGCCAGGCGCCATCACCAAAGAGCTCTTTGAATAATGGTATGTCCCTTGGCGTTGATATAATTAAAATATCCCTGATACCGCTTAACATTAAAACAGACAGCGGGTAGTATATCATCGGTTTATCGTAAAGCGGCAATATCTGTTTACTGACTGCCTTTGTTAATGGATAGAGCCGTGTTCCTGAACCACCGGCCAAAATTATTCCTTTCATTTTTTACCTCGTTTTCACTTCACCTTTGCTAGGGTGCGAAATTTATCACTGGTCTTCAAGAGTTCATCATAAGTGCCCTGCTCTACAACCCTGCCGCCTTCCATAAGATATATCACATCGGCTTCCTGAATTGTAGTAATTCGGTGTGCAATCAGTATCATTGTTACGCTGCCTGCAAGGTTATGAATTGCATCCATAACGGCATCTTCCGTTGCACTGTCAAGAGCGCTGGTTGCCTCATCCATGACCAATATTGAGGGATTATTATACAAGGCCCGGGCAATTCCTAATCGCTGCCGCTGGCCGCCGGAAAGTCTGATGCCGCGCTCCCCTACATAGGTATCGTATCCCTGGCTTAATTCATTGATGATAAAATCATGCATATTAGCCATCTTTGCTACTTCTTGAATCAAATTCAAATCGCGGTCCTCAGGAGCAATGCCAAACGCAATATTTGCGGCAATTGAATCATCGCATAAATATATTTGCTGGGGAACATAGCCAAAATTGTGCTGCCAGTCATTAATGTTTTCAGCATCAAGTTTTTTGCCATCAACAAGAATTTCACCACTGACAGGTGTCAGTAAACCCATCAGCAAATCGACAAGTGTTGTTTTTCCGCAGCCTGTTGTTCCGGCAAGCCCTATGGTAGTGTTTTTTTCTATTTTCAGATTGATATCCTGCAAGACCAGATTCTTTGAACGAACATACTGAAACTGAATATTATTTAATACTATATTACTTTTAAATGGCATCTTTGTCATGTCATATGTATAATTTTTCCCAAAGGGAAGCGCTGTTTTTGGAAGACTCTCATATTCTTTATATAATTGATTAAATATATGCTGATAAAACCTAAGACTAACAAAACCTCTGAATAGCGTTTGTGCATTTGGAATAAGTTTCATTACCGCAAAAGAAAACATGGATAACGTTGGCAATATATTATTTATTTGGTTATCACTAAGCATAAAGAGCGTCATCAATATAATAACACCTATGGCAAGCGATTGAATTAATTGTGAAGGTAAATCAGTAAAAATATTTCGCGCATTAGATATCTGGACTGATTTTCGTGCGGCTCTTCCATACATATCTACAAAATATTTTTCTTTTCCCAGTATTCGAATATCCTTTATTCCGCCAAAAGCTTCATTAACAGAACGATATGCCAATGAATTTGCTGTACCAAGTTCCTTTCCATAAGCATCAACTTTTTTCCTGACTATTCTATTCAAAACAATATAGATAAAAAAGAACAGAAATAGAGAAATAAAAGCGGTAGGAGTATTGAGAATAAAAAGATACACAATTATTCCAGCGCTTATTATAAGTGATGTAGCAAGAACTAAATATTCATAAAGCATATCAGTAATATAACTTGCTTCTGTAAGTATACTTTTTGAAAGATCTCCTGAATTGTGGTCAAGAAAGAATGCATAAGGCTGGGCCATATACTGCCGTAAAAGCCGTATTTTAAGCTGACAATCCCTGTTCCTGATATAACGGTGTCGCATATAACTTACAAACATTCTAAATGCGGCCCCTATAATTATAAACAAAAATATACCGATACCAACAAAAACAAGAAAAGCCCTGTCGGTTGAAAAACCACACAGATTGTATACATAAGATAAAATACTGTTGCTATGAATGATGCTGTTATCAGTAATAATACTCATAAAAGGACCCAGAGCAGCAACCTGGGCAAGTTCCAAGAATGATGAAATCAATATACTGATAACTATAGGTATAAGCTTGAGTTTATCTTTTCGTTTTAAAAGCCTTAATACTTCAAAAAATTGCTTCATTTATATCGTCTTTATTGCCTTTCCCAAACTGTCGCACACCATATCTACATCCCCTGCCTGCATCCCGGCATACAGGGGAAGTGTTAATTCATGTGTGCATACAAATTGTGCCTTGGCCGTGTCATTTACCCGGCCCTTATACGCAGAAAAGCCTTGGACTGCCGGGTAGTGAATACTTGTTTGTATACCGTCTTCTTTCATTGCCTCTATCACGGCGCTCCTTTCAATCTGCTCATTCAGTATAATTGGCATGATATGATGATTCGGTCTCCCCCGCTTGTAATGCCTGAAGGGAATAGTAATTTTACCCGAAGCGGCTAGTGTATCAAGCCTGTTATAGTAGTGTTTTGCAACTTCTGCACGTTCTGCATTGGCAGCATCCAGTTTATTCAATTGAACAAGCCCTATTGCCGTGCGCATTTCGTCTATCCGGTAATTAAGGCCCGGTTCCAGTACATCATAGCTTGATGCTCTTCCCTTGAACCTGTCGAAGGAGGCCTGGCTCATGCCATGGGAGCGGAGGTGCAGCAATTTTGTGTATAGTGCATCATTACTTGTAACAAGGCCGCCGCCCTCACCCATTGCAAGGTTCTTATTGGCAAAGAAGCTAAATGCTGCTATATCACCAAAAGTGCCAAGGTGCTTTTCACTGCCATCGCTGCTCTTATAGGTAGCACCGGGTGTGTGTGCACAATCTTCTATTAAATACAGCTTATGCTTTTTGCAAAGGGCTGTAATACTATCCATATCGCAGGCAAAACCTGCATAGTGGACAATCATAATGGCCTTTGTTGCAGGGCTTATCTGTTTTTCAATTTCCGCAGGGGACATTGTTAAGTCATCAAGGCTTGTAATATCGGCAAGGACATTTTTTGCACCGCAAAAGGACACGGTATTTTGGTCTGCAATAAAGGTCAGCGCCGGGGTAATTACCTCATCGCCCTGACCGACACCACAGGCCAGCAAGGCCATATGCAAAGCCGCCGTACCATTGGCGACAGCAAGACATTTCAAGTTTGTTTTTTCAGAATCGCCGGCGTTATGCTTTCCCAGATAATCGGCAAAAGCCGCTTCAAAGCCGATGGTTTCCTGGCCCATTGTATGCCAGCCTGACTTTAAGGCCCGAAGAGCTGCCTCATATTCACGCTCATCATAATTTGTTTTATATAACTGAACTTTCCACATAGTAATTTTATTTAGACAAACTAATCCTGCAACATCGGGGAAAATTGAAAAGCATCCCCAAGCCTGCACACCTGCCTTAAGCAGAACCTTCAGCCGCCGAAACTTGCTTGTCGGTTCGTCTATACAACAATCCCTTTTTATTCTAACCTAATTGACAAATAAGGTCAAGAGGCATATATTTAGAGTATGAATATTTTTGAGGCTATTGCACTGGGTGCATTGCAGGGTTTGACAGAATTTCTACCGGTGTCAAGTTCGGGACATTTGGTGCTCCTGCAGAAAATTTTTGGTATTGAAGAGCCGGCATTGTTTTTTGATACAATGCTCCATGTTGGCACACTATTTGCGGTCTTCGCCGTTTTATGGGCAGACATTTGGGCTATTTTGAAGAAAATTATTCAGCCAATGACTGCTTTCATTATATTGGGGACAATTCCTACCGTTATTGTAGCGCTTGTGTTCAAAGATAGCATAGAGGCGGCTTTCAGCACAGGCGGGGCGCTGGGTTTTGCGTTTTTGATAACGACAGCGGCCCTCTGTCTGTCGGAAGTATTAGCCACGAACCTTACAAACAACACGAACAGTATAAAAAAAGGTTCTTCGGCATCAATCAACTGGATAAATTCATTAATTATTGGCCTCTGTCAGGCGATTGCGATTATTCCGGGGGTTTCCCGTTCGGGGATGACGCTTTCCGGGGCGCTAGCCTGCGGTGTCGACAGAAATAAGGCGGCACACTTTTCCTTTCTGCTGTCCATTCCGGCAATACTTGGGGCCCTTGTCTTGCAGGTAAAAGATTTAATCGATGAAGGCGGCACGGCCTTTGCCGCATCGGAAAGCAGCATTGGGATTGCGGCTATTGTTGCAGGCACGGTGACGGCAGCAATCGTCGGCTTTTTTTCGGTGCGTTTCATGCTGAAGATTGTCCGCCAGCACCGGCTCTGGGGTTTCGGTATTTACACCGGGGTTCTGGGGGTGCTCGTTCTGGTAGACAGGTATGCGACACATTTCTTCTTTTAAGTAAAGCTGCAATAAATCGCATTTCTTGAAACCTGTGGAAATCCGCAAAAATGGGCATTTTTGCCCGATTGATTCATTTGCCCAAAATTTGTATATTTTAGTTAGACGATATTTCCCTTTGAAGGAGTGTATGAAAATGACACATGGTAGACTGATGACATTTGAAGAAAAAATGGCGGTAAACGCCCAATACTTGGCCCTTGATAATGCCGGACGGCATGAAGAAGCCATGGAAATAGCCAAAACACGGCCTTTATCTCCGGAATTGGCGCTCGTATGGAAAAAATTCCTCGGTAAAGAGGCTTTGTTACAGAGTGGCTGGAATCTAGCAGAAGCGGAGGCAAAATTTGGACCTGACTGGTTGGAAAAGTAGGCTGACCAATGCCGTTGAACTTATAACAAATGGCAGACTTGGAATAAGGACTTCGGGACAAGCCGAACAAGGCAGAAGCTTCTTTTACAAAGGAATAACAGATTCCATAGAAATCTTCTCAGAAGTTTTGAATAAAGGCGACCTGTCTGATATTCTATTGGCAGAAACCTTATTTCTCACGAAAGAATTATCCGGTGCCGACACTGACGAAACACATGCAATCCAAAGCTATGAAACCGCTCTTGTCCAATGTGACGATGCCTTGTTCTGCTTAAACCTACTTTCAACCCCTGAACAGTACAAAATTGTTAATTCGGCAATTTCTCATAGTGTCAAATGCCGTCATAAAGATATGCCCAAAGATGGTTTTTTAGTTTTTATGTTAGGGCACCCGACCCGCCTACGAAATGGCTTAAAAATGATAGGCATTGACCCGGATGAAAGAGAACTAAGGCAACTACGAATATCCATGTGTTATAGAGCAGCGAAACTATATGTAGAAAAACAAAAGGTAATTCTCCATCCACCTACTTAATCGCCTCGTTATTTTTTATATACTGTATATTTCGCAGTAATCTTATTATATATAACCGTGAGCAATGCCCCGCACATTGCAAAAGCAATTCCAACGAGGAATGCCGCTTGGTAACTGCCGCTAATGCGTGTCAGTGATGAAAGAATAAGCGGCCCGCAAAAACCTGCCAGTGCAAAACCGCAGAAGATAATGCCATAGTTAACGCTGTTGTGTTTCGGGCCAAATTGCTTTGCGGTAAATGCCGGATAGACGCCCATGATTGAACCGAATGCAAGGCCGACACAGGAAATGCCACAATAGAACTGCACGATTGTTCCATTTCCTTCAAATGATAATAAGATAAGGCCGATAATAGAAATTATAAATACTCCGGCAAGTGTTTTGACCATACCCAATTTATCTGATATAAAACCGGCGATAATCCGTCCGCAGGTATTCATAAGAGCCAGTACCGAAACGGCAATTGCAGCAGATGCGGCGTTCATTCCTATCAGATTTTGTGCCACACCCGATGCCTGAGATATGACCATTAGACCGGAAAAAGCGCCGCAGAGCAGTAAAAATAACATGACATAAAAGACAGGGGATTGCAGCATTGTGTTCCATTTTCTATCTTGTATTTGTATTCGCTCTGATTCTGTGTTCTGCAAGGATTGCTTTTCTTTTTCAGTGGGTAATTTTCCTAAAAAGAATGAAGAAATGACAATCACTGCAAAGGTAACAATGCCGAATAGTTTAAATGTTGTGTTCACACCAAAGTTATTGTTCAGCATATTGGCTAGAGGCGGTATTATAACAGAACTAATGCCATAAGATGCCGTTGCAAAACCGCCTGCAAGGCCGCGCTGTTTGGGAAAAAACTTTACGATGTGTGAAGTAACCGTGCCATACACCATACTCATACCCAGGCCGACACCGAGGCCATAAGTTATTATCAACATTCCCACCGATGATGCAAAGCCTGACAGAAACATACCGCCTGAAAAAAGGAAGCCGCCAATCAGAACGACAAAACGGGGGGCCGAAGTGGTCATTGAAAAAACCGCCTGAAATCATTGTTGCAGGTCCTACACTGTTTGCAATGGTAAACACTATTGCCAAAGAAGTGATTGCTGTTCCATTTAATGAACTCAAATATTCTGCCATGGGAACGGCAAACACACTCCAGGCATAAAGTGAACCAATGCACAAATTGATGAGGCAGCCTGAAATTAAAGCCGCAATACGATTGTTTTTCATTTAAAATTAAATCCCTGCCACACAGGCTTGCCTGAATACACCTTCGTTTTTTCTTTTCCCTGTAGCACACGTAAAGCGCCGGAAGCCATTGCTTCCATCTCAAATTCTCCAGGATAGGCAGATACCGGCGCAATAAACGAACAGGCTTCATTTATAGCGGCTACCAGTTGCTTATCATTGACAATGCCGCCTCCTAAAAGAATACCATCTACCTTTCCTTTGAGCACAGCAGCCATAGAACCAATATATTTAATTATCTGATAGATAAACGCTTTGTAAATTAATTCTGCATATTTATCACCGGCATCAATATTTTTATGAACTTCCAGCATATCTGCTGTGTTCAAGTGGTCAACAAAACCTCCATTTTTCATAAATTTCTCGATTAATTGTTTCTCTGTGTATTTTCCTGAAAAACAGAGACGAACAAGGTCTACAGAAGGCAGGGAACCTGCACGTGTCGGTGCAAACGGACCTTCGCCGCCAACAATATCGTTGCCATCTATCATACGGCCTTTACGATGCGCAGCAACAGAAAGGCCTCCTCCAATATGGGCTACTACCAGATTCAGGTCTTCATATTTTTTTCCAATTGATGCCGCATGACGGATAGCAGTTTCTTTTTGATTCAATGCATGTAAGTGGCCGGATACTTTATCGAAGTTTATTCTTGTTATAGAACATCATTCCGCCTTTTGCAAAAAGTACTTGCGCATCGCCAAGTGGTGTTAACAACGGAATTGTTATCGGTTTTTTCATCAGCGCTACATCTACGCAAGCTAGGAGCTTTTCCAAATCTTTCACTGTGGAGGGAGTGTTTTTGTGTCCACAAAATCTGTTAGGATTTCCAAGACCTTTGGCATATCGTATGTATCCCTCTAGTACAGAGCGATATTCACTAAGTGGAAGGGACTCATCCAAAAAAATCCAGAATCCATAGGATGCGCCATCTCCGTCAAATAAAGCATTATATTTTTCATCATAGAATGCGACATTTCCTGGTGTGTGCCCAGGAAGAGGATACCACGTCACACGCCGATTTCCGAGTTCAAAGGCCTGTTGTTCCTCTAAAGGCAAAAGTTTTTTAGGTCGCTCCACCTTTACAAACTGTTCAAACAACTTCTGATAGGCTGGGTCATTACGTTTTCGCTTGCTTACGCGAGTCAATATCCCTCCCCTGTTGCCCGTCATGCGCAAAAACTCCGGATCAGTATGGCGCGCATACACCTCACTGTCTTTGGAATGCATATATGCCTTTTCAAACTGCCCCGCTCCAAGTGCATGATCCAGATGTCCGTGCGTGCAGGCACAAATCAGTGGTTTATCCGTAATTTCCCGAATAATTTTTTTGATATCCAAAATGCCATAGCCGCAGTCTATCAAAAGAGCAGCGTTTTCACCAATCAAAAGGTACATGTAAACTGCCATTGTATCAAATCCGTAGTCTGTAATTGCGTAAGTATCGGTATAAATTTGTTTAACTTTGTAAAGCTCTTTTGCCATTAATTTATTCCTCCTTTAGTTACATCTCAATCACATTGTTTCTGCACATGGCATTCTGGCTGTCATGACCCACATAAATGTTGTAGGCTTTGTCCAGCACCCAATGGCCATTATCATAGAACCGAAGATCGTTTTTCTCAACGCAGATCTGAACTCGCTTGGTTTCTCCAGGGTTCAGATCCACGCGATCAAAACCCTTCAGCAGCTTCACAGGACGATGGTCGCCATTAGCAGCGCCCTTGCTACCGAAATAAACCTGCACAACTTCTGCACCTGCCATATGTCCCGTATTGGTCACATCCACATCGATCAGCACTTCCTTTTCAGTCTGGGACATGGCTGCAATATTCATATCAAAGCTGGTATAACTCAAACCGTAGCCGAAGGGATAAGCGGCAACAATGTTTTCCTTATCGAACATAGTATAGCCGTGGTAATAAGCGTATTCGATCGTATAGGGCTTTTGTCCGATACCGATGATGTCAGGGTAATCTTTCTCGGTCTTGGCCACAGTAAAGGGCAGCTTACCGCTGAAGGAATACTCGCCGCACAACAATTCAGCAAGTGCCACAGCGCCTCTGCAACCGGAGTAGTAATTCATAATAATGGCATCGGTATATTCCTTCCATTCCTCAACAATGATTGCACAGCCGGAGTAAAGAACCACAACAACCTTCTTTCCTTCGCCCTTCAGCTTTTTGATCAGGTTGACTTCTTCTGCACTCAATCGCAGGCTTGCCCTGTCACCGCCGGATTTCTCGGGCTTCTTTTTCAGGTTATAGCCAGTATTGGCAAAATACTCGCCTTCCATTTCTCGGTTACTGCCCACATGAACAATGGCAATGTCGCCTTCCTCCAGAGAGGCGTTGGGGAACAGTTGCTTCATACCGGCGATCGGCGTAGTCACATCATTATCGTAGACACAACTGGAGCCTGCATCGCCGATGTTTGCCGCATTAGCATAGGGACCAGTGACCATGACCTTTGCATCCCGACGCAAAGGTAGAATACCATTGTTTTCCAAAAGGACCATTCCCTTGCGAGCAACCTCCTGAGCAAGTTCTCGATGCTTCTTGCTGCCAACTTCCTCCAAACTATGGCTGCGCAGTTTGGGAGTTTGACGAATCAGAACACCGAGAATGTTATCCACAGCCCGATCAATATGTTCCATATTCAAGCTGCCCTTTTTCAAGCATTTCTTGATCTTGGATGCGCTATAATGATTGGTGAACACCATTTCAACATCCAGGCCTGCCCGGAGACAGCCTGCTGTATCATGGCAGCCCCAAATAAAGTCGCTCATCGTAAAACCGTCGAATCCCCAATCATCCCGGAGAATATCTGTCAGAAGTTTCTTGTTCTGGCAGCAGTATTCTTCCTCATAACGATTGTAGGCAGCCATGATGGACAATGCACCGGCATCGATACACTTCTTGAAATGCGGCAGATATACTTCATGCAGCGTACGGTCATCACAATGAACATCCACATAGAACCGTAGATCTTCAATAGAATTCACCGCATAATGCTTGGGACAAGCAATCATGCCGTCGTCCTGAACTGCCTTGGTCAGAGTTGCGCCAAATTCACCCAGAAGGCAGGGGTCTTCGCCATAAGTCTCCTGACTGCGGCCCCAGCGGGGATTTCGAACCAGATTGATGCAGACTCCGGCGAAATAGTTAGCTCCCTGAGCAATTCCTTCAGCGGCAATCGCCTGACCCACACGGTATTCCAGATTCGTGTCAAAGGTGGAGGCCCGAAGCATAGAAACAGGGAAACAAGTAGAATTCAGCATTACGACACCGCGGGGACCGTCTGTAAATAGAACAGGCGGAACACCCAGTCTTTTGCAACCACCTGCAGGAAAAGCATGGACGTTATAATACCTAAAATTATACTTGAGCATATCTGGAAGTGCTTGCTTAAAAGGATGACCGGAAAGCATGTATATCTTTTCATCCAGAGTCATCTCGCTGCGAAGTGCCTGGGCTTGCTCTTTCCATGAACTGTTGTCAGCTTGATAAATTTTTACTGCCGATTGATAATCCATTGTGAAACCTCCTATATAAGCCTTTAGGCTAAAGTATATAGTTCATTATACCATAGTATAAAAACTTGTCAATAGGGTATAGCAAAAAAAATAAAAAAAAGTTAGACTAAGGGCTATGAACAGGGAAGATTCGAAAGCGGAGGGCACAGGCGAGCGGATAGCCCGGATTGCCATTGGGCTTTTTCGGGAGAAGGGCTACGACAATGTGACCATTGACGAGATATGCCGAGCCGCAGGGGTGGTCAAGGGCACCTTTTACTATCATTTCAAGGCCAAAGAGGAGGTGGTGCTCAATTTCTACAAGCGTTTGGCTCAGAGGTTTGATGACAAGACTGCCCGGATCCTGGTGTCCTCGGACAATAGTTGGGAGAAGGTTTGGGCGATAAGCGCCTCTTATTTTGAGCAGACAAGCCTGGCGGGCCCGGAAGTCGAGGGGCAGATCATCATCAACGGCATCAAAAACCGCACAAATCCCTTTACAATGCCGGAATTTCATTCCCGTCTAAGGGCTATCGGCATTGCCTTGATTAAAAAAGGCCAAAGTCTGGGGCATTTCCGTAATATGGCGCCTCCGGAGGCTCTACAGAACAATATGATTCACATCTCTATTGGCCTTGTCTTTGATTGGAGCGTTGCCGGTGGCAGTTTCGACATCAAACAGGCGATGAAGGAGGCAACCATCGCCCTCCTGGATGTGCGGGAAGACCTGCTGGGCGAGGGAGAAGCCTCATAAGGCGTAATCCTGCAATGCAACTGCTGAAGGACACCGATTTAGCTTGACAAAATCAGCCTTTCACCTTAAAGTAAAACCAAGAAGAGGCAGGGATGTATAGAAAGCGGACGCTGGAAAGCGATATCAGACGGATTTCGGGGAATGACAAGGCGCTGCTCTTGAACGGGCCGAGGCAGGTGGGTAAGACTACCCTGCTCAAGGCCATGGCCGAGCCGAATCAAGTTGAAATTCACCATCAATTGCTAAATCAGCTAATTCCCGCATCTTCCATGGCCTCTAGTACGGCGTAACCGAAAAATTCGCCTTCTGTTAAGCCTGTCATGTCGGGTTCTTTCAAAATATTTTTGAAAGGGGTGCACCCGACGCCGATAATGGAAACACTTCGGCTGTATTTGCCTAGTTTTATCATACTGTTATCCTCCTGATTCTTAAGATAATTTATTATAGACCCTGTTTTTAAATCTGTCCAATACTTTGTTTGGCCTTTCCCTTATAACAAAATGGTTATAAGGGAATAAAAAAAATGAGTTTACAAAGAAATACCCTAATGTTAAGATTTCCTTTTTTGCGGCAGGGTTCAAAGCATTAAATACCGGCTTGCAGAATAATCATTATGATATGATTATAAGTGAAACCAGACAATTTTCAGATAATTCCAGAGTTGAAATTAGAGAACTGCGCACAGTTCCCTGTATATTACTCTTCTCGTCTAAACATCCTCTTGCCGAAAAGAAAGATTTAAACATTTTCGATTTTAAAAATGATTCATTCTGGGTGCTTAATACTGAAGAATTTTCGCTTGCAAGACAAATTTATGAACCTTATTGTAGGTCCAAAGGTTTTATTCCCCGCTTTGTAGAAATGAATGACATTGAATCGGGTCTTCTTGACTTACAACAAGGCGGTTACAGCATCAGCGATAGCCTTACTTATGTGAAAGACACCCCAATTTTCAAATATATCCCCCTCGACCTAACCCTTACCGCCGGTGCAATCTGGAAAAAAGACAGCAGCAATAAGGCATTGAAGGTATTTATTGAAGAAATAGTATAAACAGAATTCGGGTTAAATGCAACAATTCTACATTTAGCCACGAACCTCCCGAACAACACGAACTTGTTGTTCGGAATCCTACACTTTTACAACAAAAATCACGAAAGTAGTAAGAATTAATATTATATTTTGTTCGTGATGTTCGTGTCGTTCGTGGCTATCCTATAAATGTAGAATTACTGGGTTAAATGATTCTACCCTTGAAAAAAATTGATTTTTTCATTATATTGTATATACAATGAAAAACGAAGTTTATGATGTTGCCATAGTCGGTTGCGGGGTTTGTGGGGCGAATATTGCACGGCGACTTTCTGCCTATAATCTGAAAACAATCGTTCTTGAGGCTGCTGCCGATATTTCTTTTGGGGTCTCGAAGGCCAATTCGGGTATTGTGCATGGCGGCTTTCATCACAACAAAAAATACTTAAAGGCCAGGCTCGAAGTCCGTGGCAGCCTGCTTTTTGATGAACTGGAACGGGAACTGCACTTTCCCTTTAAGCGCTGCGGCATAGTGGTGGCAGCCCTTCATGAAGATGAAATGAAAACCGTGGAACACCTTTATATGCAGGGCATGGAAAATGGTTCTATCGGTATTGAACTCTGCTCTAGGGAGCGGCTTCTCGAGCTTGAACCCAGCCTTTCTCCCGATGTTCTTGGCGGACTTTATGCGCCTACCGGGGGCATTGTAGAGCCCTACCGCTTTGTCTTTTCTCTTATGGAATCTGCAAAAAAGAACGGCGTCGAACTTCGCACTCATTTTAAGGTGCAAAACGCTTCCTGGAACAAGGATACCGGCACTTGGGATATTTCCGGCATCGTTCGCGACGGCAGCACTTGCACGATAAGCGCCCGTTATGCGGTAAATTCCGCCGGCCTTTATGCCGATGATGTTTCCCGAATGTTTGGTGCAGAGGATTTTACTATTACCCCCCGTAAAGGTGAATACTATTTGCTCGACCGCCTTACCGAAGCCCGCCCCAAGCGGCCTATTTTCCCGGTGCCCTCTCCTATATCCAAGGGGATGCTGGTTATTCCTACTGTAGAGGGAACCGTTTTAATCGGGCCTACTGCCGAAGACGGCCAGGACAAGACCGATTTTTCTACGACAAGCGGCGAACTGGAGCAGGTTTTGCAGTCGGCAAAACGATTGGTGCCCGGTTTAAAGCCCTCGGATATTATTACAAACTTTGCAGGCCTTCGGCCGGTGCATGAAGAGGATTTTATCATTGGGCCCTCAAAGCTCTCTCCTCATCTTATTCAGGTTTCCGGTATTCAATCGCCGGGGCTTACGGCCTCGCCTGCTATTGGTGAATATGTAAAGGATTTATTGAAAAAAGAGGGCCTTGTGCTCAGTGAAAAGCTTGATTATGACCCCAATATAAGCGAAATACCTCATATTAGGGATTGTTCGCCTTCACAGATAGATGAATTAATCAGCACAAAGGGCAGGGAATGGGGAAATGTCGTCTGCCGCTGCGAAGAAGTGAGCGAAGCGGAAATTGTAGAGGCGATTAGGCAGGGGCATACTACGCTTGACGGCATCAAATATTTTACCCGCTGCGGTATGGGCAGGTGCCAGGGAGGTTTTTGCACCTATAAAATCATCAAGATACTGATGCGGGAAACGGGCTGTTCCTTTGAAGATATTACGAAACACGGCCAGGCTTCGACTGGGGAAGCTTTGGGCAGCCGCTTATTGCTGGGGGTGCTATGAAAACAATGAATTATGATGCGGCCGTTATTGGCGCCGGGGCTGCAGGCCTTGCCGCCGCTCTTGAACTGGATGCACAGGGGCTAAAGGTAGCCTTAATCGACCGCGAAGACCACCTGGGCGGCATCCTCATGCAGTGTATACACAATGGTTTTGGTTTACAGGAATTTAAAGAAGAACTGAGCGGCCCGGAATTTGCAGAACGCTTTATTGTCCGCCTTCCCGGCACTCATATTGATGTTCGTTTAAACACCACCGTGCTCTCTTTCGACAAGGCGCCTGCATCTCTGGCGCCGGAGGCCGATGGGCAGTATCTTGTTACCGGGGTGTCGGAAGAAGGCATTATTGCTCTTATTGCAAAGGTGATAATCCTTTCCACCGGCTGCCGTGAAAAAAACCGTGGGAATATACGCATACCCGGTTCACGGCCTGCAGGTGTTTTTACTGCCGGCCTTGCACAGAGGCTGGTAAACATCGAAGGCTATATTCCCGGGAAGGAAGTGGTGGTTATCGGTTCGGGGGACATTGGTTTAATAATGGCCCGCAGAATGACCTGGATTGGCTGCAAGGTGAAGGCCGTTGTTGAAATAATGCCCTACCCTGCCGGCCTTAACCGCAACATTGTCCAGTGCCTTAACGATTTTGATATACCCTTGTATTTATCCAGCCAGACAACAAATATCTTTGGAAACGACCGTGTTGAAGGCATTGAAGTTACCCCAATGGAAGGGGGAATGATGCTTCCCGAAAAAACATTCCGTATTGACTGCGACACCGTTCTGCTTTCCGTTGGCCTTGTGCCGGAAAACGAACTTGCCCGTGCAGCAGGAGTTGAACTTTCCGGGACCACAGGCGGGGCACTGGTGAACAGCCGCTTTATGACAAACCTTCCCGGTGTTTTTTCCTGCGGCAATGCCTTACAGGTGCACGATTTGGTAGACTGGGTGGTAGAAGAAGCCCGGCGGACCGCCGCTTGTGCTGCCGCCTGGATAAAGGGAGATAGGCCAAAGGCCGAGCTTAACATAAAAGCAGGGGCAAATGTCCGCTATGTCAACCCGGTTAAACTTGATATCTCGGGCACAAATAAAATATCACTCCGTTCAATGGTAGTAAAAAATGACGCAGTGCTGGAAATCCGCGATGGCGATAAAGTAATTAAATCAATTAAAGAACGGCATGTGCAGCCTTCTGAAATGATTAATATACCGCTTGGCCCCAATGACCTGGAAGGCAAGGTATCGGGCGCTGCGCTTGAAGTGAGAATTATATGAAAGACTTAACCTGTATTGTCTGCCCTATCGGCTGTCAGTTAACAGTTGAAGAAAAAGAGGCCGAACTGATTATCAGCGGCAACCGCTGTCCCCGCGGCGCTGTATACGCAGAAGAAGAAATGCGCGCCCCCAAACGGGTCGTTACCGCCACCTGCCGCATTGTAAATGCAGGCACAAGCGCTGATATAAACACCCAGAAGCCCCACCGCCTGCCGGTAAAATCGAATACCGCCTGCCCCAAGGAATTAATCAATGACCTGCTTGCCGACATATATAAGCTGGAAGTCCAAGTCCCCATAAAAGCAGGCGATGTCTTAATCCCCAACTGGCAGGGCAGGGGAATTGATGTTATTGCGACACGGTCTCTGGGGTAAGGAGCCATTCGCCTGAAAGTATTTTTGTCCAGTATAATCGACAGAAATTTTTTTTTATTTTTATTTTTTTTGTATTGACAGATTTAGATTTGTATGATATAATCATATTTATGAAAAACATACAAAATGTTTGTTTGAAAAAAGCCTCAAAGTGCTCCCCCCCCCCCGTATTTATTTGTAATACAACAAATTACTAAAAATATTCACGCTTTTATTTCTGTGGTCAATGGTCTGAGTACTACTAGTGATTACACTCCTTCCGGTACTTGGAACAGGCAAAAAGGTTGTGTTGACGGCGCCGTGGAGACAGAGTCTTATAAACGACACCCATGGAAAAGATTCGGATATACTAGAGTTAAAACGGAAGTTTTTGATCACCCATATTTGGGTATAAAGCAGTGAGTGGTTCGAAAGAAAGAAACCGCCAAATTAGGCAAAGGAGTTTTTTATGAAGTCTAGAATTATTGGATTTTTGCTTTTTACTTTTTTTATCAGATCTCTATTTTGTCAAGAGTATTTTCCTGAAATTGGAGGCAATTATTATGCAGATGGAATGTACGATTATATTTTAAATCTTAAAAATCGCACAGAAGAATACTACGATGATGAGAGGCTAGTGGTTGGATGTGAGGGGGGATATTTTACATTTAATCAAGATTTATTATTAACTAAAATTACTCTATACTTTTATACAAACCAGAAGTATGATATATATCCTTTTGCAGGGATTCTGCCTTTTGGACTAAAAAGTACTGATTCACGAACGGAAATTGAATCAAAATTAGGTAAGCCAGACAAGGATACTTATGGTACGTCCGCGAGTAATTCGTTTTGGTATTCAAAGGGAGTTAAAATCGAATGGAATATTCCCGGTGAAATCACGATGTCTGCAAAAATGAAAATAATTACTATAGAGAAAAGTTTATCCTGCATAAATAAGTATTTCTTTGTTGATGGGACAACACTTATACAGTATACCGGTAACGAACAAAAAATAGTTATTCCAGACAGTGTTACATCGATTGCTAAAAGTGTATTTTATAAAGGGACTATGAAGGAAGTCGTTGTTCCCGCAAATGTAAATACTATTGGAGAAGATGCTTTTCAACTTTGCGGGAATCTAATAACGATAACTCTTCCAGAAAAACTTGAAACTATTAGTACTAATTTATTTTTTGGTTGTAGATCTCTAAAAGTAATAAAGTTTCCTACAAGTTTGAAAAGGATAGATCATTCTGCTTTCTTTGGGTGTACTTCGATTGAATCTATTATAATACCAGAAGGGGTCGAGAAGATAGGAGATAGTGTTTTCTCAAATTGCACATCATTAAAAACCATTGTGTTTCCTGGTACATTAAGATCAATTGATCTATATATTTTCAATGGATGTAAAAATCTAACAGAAATAGTTTTTTCCTATGATAAAAGCAATTCACAGGGATATATTTTGGATTTTCCAAATATTTATACGAATTGGGGTGCTGATAAGATGTTTAATGGATGTGATAAATTGCAGAAAGTTTCTTTCCCTAAAAACTCAAAATTTCGATTTTCAGATGGTGGGAAAGGATATATAATTAGTCCATCCGATAGCATGGCATTAGTGTGGCGTTATTTTATATCTGCTGGCGGAACTGTAAAAACCGTTCCTTGGGTATTATATTAACACAAGTATCCGGCAGCGAAGATTATTAAATGACGTCATTTCTTGCTCTGGCGAGCACGAAGCTGAAGAGTAGTATGAAGGCAAAAACCTCCATTTAATAGCGGTTATACGCTACGGTCGACGTATAATGGAAACACCGACTAATGAACAAGAAAAAGTGCGAAGAAAAATTTCGTGCTTTTCCTTGTCTTTTTATTTTCTCACGCAAAGGCGCAGGGGTTGTTGTATCAAATTATTTTGGGATATTTCTAGTTACGATAGTTAAGAAAGAATAGAGAAAAGTTATCGAATGGCAACTCCGCGCCTCTGCGGCTTTGCGTGAGCTTTTTATACAGTCCTGTAATTTTCTACAAAAAACCGTTCATGCCCTTGACAAAAAAGCGGGAATATATTATATTTGTTCATATGAACACTTATTCAAATGAACATATGAACAATGGTGGGTTGCAAAAAACCGTTGCCCCCATCTCGGCAGACGACATCATGCCAAAAGGCGCGCCTCCTCTCGAAGAAGACTACTACGCCCTGGCCAATCTCTACAAGATGTTTGCAGACCCGACCAGGCTGAAAATCATCTTCAAGCTCTATGAACAGGAAGGCAAGGAGCCGCCTTTACGGGTGAACGACCTTGCCGAGGCTCTTTCGATGAGCCCCTCGGCGGTGTCCCATCAATTGGCCACATTGCGGCTGGCAAACCTGGTCCACTGTAAACGGCAGGGCAAGGAAATGAGTTATTCGCTGGCCGACAGCCATGTGGTAGACATTACCAGGGCGCTTTGGGAAAAAGGCATGGAGCATATCTATGAATGAAGCATTTTGGACAAATGAAACACTTATTTTCGGCCTTTTTGCAGCGGCTTATCTCTTTTTAGGCTGGAAGGTTCTGCTACAGGCGGCAAAAAATATCGTTAAAGGGCATGTTTTCGATGAAAACTTCCTCATGAGCATTGCGACTATAGGGGCTTTTGCCATTGGCGAATACCCCGAAGCCCTGGCCGTTATGCTTTTTTACCGTATCGGTGAATATTTTGAGGAAAAGGCTATCGATAAATCCAAACGCTCAATTCGTTCACTTATGGACCTGAAAGCAGAATTTGCCAATAAGGTCTCCCTTGACGGCCAGGGAAAAGAGACAATCGAAAAAGTCGACCCCCAAACGGTCAGCGTTGGTGACATTATTCTGATTAAGCCCGGCGAAAAAATCCCCCTGGACGGCATTGTTTTCGAAGGCACTTCGGCCATTGACGCCAAGGCTCTAACCGGCGAAAGCATCCCCCGCGGCATCAGTCCCGGCGAGGAGGCCCTGTCCGGCTGTATCAACCTTGAAGGACTGCTTCGCCTGCGGGTAACAAAGGTATATAGCGATTCCACGGTGAGCCGTATTATGAACCTGGTAGAAAATGCCGCAGAGAACAAGGCGCCGGTGGAAAATTTTATCAGCAAGTTTGCCGCTGTTTATACACCGATTGTTGTCGGTCTTGCCATCGCTATTGCAGTGCTTCCCCCGCTTCTGCTTGGTTTTAATAGGGAGATTTTTAGCGATTGGCTTAAGCGCGCACTTGTATTCCTGGTCATCTCCTGCCCCTGCGCACTGGTTATCTCTGTGCCGCTTGGTTTCTTTGCCGGTATAGGCAAAAGTTCCCGGCAGGGGATTCTGGTAAAAGGCGGCAACTACCTCGATGCACTGAGGCGGCTTGATACCGTGGTTTTCGATAAGACCGGAACGCTCACCAAGGGGGTCTTCGAGGTAAGCAAGCTGATTCCCGCTCCGGGTTTTAGTGCAGAAAGATTGATGGAGTTGGCGGCAGAGGCCGAGAGTTTTTCGAATCATCCTATTGCGCGGGCTATCGTAGGGTTTTACCGCGAACCACGCGAACCACGCGAACATAGTGATTCGCAATTCAGGGAAATTCCGGGGAAAGGTATCGCACTAACAACTAAGGAGGGTATAATTCTTGCGGGAAACACAAAATTGATGATTGATAATGGGGTAAGCGATTTTGTTGAAGATGATAGTGTTTTTGCAAAAGTCTATGTTGCATTAAATGGCGCCTTCGCAGGCTGCATTCTTATATCTGATGTGATAAAGCCCGATAGCAAAACTGCCATCACCCTGCTGAAAGAGCGGGGCATAAGTAAAACCATTATGCTCAGTGGTGATAGCGTCAATGTTGTTACAGAAACGGCAAGGCAAATCGGTGTAGACGAAAGCAGGGGCGGGCTACTGCCGCAAGACAAGCTTGAAATACTGAATAGTATCATTACTGCACAGCACACAAATACTCTACACACAAATGATATACAGAGAAAAAGTAACAGAGACGGAACTGTAGCCTTTGTGGGGGATGGTATAAATGACGCACCCTGCCTTGCCCGTGCAGATATTGGTATTGCCATGGGCGGCCTGGGACAGGATGCTGCAATCGAAGCGGCAGACATTGTCATAATGACAGACGAACCGGCCAAGATTGCAGCAGCCTATGATATAGCCGCACAGACCGGCCGCATTGTCAGGCAGAACATCACATTTGCCCTTTCGGTAAAACTACTCACCATGATTGCAGGCGTCCTCGGTTTCGCCCCTATGTGGGCCGCGGTCTTTGCCGATGTTGGGGTAACTATATTGGCAACGCTTAATTCTGTCAGGATATTGAAGAAATAAACCACGAATAACACGAATCGGCTTTGCCGACACGAATAATCTACGATAACTAAGTAAAAATTCGTGTGATTTGCCGTAGGCAATATCATTTGTGTTATTCGTGGTTAAAAATACTTGTCAGCAAATCATCATAAGTATCTACACACTTAATCTGTGCATAGTCTTTTCGTATGCTTTCCGGTGCGCGGAAGAGGCAGCCGGAATCGGCTGCTTGTATCATGGCGAGGTCGTTGAATGAATCGCCGGCGGCAAAAACCTCTAAATTTATGCTTTTAAAGGCTAAAACGGCCTCTTTTTTACCGTTTTGCTGCCTTAATTTGTAACCTGTAATACGGCCATCATCTGCGGCAATAAGGCTGTTGCAAAACAGTGTCGGCCATTCAAGCTTTTGCATTAAAGGTTTTGCAAATTGTTCAAAGGTATCACTTAAAATAACAAGCTGCCGTTCTGCACGGAGTTTACGAACAAAGTCCAGAGCGCCGGGCAAGGGGTCAACAGTCGATATAACACGCTGAATATCGGGAAGTTTTAATTGGTGCTTATCCAAAAGGTCAATACGATAACGCATCAGCTTATCATAATCAGGCTCATCGCGGGTCGTTCTCCGGAATTCAGGAATCCCCGTAGCCTCACTGAAGGCAATCCAAATCTCAGGCGTCAAAACCCCTTCAAGGTCAAGGCAAACAAGTTTCATACACACTCCTACAAAGATGCTGTTTCAATTTGGTTCTGCCAAATTTGGCTGTTTTCAAAACCCTTAATTGATACAATTAATTTTTTCCAGAACTCCGCTTCTTCTTCCGATGTATAGGGGCCGACACGGACCCGATACCAGGTTTTTCCTTCGACATCCCTTGTTTCAATAACCGAGGTAATGCCTTTATCGGAAAGTGCCTTCTGCGATTCTTCGGCCCAGGACTTATTGGAATAGGAACCGGTTTGCACCCACCATGCTGTCCAGGCATTGGCCTTGGGCACTGCCTTCCTCGGCGCTACGCTTGACACTGTTTCCTTCTTTACCTCAGGTTTTGCAGCACCTTCCGGTTTTGCTGTAGCAACAACAGGCGGCGCTGCAGGTTTCTTTTCTGGCTTTTTCTCTTCTACTGCCACCGGTTTTGGTTTACTCACATTGATTACTATCTTGCCGTCGGTAGAACTATCATCAGCACTAATATGATAATCACTATTTGTGTTTGTATCAGTATTTGTATCTGTCCCGCTTGCTGCGTCGGTGCCGGCGTCACTTAGTGTAGCGGCCGGCTTTAGCGTCTGTAAACCATCGGTGTTTTTTACCATGGTTCCCGGGTCCACCGTTACGGGGCTGGTGACAGACAGCACAGGCTGCACATTCGCCAGAGGAACGCCGCTCCTGCCGTTGCTTCGGACCGGAGTCATGATAAGAATTCCGGCGCCAATTACCATGCTCAAAAAGAAGCCGACTGCAATTGAAGTCCACAAAAGTTTTTTCTTTTCCATCAATTTAATCTCCCAAGAATAATATCAATCTGTTTTTCAAGGCTCGTATCGCCTGAGTCACAGAAAGTATTATTCACAATATAAGTATCGGCTTTTATTTTTTTATATTGAGCGAAAAATCCCCGCTGATTCCAAAAGCGTGAAAGAATCGCAAGCCCTGAAATCTTATCCCGCTGCCTTGCCCGAAAAAAGCGCTTTAAAAAAGGCGAGCGCACGATAATGATTGCATCAAATGGCTCTTTTAGAACCGTCCTGTGAAGCAAGGCGGCATTCACCACCGCCATTTTCTGCCCTTTTTGTCCCTGTTCTGCAAGCCAGGCCTCTGTCAAACGGTTTGCAGCCGGGTGAACAATGCCCTCAAGAGCCTTCAAGGCCTCCTTTTTCTCAAGGCTATTCCCAAAAACCATTTGTCCAAGCCTTTTTCGGTCAATTGTGCCGTCTTCTTTTAGAATTTCAGAACCAAAACGGGCAATTACCGCCTCTTTTTCGCTTTCCAGGGCTGCATAACCTGCCTTATCAACATCATAAGAGGGAATTCCCCGCTTTTTAAGGAGGCCTGCAATATAATTTTTCCCCGAACAGCTCAAGCCGCACAAACCAATCAGTTTCATCAGTATATTATCGGCATATCAAGCGGGGTATCCAGGGCAAAATCATTTAACTTTATAGTAACCACGAATAACACGAATGGCCTTCGGCCACACGAATTTTTGCTTACTTAACATAGATTATTCGTGTCGGCGAAGCCGATTCGTGTATAT
>JAISIL010000168.1 GCA_031262035.1 Spirochaetaceae bacterium | reverse complement strand
TTCAAACAAATACAAATGCAACCTCAAACCCAGCTACTGAGGCTTAAGTTTATGATGTTGGGCCGAAGGCCATTCGTGTTATTCGTGGTTACTATAAAGTTAAATGATTTTGCCCTGTTGTGGGCCTAGCAGCCCTTGACAAGACAGGGGAAATGGGGTATAGTTATAAAAGTGAAAGCAAAATAAATCTTATTCCCATATATAGAGTATGGGTAAGAAAAATTTATTTTTAACTAATAGTATACGTGGTATTGAAAAAGAACTACGTTACATGAATTGGAATATTCAGGAGTTAATAAAGGCACAAAAGGAATCAACTTTTCGTGCTTTCCTGAATATAGGTGCCGGTATTGTTGCTATATTGGGTATTGTTGTAATAATACTCAATGTAATTGATTTTGTAGGGAGATTTTTATAATGGATGAGTCGATTTTAGGTATAATAAAAGGTCTCGCTCTGCTTTCTTTGTCTGGCGTATATTTCATAATAAGACATTTCATCGATAAGCATACACAAAAGACGCACACTCAAAAGCACATAGCATCACATCATTTTGCTTGACAAGACCGGGAAAATGGGGTATAGTTGGGGTATGGGATTTCAGAAAAGGGCAAATCAAGAGTTCCTCATACGGGAGGTGGATCCGGGGTATAACCGCGATTGGGTTCCTGCATGGGCAAAGGATATGCCGATTCTGAAAATTGGCGACAAGGACCCGCCTTATACGTATTCCGATTGGCTCGAGTGGCCGCTTGTGGAGGGGAAAATGGAAATATTGGACGGATTATTGGTAACACTGGCAGCACCCACGCCGGTTCACGCAGGAATAGAGGGTAATATATATGGCCTGATATGGACTTATCTACGGGGCAAGACCGATAAGGTGTATAGCGCTCCCTGCGCTGTGCGATTGTTTCCCAACAGCGATAAGATTGAGGATGATATGACCGTTCAGCCTGATATTTTTGTTGTGCATGATATTACGAAATTTAACAACGAAGGCTACCAGGGCGCTCCCGATTTTATTATAGAGATTCTTTCTCCTTCCAACAGAAAGCAGGATGTGCTGGTAAAATTCAACACTTACCAAAGGGCAGGCGTTGGCGAATACTGGATTGTCGACCCGGAAGCCCAAACAATTCAGGTAAATATTCTGGAAAAAGGCAAATATGTTGTTTCAATGTATGGCGAAGATGCCAAAGTGCCTGTCGCAAGCCTCCCCGGCCTGGAAATAGACTTTGCCGAAGTCTTTGCTAACGCCGCCATCCCCGGCCTTGATTCCGGCTTATGAGCTACCAACTGGCAGATGCTCTGGCTAAAGAATGCGGCTTTAGCCACTGGGGGCCGCTCGACCCGGCAACAATAGTCCTGCTGCCCGAAGTGCGGGATATGTGCAAGGCCAACAAGTGCGGCGCCTATGATACTTCCTGGGCCTGCCCCCCTGCGCTGGGAACCCTGGATGAATGCCGGGAAAGGATTAAACCCTACAGCCAGGGAATCCTCCTACAAACCACAGCCCTTCTGGAAGATGAATTTGACGGTGAGGCCATGCAAAAAGCCTATGAAGATAATAACGAGCGAACCCTTGCCTTTTTAAAGCAGTTCAAGGCGAAGGTCCCCGAGGCAATGGTCTTTGGCGGCGGGGCCTGTAAAAAATGTGCCAGATGCAGCTACCCCAATGCCCCTTGTCGTTTTCCAGAACTTTTCACCCCGTCCCTGGAAGCCTACGGCATTGTGGTCAGTGATATTTGCAAGGCCAATAGCCTCCCCTACTACTACGGCCCCCTCACCCTCACCTACACCGCAGCCGCTTTGTTTTAATGCCCTCTATACCGTCTCACCCGCTCGTCCTGAATGATGCCTTGCCAATTGAGGCCATAGGCAAAGTCCCAGGTATTGCCGGTGCTGTCCTTGTAGGCTTCCATATCATAGCTGCCGTCTTCTGCCTGTTTTTCTACGGTTTCCATGCTTGCCGGCATTTGGAAGGGCAAAAGGGCTGAAGGTTCCGTCTTACCGCTGATTATTTCGAAAAGGGCTGAAGGTTCTACACTGAATTCCATAAGCACTGCATCTGCAGCCGCCTCAAATTCAGCCGGAACAAAGGGGTTGTTCGCATGTGCTATAACGATGACCGGCTTTGTTCCCATTGCCTTCCGGGTGTTTAGCACGAGGTCTAAATCCGGTTCGTTAAAGGTCTTGTTTGTCTTGCCCCTGTAAGTCCGGTTTGCACCCCCGGTGTCGCTTTCCCGGCCTGCAATGTTTTTCTCCCTTGCAGCATCCGCCTTGTAGGGCCGGTATTGCAGGCTGATGGGAATGTAGCCCTCATCCGGTGTATATCCGACAGACTGGGGCGATTCAATAAAACACAGCGCCGCTTCTGCTGCCTCGGGGGTATCAACCACTTCAAAAAACTGATTGACCAATGCGGCCTTCACCGGCTCTATATCCCGTGCCGCTGTGGGGAAGCCGACAAAGTTAATCCCTTCATTGATATGCCGCCGGGGTATGTAGACTTTGGTTTTTGGCTTTAAGGGCAGTGCGGCCTTTCCCTGTTCAGAAGCATTTTTCAACAACACAATACTTTTCAACTGTGCTTCAAAACCTGCTTTTGTAAAGGCCGCACAAGCGGCAGTCTCTTTGGTTTCTTCGGGGTCAAGGTAGGGGTTTTCAAAAAGGCCCACTCGGAAGATGTTTCGTAAAAGCCGCCCTGCCGATTGTTCAAAACGCTTTCGCATGGCCGCCTCACCATACTTATCAACACCAAGCTTGTAGGCTTCCAGCACCGGACCCTTGTCATTATTCCCGCCAAATTGGTCGCCGCCTGCTTCCAGTATCATTAAGTGCCGTTCCGCTACGGAAAGTTTTTCTACCCCCCAGCACTTACCACCAAGCATCATTTCCATGGGGCCCTCGTCATGGGTCACCCCCCAATCGGTGCAGACAACACCCTCATAGTGATACTTGTTACGGAGTAAATCCATAATAATATGATGACTAAAATTGTTCCCCACATTATCTGCATCAGCGTCATAGTTCCAGGAAACCGTATAGTAAGGCATTATCGCCGAGGCTTCTTTGGTTTTACCCTCCAGTTTAAAGGCCCCTTCGGTAAAGGGCTTTAGGTGCTCGGCCTGTTTCCCCGCCGGATACACGGCATACTTTCCATAGCCAAAATGGGCATCCCGGCCTGCTTCCCCGGAACCGCCGCCCGGCCAGTGTTTTGCCATGGCATTCACGCTTTCATAGCCCCAGCCCGGCGCTTCGGCCTCTTTCGGCAGAGCCTTTTCCTCAGAAGATTCCTGAAAGCCGTCGCAATAGGCCCGTGCCATATCGGTAGAAAGTTTGATGCCCTCGCCAAAGGTGCCCGAAAAACGCCACCAGCGCGGGTCCGTTGCCAAATCAACCTGAGGGCTTAAAGCCGTAGCGATGCCCATTGCCCTATATTCACGGCTTGCAACCTCGCCAAAACGCTTCACCATATTGGGGTCGAAGGTGGCGGCAAGGCCGAGGTGGTCGGGCCATTTCGATATATCCCCGCCGGCGCCGGCGTCAAATTCTGCGATGGGCGCCGGAGTATGCCGGGGGTCAGAGCTGGTGTTCACCGGCACTCCCAAGCCGATACCCTCAACCAGGGCCTGCGCATTGTTGTTCCACTTGGCAGCGGAGACTGCATCATCAATGATTGCCACCAGAACATGCCGCACCCCGTCTTCGGTAAGAAATTTCTTCTGTTCTTCGCTTAAATCCCAGACATTTACCCGGGTATCATTTTGGCCGCCATAACGGGCTGCTGCCATATCGTGGAGCATCTTCACTGCTTCCTTGCTCATCCGGCTGATATCAGGCTCAGCCTGCGCCGCCCCGCCCATCTGTTTATGACTGATTTGCTGATGAGCACTGTAGAGCATGAGCCCGGCAATATCCTCAACGGGCATTTTCGCCGCAAGGTCGGCAATACGCTCCTCAATAGGCAGCCGCCAATCCTCATAGGGATCAAGGCTGCCATTCCGGTTTAAGTCCTTAAAGGCAAAACCGTCAATAACAAGAATATGAGCCTGCATCTCCGGCCCCGCCCCAATAACAGCGCCCCCTTCATTCAGATAGAGCTTAAAGCCCGGCTTTTCAACTACAGTGAATTTATTCATAGCGTCCCTCTCTTACCAAGAGATTATTATACTATCTAGGGAAAAAATCAAGCCCCTCAGTCTTGGGGCAGTAATTAAAAATTCGAGCCTCGCGTACGGGGGACAGGACAATCTTTTGTTCGGGCTAGTTGAAAGTTCCGCCTTCGGCGGCGTCTTGATTTCCTGTCTACCGACAAAGCGATGACAGCAACTTTCAAATGCCCTCACAAAAGATTGTCCTGCTCCCCCTGCTCCACGCTGAACTTTGTAATACTGAATTAAAAAACAGCCAGGAGCAGGGGCGGGAGAGAAAAAGGGTGGGTGTCAGGGAATTTTCCTCATAAAATATTCATTCGCCGTACAAGGTTGCATCGCGCAGTGAAGCGAAGCGTAACGGAGCGGTGCAACAAAATTGGCGAATCTATTTTATGAGGAAAATTCCTTGACAGGCCCCGCCCTTTTTCTTTCCCGCCCCGTACACTATGCTTGAATTTTTAATTACTGGTCTTGCTTTCCTTCAATTTTCATTATCTCATTAATTCCATTAATTCTTTGCCTCTTTTTACAGCTTCTGCTAAATAACCTTCA
>JAISIL010000159.1 GCA_031262035.1 Spirochaetaceae bacterium | reverse complement strand
CCACGCAAACCACGCGAACTGGGGTAACAATTCACAGATAGTAAAAGATGACTATTTGGAAGGCACACTGGGGTTTTGCCGTAAATTGATTGATGCCGGAGTGGAACGGATTGCCTTGCATCCACGGGCATTAAAGCAAAAGTTTAAAGGTAAGGCCGATTGGTCTTTTGTGGAGGCCTTGGCAAGGGAGCTACCCGTGCCGGTCATCGGAAATGGGGATGTGGATAGCGGCGAGGCCTTAGCGGCAAGGCTAGAAGGCCAGACCAAGGGCCTCTGGGCAGGGGTCATGGTAGGCCGTGCGGCAATAAAAGAACCATGGATATTTTCCCTCCGCGCCTCCGCGCCTCCGCGTGAGAATATCGGATTGAAATTTCTCGACTACCTGTCCCAATACCAACCACCTGAATTCCATCTAAGCCGGGCACAGCGCTTTTTCTTTTATTTTTGCGATAACCTCAAGTGGGGAAACTATTTAAAAACAGTCATTAACCGGGAAACAAGCCTTACCGGCATTGAAAAGGTCTGGAAAAAGCATTTTGCAGAGAATGAAGAACCTTAGTTGCTTCCTATTTGCACCGGCTCGTGAATCACTTTTTCAAGGGCTGCATCAAAGTCCCTTGTGTTCAGTTTTTTTTGTGTAGCGGCGCTTATTTCCTGCATACAGGCGTTTCTTGGCAGTTGCACAATGCACCAAACCATTCTGTTTTCATCAATATTGATATTGATCATCTCTAAATCCGCAAGGCTTGAATGGCTAAAGGCCTCCGAAGCGTCTTCCATCTCAAGATTTAAGACAATTTCGTTGAGTTGCCGGAAAATCTCCTGCCGGGCACGGAAAACTGCATTAATTTTCGGCTGACCGGCAGCATACATCGATTCAGCCTGTGCGGTCCCCACCCCCACAAGGGCAGTATAAGAAGCCTCCCGTAAGGCATTTGCCACAAAAACAGGATATTCCCCTTCCTCCCCCGCACGCATCATCCCAATATCAAGCCCCGTTTGGCAAGAAACAAGAACCAAGGCACAAACAATGCCAAATTGCAGGAAAAAAACTATTTTTCTCATGCCCTTATTATAGCACATCATCATGATTTGTCAATAGGCTTTCACTTGTTACGTATGGGAATTTTTGTTAGCGTAGAGGTGCCTGGCACTAAGAAGCTAAGGCATAGTGCACGCTTCTGCCTGCGCCTTGGCTTTGTAGCATTTCCTTTTGGCAGAGGTCTTCGAGTTCGCGGTATGCTGTTGCTTTACTGGTTTTGGCAAGGCTGGAATACTTTCGGGTGGTCATGCCGCCTTCAAAACCCGCCTTACCCGCCTCGAGCATTCGTGCAACAACCTTTTGCTGGCGTTCATTCAGCGGCTTGCCCTTGTGTTGGTTCCAGAAAGCGGCTTTGAAAAATGCATCTTCAATAATCGTTTCCGTATTGGCAATAGCCTGTGTATACATACGCAAAAACCACCGGAACCAGTCGGAAAGGCTTGCACTGCCGTTTTGAACAGCTTCCAGTATTTGATAATAGCCTTGCCTTTGATTCATTATCTCCAATGACAGGCTGTAGGCGCGATAGGGAAGGCCTTCGTCCTGGCTGCAAGCCATGTCAGTAATCGCCCGGCTGAGGCGGCCATTGCCATCATCATATGGGTGAATAGTTACAAACTTGAGATGAGCCTGTGCAGCGCGCACAAGCCCATCGAGCGTTCTCAGACTGCCATTGAACCATCGAAGAAAAGCGGCCATCTCAGCGGCAACTTTTTCAGGCGGCGGCGCCTCGAAATGCACTGTCTCTTCTTTCATATTGCCTGAAACAACATGCATAGTCCCCTTGCGAAAACAGGCCACATCAATTTTATGAATCCCGGAATACCCGGTGGGAAAAAGTGCCGCGTGCCAGCCGTGTAATCGGTTCTCAGTAAGTGCAGCATCATGGTTTTGCACCGCATCCAGGAGGATATCGACCACCCCTTCACTATGTCTATCATGGTGGCGCTTCTGCTCATAGCCTAAGCCCTCAGGAAGGCCGAGCCTGGTGGCTACAGAAGAGCGCACAGAATCAACATTGAGTTCCACCCCTTCGATCCTGGATGTCTGGAGCGCCTCTGAAATCAAGACCCTGCTTTCTGCCTCAAGCTGCGCATGCAAGTCGAGCGACGCTATCTTCCCTAAAACCTGCCCCTGAGCAAAACGGGCTTCCGCCAGAAGCTCCGCCAGCTTTCCATCGCCGTAATCTATCTTCATCTCCTGCCAATCCGGCTTTTGCCAGAGATATTCTTTCATAGTAGCCTCCCTTGAAGTGATTAGGCTGACTAATCGCTTCATGATATGATGTGATTATAAGGGATAATCGTGTCAGTGTCTAGTGGTGAGAAAAAAAAGAAGGAAGAAGTTGCCAGACACCATAGTGTCTGGCAACATCGCGCTATGATATTTTTTCTTTACTGCTTTGTATATGTTGCAGCGGGCGCAGCACCAGGCTGTTCAAGAATTAAAGCACCGTTGTCAAATTTGTAATGGTAGATAGTTGCCTGTTTTAATGCACTCATATCCATGGGCTTGGCAGAAGGACCGCCACTGGCTATTTGTGTAATTACCAATGTTAAGACATTATCTTTAGTTAAGAATGTTCCAGACATTGTCGTATATATCATTCTGTCACTTCCAACACCCATGCTGCTCAATTGAGCATCGGTTAAACTATCGGGAGCTTTTGTAGGCGGCATTGTTTGTGTCCAGGTATTTCCTGCAAATACAAACTGTACTTCGCCAGGGCCATTCCAGGTTCCTTCAAATTCGGTAGGTGTAGTTGAAGCTTTTGGAGCATCAGGAACTTCATCGCCATACAAGGCAGATGGATTATATGTCATGTCCTGCATTTGAAGGGAAAGATCACCATTCATTTCATTACCAGAGAGCATATAACTATGACCGGCTGTCAAGTCTATATCCATAGAGATATCTTTAAGACTTTTTGTTGTATATGTATAAGTTGTTGTTCCATTGTATGAATTATAACTGGAACCAGTTTGTTTTTCCTGCATCCAGTCAAAAACAATTTTGTGCTTTCCCGAAGGAACACTAACCTTTCCCATATTATTGGCGCCGCTTCCTTCCCAATCAACCGGTTTTCCGTCAAACGATTTAATTTTCACAAAAACAAATCGTAAATTTGACTGCTGGTCAGCGGGGACAGAAGCATCATATACCCCATAATCCTTAAACATAGCAGACATAATACCGGCCGCCATGTTCATCATTGTGGACATACACCCTGTCACCAAGAGCATTGAAGCCACGATAATACCGACAATTGTAAAAAATTTTACACTCTTTTTCATACCTTTCTCCTTATTTTTATTGTTAGTCTATGATACCTGTGTTACTCAGTCCATAGCGCGAAAAACTATGTAACACAGACAATAGATTACTATAAACTAATCAGCCTAATGCCTTCCTAATATCATCAAAATTTATTTGTAGCCTTAGTGTGCGAAGATGCACTATACCTTCTGCCTTCAAAACTGAAATTTCCGCATATTTTTGGCTTTCTTCTTTGTCATAGATAAAAGCATGGAGTTTTTCACCTTCCATATCCAGTGCCCAATACTCGGTTACCCCTGCCCTTTCATACAAAGCGGTTTTCTTGACCAAGTCGCGGTCATAACTCGATTCCGAAAGAACCTCGAGAATAAAATCCGGCACACCACGAATATGGCCATCAGGATCAACTTTGGAAGGGTCGCAGACAACAAACACATCAGGTTGAACAATTGTCGGCAGTTTTCGCCACTCATTGGGGAAAAGTTCCACATCCAATGGTGAAATATAAGGCTGGCAGGGTTTTCCATCTAATTGCGCCAATAATTGTTGATAGAATCTTCCACATATATTCTGATGCCTTGTTGTCGGGGAAGCCATTGCAAAAACCTCGCCATCTAGCACTTCCACCCGTTCTTCTATTTCAGCATATTCCGCAAAAGAATGAACGATACCCCCTTTGACCAGCCTGAAAACAGGCCGCTTCCATTCCGGGTAATCGGTATAGTAATCATCATATTGCATTGCAGCATCTGACATAGTCTCTCTCCTGTTATTCTTCTATTATATATACTCCTTTTTCAAGAAGAAGTCAATAGGCTCCAGCAATTCGCCAGGGCAAAAACATTTAACTTTATAGTAACCACGAATAACACGAATGGCCTTCGGCCACACGAATTTTTATTTACTTATCATAGAATATTCGTGTCGGCGAAGCCGATTCGTGTATATTCGTGGTTGTTTTTTATGATTTCAAAGTTAAATGATTTTGCCCTGAGTCTCAGAGCATCCTGTCCAGTAACTCTGTATAGACAGGCTTGGAATTCAAGAGCCGCACAGTCATATAGGCAGAAAGGCAGCAGAGAATCAGGTTGCCCAGGTGGTTAAAGTTTGCCGCCATCTCCAGTATCAACACAATGCCGGTAAGCGGAGCCCCAACCACGGCGGTAAAGAAGGCCCCCATTCCCAGGACAATAAAGTTAAGGCCGGTATCTGCAGCAATAAAACCCGCACCTTCAAGGCACTCACCGAATGCATCGGCAAGAATTGCACCACAGGTTAGCAAGGGCAGAAAAATACCACCCGCAGTGCCCGTTCCATAACAGATACTGGTATAGATTATCTTCACTGCAAGGAGGAGGAGCAGCATACCCAATGCAACTTTTTCTACCGCCAACTTTTGTATCAGGTCATGGCCGCCACCCAATGCATCAATCAGGAAAAAACCAATAGGAATAGTCATCAACAAAGGGATTATCGGCCGGGCAATTTCCGGTATCTTCAAAACCTTATACAAATCCTGCCCGGCATAAAGGCATTTCTTAAAGAAGTGGCCGATAAGCCCGCACAAAATACCCAAAAGAATAATCCAGGGGATATAAGGCACCGGCAAAACGCCAATGCTGGCAAACGAAAAACTGGGAGCCGAACCTAAAAACACACTCACTGCCGCCTCTGCCGCAAGGGAAGCCCCCATTCCGCAGGCCAGCAACAAGGGCGAAAATTCGGACAACAACTCCTCTTGTATAAAAAGAACCCCGGCAAGCGGAGCGCTAAAAGCCGCAGAAAGCCCCGCCGCACTGGCCGCACTCAAGAGATAGCGCCGTTCATCAATAGGACGCTTCAGAACGGATAGCGCCCCCCGCCCCACATAAGCGCCAATCTGAATAGAAGGCCCCTCACGCCCCAGCGAGAGGCCGGCGCCGAGGCCCAAAATACCGGCGATGAATTTCAAAGGCAGCTCGGTCCGCCACTTATTAAAGACCATCTTCTTCTGCAAAACGCCTTTTACCTGTGGAATCCCCGAACCCCGTATCATCGGCCGCACCTTTGCCGCCCAGCCGAGGAACAAACCCAGGGCAATTAGGGCAAAAACAAAGAGCACAATCCACCAGGGGCTGCTTTTTTTCAGGAAATTTTCGTAAAAGCTCGTCCGCAGGCCATTGGACAGGCTAATAATATGCCGAAAAGCGGCAACAACAAAGCCCGTTAGCACCCCGATAACAATCGACTCAAGTACAACATCAAGGTCAGAATTATACCAACGGGAAAAAGCCCGCCTGATGCCGCCGAATATGCGTGTAAAATGATAAAATACAAACTGTTTGATTTTGCCCATAAATTTTCTTTATTATACACTTTTTTTAAACCTCTTGCAACTATCCTCTGTTTTCGCTATATTATTTATTGAAGGAGTTTTATTTTTTGACTTATGTATAAAACAGTTGACCCGAAACAGAGTTTCCCGAAGATGGAAGAAGAAGTTCTTGCTTTCTGGGAAAAGAACGATACTTTCAAGAAAAGTATTGAACAACGCAGCACAGGTGATGACTTCGTCTTCTACGACGGCCCTCCCTTTGCCACCGGCCTCCCCCACTTTGGGCATTTTATTCCCAGCACGATAAAAGATATTATTCCCCGCTACCAAACTATGCGCGGTAAGAAGGTCGAGCGCCGCTTCGGCTGGGATTGCCACGGCCTCCCCGTCGAAAATCTGATTGAAAAAGAACTCGGCCTTAAGTGCAAGACTGATATAGAAAAATACGGCATTGCCAAATTCAACGAAGCCTGCCGTGCCAGCGTCCTCCGCTACACAAAGGAATGGCGTCAGGTGATAACCCGCCTCGGCCGCTGGGTCGATTTTGATGATGACTACAAGACCATGGAGCCTGACTACATGGAAACCATCTGGTGGGTAATGAAACAGCTCTGGGACAAGGGCCTTTTGTATGAAGGCCACTATATCCTCCCCTACTGCCCCCGCTGCTCTACAGTGCTCTCCAACCACGAGGTTGCCGGGTCGTATATTGATGTGCAGGACACGGCGATAACGGTGCGGTTTAAAACAAGTAGGAAGGAGGAAGGAGGAGGTAGGAAGTATTCGTTGCCAGAAGATGGTGAGGTTTACATCCTGGCTTGGACTACTACGCCCTGGACACTGCCTTCTAATCAAGCGGTTGCCATCGGGCCTGATATTGATTATGTCCTGATAAAGGATAATGAAGTTTCTACTTCCTCCTTCCTACTTCCTACTTATTATATCATGGCCGAAGCCAGGATTAGCGCTTACTACAAATCGCCCGACAAGTACTCTATTATATGGAAGAAAAAAGGCAAGGAGCTGGCCGGTATTGAATATGAGCCGCTGTTTCCCTACTTCAAAACAGCGCTGGAAAAAGATAATAACGAGGCGGCGCTGAAAAAGACATTCCAAGCCTACCTTGCCGACTATGTTTCTACGGAAGAAGGCACGGGGATTGTCCATATTGCCAATGGTTTTGGTGAAGATGACGCCAATGTCTTAAAAGGCACAGGTATTCCGACCTTCTGCCCGGTGGATGCTGAATGCAGGTTCACCGACCAGGTTTGGGATTACAAGGGACTTTTTGTAAAAGATGCAGACAAGCCCATAATGGAACGCCTTAAGGCCGAAGGCAAATTGGTCAAGCGTGAACAGATAACCCACTCCTACCCGCATTGCTGGAGATGCGACCATCCGCTTATTTACCGTGCTATAAGTTCCTGGTTTGTCAATGTGCCCAAAATCCGTGACCAAATGGTAGAGGCCAATCAACAAATAAGCTGGCAGCCCGAACATATCAAAAACGGCCGTTTCGGTAAATGGCTCGAAGGGGCTCGTGAATGGGCCATCAGCCGCAGCCGCTACTGGGGCAACCCCCTGCCGATATGGCGCTGCGAAAAATGCGGCAAAACAATCTGTGTAGGCAGCCGTGCCGAACTGGAAAAACTTTCCGGCGTCTACCCAAAAGATTTACACAAACATTTTGTCGATGATATAACATTCAAATGTGATGTGGTTTCGACAAGCTCAACCACCGGAGCAGGCGAAGCCACCGGGAGGGGGTCGGTGGTCGAGCCTGTCGAGACCACCAAACACTGCGACGGCACCATGCACCGTGTTCCCGATGTCCTTGACTGTTGGTTTGAATCCGGTTCCATGCCCTATGGACAGGTGCATTATCCCTTTGAAAACAAGGAAAAGTTTGAAAGCCATTTCCCGGCAAACTTTATCAGCGAAAGCCTTGACCAAACACGCGGTTGGTTCTATTCACTGCATGTTTTAGCCACAGCCCTTTTCGGGAAGCCTGCATTCCAAAACTGCATCGTCTCCGGTATGGTGCTTGCTAAAGACGGCAAGAAGATGAGCAAACACCTCAACAACTACACCGACCCGGTAGAAGTGCTGAACACCTATGGTGCAGACTCTGTGCGCCTTCTTTTGGTGCATTCTGCCTTGATAAAAGCCGATGATTTACGCTTTAGCGATGATGCCGTGCGCGATGTGCTCAAATCAATCATCATACCGCTGTGGAATGCCTATTCCTTCTTTATCACCTATGCCAATATTGATGGGGCAAAACCTACAGGCGCACCTGAAAATCCGGCAAACCCATTGGACAAATGGATTTTAAGCGCCACCGAAAACCTTGTCGAAAAGGTTGAGAATGCAATGGACGCCTACGATCTTTCCAAGGCCGTTGACCCAATCCTTGAATTTATCGACCTTTTGAACAATTGGTATATCCGCCGCAGCCGCCGCCGTTTTTGGCGCAGCGAAAACGATGAAGACAAACTCGATGCTTATGGTTCGCTCTACCAGGCTTTAAAGACCCTCATCAAAGTAGCCGCACCCTTTATGCCCTTCATCACCGAGGCCATCTGGCAAAACCTTCGCCTGGAAAACGAGCCTGAATCGGTGCATCTTTGCAATTACCCCATTGTCCATGCCGAAAGACGCGATGCCGAACTGGAATTCAAGATGGCCGCTGTGCAGCATGCCGTGTCTATGGGCCGTGCCTTAAGGAGTACCCATAACATCAAGGTCCGCCAGCCGCTCAACAGCATTGAACTGGTGACCCGCAATGTAGAAGAAAAAAAGGCCCTGCTCGAAATGACCGACATTATAGCCGAAGAACTCAATGTAAAAGAAGTTCGGTTTAGCGATAACGAAGAAGATTTGGTCAGCTTCCAGGCAAAAGCAAACTTCAAAGTGCTGGGAAAAGAACTGGGAAAAGACATGAAGGCAGCAGCCGAAAAGATAGAAGCCTTTACCCAAGCCGAAATCGCCGGCCTCCTGGAAGGCGCCACACTTTCTATCGAAATTAATGACCGCAGCATCGACATAACCGCCGACAAGCTCGACATACGCCGTATCGAAAAGGCCAATCTCAAGGTCCTCAACGAAGGGAGCCTTACCGTGGGCCTCGACACAGAAGTCACCCAGGCGCTGGCAGCAGAAGGTGATGCCCGTGATTTAGTCCGTGGTGTGCAGAACCTGCGAAAAGACACCGGCCTTGAAGTAACCGACCGCATCAGCCTCTGCGTCTTCGGTAGCGACAAACTCAAAACAGCCCTCGAAGCCTTTAAGGACTACATAGCCGCCGAAACCCTGGCAACAGACATTTCATGGGGTCAGACGGCGAATATGACCGAAATCGAGGCCGGAGATGATGCATGGCACATCGCATTAACGAAAACCGTGTAAGGACACGGCTAGCCGTGTCCTTACGTAGGGGCGGTAAGGGCGTAGCGACGCTACGCCCCCACTACGCCCCTACCCTATTCGTGCTTATATTCATTACCGCCTGCGCCACCACGCCGGAAACCCCCGACACCAACGACTTCGCCAACCTCGATCCCGGTGCTCAAATCTATTTCACCATGGATGTGCAGCAATACCGGGATAAACTTCCGGCAACTATTCCCCCGGAACTGCTTGACATGACCACAAGGCTCAGCGGGGCGGTTTATCCCGATGGTCATTATCTTGCCATTGCCCGTGGAAAGTATCCTGCATCCAATGCAAACTTCGCATTAGGCCTTACTAAGGACTGGAAAAAAGAAAAATCCGATAAGTCTTATCGATATTGGCGAAACGAAGGCCGTGAATTATCGGTTTTTGTGGCAAAAGACTATGCTTTTATATCCAACACCATCCCCTTTCCTCAAAACGGAGGGGCCTTTGTGCCCGAAACCTATAGCAAATTTGCCAATGGCGCCAGCCTTTCCGGCTGGATGAACGAGGCCGGGCCTGCTTTGGCACTGTTTTTTTCCAGGCGCGGCATCCCCTTAGCCCCAGCCGTCGACCGCTTTCTCTTTGCCTCATACCCGGCCGGCAATGCCCGTATCTGCATGGAATTTGCATCCGAGGAAACAGCCGCAGGCTTTTATCAGGTTATCAACATAGCCCGCAAATTCCTTGAACACCCCTTCTTTGAAAATCCGCCGGAGCTTGACAAGAATCAACTTATCTTCAAGCTCAATAGTTTAGACAAAATATTTTAATTTTTCTCTTTTACCCCCTTTACCTTTTTTTGCATATGTTCTATAGTTATTTTAAGAATAGAGACATCTATTGCACTTTTATTGCGGACACTATAGTATAATAAAAATATAAGATTTAGGTTAAGAAATATGCCAACGTATGAATATGAATGTGGTTCTTGTGGGAACAGGTTTGAAAAGTTTCAATCAATGAGCGATCAGCCTGTAAAAACCTGTCCAAAATGTGGAGAACAAGTTCACCGTGTAATAAATGGGGGGCTAGGGGTTATTTTCAAGGGTCCCGGCTTTTATGTAACGGATAACCACAGCACAGGAAGCGAAAAAAGTGAATCGGCTCGCCCTAAAAAAGAAGAAACAGCAAAACCTGAATCAAGTACCCAGGCAAATGCTAAAGCAAATACCTCGGCAAATAGTGCCAAAGCAAATGCAGAAGTAAAAACAGAAAAGACAAGAAAAGTAAAGGAGAAAATAGAATAATGGCTCTCGCGACAAACCCAAAATTTTATTGTGAAAATTGTGGTGCTGAGGTCCCCTTATTGGCAAAGTCATGTCCCCAATGCGGACGCTCATTTACCTCGGTCCGCTGTCCGTCCTGCGGTTTTACCGGAGAAGAATCGCTTTTTAGACGGGGCTGCCCCATTTGCGGCTTCTCCTTAAAAAAGGCCGAGAAAGAAAAACAGAAGCAACTTCAGCAAAAGCAAGTAAGCCAAACAGCGAATGAAACCGGCGGTCTACCATCATGGGTATATTTTTTGATTGCCCTAGCCTTCACTGCTGTAATTATTGGTTTTTTTATTGCTATGTAACCGAACTTTTAATTCAAAGCCCTCTTCCCAAGTTTCACGCTCATCTATTCTGTAGTGTTGTTTAAAGGCATCCTGCACATTGTAGGCACTCTCTCCATTTTCCTTTGTCGGCGCCTCCCGTATCCACTGTCCGTCACTGTGCAGCGACCAACTTTGCTTATTATCTTTTAAATATGATGATAAAATATACTTCATTTCATCTTTCAGCCCTGCATCCAAAACAGGGAACATCAATTCTACACGGCGTTCCAGGTTACGGGGCATCCAGTCGCTGGAGGCAAGATAGTATTCTTCTGCACCGCCATTTGCAAAATAGTAGATTCGTGAATGTTCCAGATACTGGCCAACAATGCTCTTCACTTGTATATTGGCCGACATATTTTCTACACCGGGAAGCAGCATACAAATACCACGAACACATAAATCAATCTTCACGCCGCTATTCGATGCATCACACAGGGCCTGTATCACATCCTTATCGGCAAGGGCATTAAGTTTTGCAAAAATATACCCGGGCTTATCGGGAGTGCTCAATTGTTTTTCCCGCTTAATCAGGAAAAGCAGCCTTTCCTTTAAGGTAAAAGGAGCCATCACTAACTGATGAAGCTTTTGTATCTTTGTATAACCGCTCAGCATATTGAACACAAGCCCTGCATCAAAGGCAATATCATTTCGTGCAGTAAATAAATGTATGTCCTCATATTCCTGTGCAGTAGTAGTGTTATAGTTTCCCGTAGAAAGATTTACATAGCGTTTAATCCCCTGCTCTTCCCGGCGAAGAACCATTGCCATTTTTGCATGCACTTTCAGATGGGCAATGCCATACACTACAATAACACCGGCATCTTGCATTTCTTTTGCCCATGACATATTTTGTTCTTCATCAAAGCGGGCCAATAATTCAACAATGGCAACTACCTGTTTACCTTTTAGTGCAGCATCTTTCAAGGCAGCCACAACCGGCGAATTTTTCCCTGTGCGGTAAAGCGTTGTTTTTATGGCAATTACCTGTTCATCTTCTGCCGCTTCCCGGTAAAAACGCTCTACCGTATCAAAAGCCTCGTAGGGCAAATGCAGCATAATATCATGCCGGCTTATTTCTTCCCATATTGAACTATCGCTTGAAGTATCAAAATTCTTTGCATAATTAATTTTTCGGCGCCGAAGCTGCTCAAAACCGGGAAGACAGGCAATCTCCCGCAAACCGCCTAAATCGAGCGGCCCATTCACCAAGTATATATCATCATTATCAATTGCCAAATCTTTTTGCAGCAGGTCTTTTATCCTTGCCGCACTTTCATCCGCCGAAATAATAAGCCGTGTTGGTTTTGATACTACCCGTTTAATAATCACCTCGCGCATCGCTTCAATAAAATCTTCATCACGCTGTTCATCAACAGAAATATCCGCATCGCGATTTATTTTAAAAACAAGGCTTTCCTTTACCTTTACCCCAGGAAAAAGATATGCGCCCCAGGTAAGAATGATGTCATCCAGAAGGGCATACTTTCCCGCTTGCGGAAAGGCAATTAAGCGCTTTAAAATTTTCGGAATCTGCACAACATGTAATTCTTCCCCGCCGGCATCGGTATCGTCAACAAGAAAAGCTGCATACAAAAAAAGGCCGCCCAGCACCGATACACTATTCTCGCTATTTTCGATACGCAGCGGCGTCAGCACCGGATATACTTCACGAAAAAAATATTCTTCAAGAAAATCCAGATCGCCTGCATTCCAGGAATCCGGCCGCGAAAGAAAGAGCCCTTTTGCTTTTAAGTCGGGAAGTATCTCGTTCTGCAAGCAATCATACTCACGCTTGATAATCGACGCCGTCTTTGCCCTGACAGCGCTCAGCAATTCCTTATTCCCGCTATTCGCCAGTATCGAAGGAAAGCGCACCATATAGAATTCATCAAGGTTCGAGGATACTATCGATAAAAAGTGAAAGCGTTCCAGCGGAGGCAGGTCGGGCCTGAGCCCTTCTTCCAGAACACGCTGATTAAAATCCAACGCAGATAATTCGCGGTCAAGATACTTCATAATGAATACAATTTTTGTAAGAAGATAGTTGCCGCCTGTGCGACATTTAAACTTTCGATATTACCGCTGCCGGGAACACGCAAGCGTAAACGGCATTGCGAGAGGACCTCTTTGGGAAGCCCGTCTTCCTCATTCCCCAGAACAATGGCCAAGGGCGGAGGCGGACCTTCACGGTCGGCCAAATCGGCATAACCTATAAGGTTTTCCAAATTGTCTATTCGTTGACGTGCACGCAATTCCGTGCCTACTGTCCATACCCCTCGGGAAAGAGCCTTTAAAAAGGCCACACCGTTTCGCACTGTTCGAATAGTTAGATATTCCATGCCGCCTTCGGCTACCCGATAACAGCTTGTTGTTATTAAGTCGGCGCCCGAAAGATGTTCCTCGTCCTCGCTTTCTCCGGCAATAATAAGATACTTTGCACCAAAGAAGGCTGCCGAACGGATAATTGCACCAAGGTTATGATCATTCCCAATGTCCTGTAAAACAAGCCCGTAATGGCGGCCTGTAACCCAGTCTGCAATGTCGTCCTCCGACGCAGGCTGAATATCCGGGGGCAGCATCATGGCAACCACCCCCTGGTGATGGCTCGATTTGCATATTCGTTCCAGTTCTTCGTTGTCGCAGATTTTATAGGGCCTTTTTCTTTCGGCAAGTTGCTTACAAACAGTTCCAAAGGCATGAGCACGGTCTTCCCGTAAAAAAAGGCGATTAATTTTTTCCGGATGCACTTCACCAAGCGCCGTCACGGCATGAAAACCGCAAACAGCCAATTCATCTGTTAGTCTATTACGCATTATTCTTTAGGTAATACAGTTCCTCTGGGCGATACTGGATTTGAACTTTGGAAACTTTGTTTCCTTGACCTCTGCCAATTTTCCCTCTGGGCGATACTGGATTTGAACCAGTGACCTCTGCCATGTCAAAGCAGCGCTCTAACCAACTGAGCTAACCGCCCAAGGCTAATTTGCTTCGCTTCGCTGCGCAAATTAGCCTCTGGAGTTTTGCGGACTACTATAAGATAACTTACAGAGTCAGAGATGCAAAACTCCACGCTCTCACACACTCTCTTACTCTCTCAGGCGCCGAACGGAATCGAACCGTTGCATAAAGGTTTTGCAGACCTCTCCCTTACCGCTTGGGTACGGCGCCAACGCTCAAAAAACCAGCGATGCAAAACTTCCTAGTGCTTATATTAGCAAAAGATGAAAAAATTGTCAAGCGGTTTCAAGGGAATAATTAAAAAAAATCAAGCTCCCTCTAAAAAAGAGCACGAAGCTCCTTATGTATCAAGCCACTGGAATGGGTCAAAATTGCCAGCTGGGTCCGGTTCTTTTTTCCCGTCTTCCTGAGTATGGTCGTAATATAGTTCTTTACCGTCCCGGTACTCACATCCAATTTATCCGCTATCGCCGCATTATCAAGGCCATTCCCGATATAATAGAGCACTCTTTTCTCATGATACAAGAGCTTATCAATAATATCTTCACCCTGTAGAATTGCCTTGTTATAAGATTCTACCTTCCTATCATAATAACTCAATGTCTTGATAAGAACATACTGCGGCACAAGCGAATATCCGGCATACACATGTCTTATATAAGAAATCAATGCCCTATCGCTTTTATCCTTTAATGTTATCGACCCGGCTGCTCCTGCACACACCGCCTCTATACGTTTTTTGTCGACCCGATTTGTAAAATCAAACTGCGGATAATTATCACTTACAAGAATTACCGATGTCTTTATGTTGATATTTTTAATATGTTTTACCGCCCCAGCTAATCGGCTCTCATAACTTCTTTCACCGAGCAGCACAACATCCGGCTTCAAAACATCAATAAGATGAAACGCAGTGCATATTTTCATACCACTATCAACAACACTAAAATCATTTGGATGCTCAGCCAAAACATCCTGAACATGTTTTTTCCAAAAAGGATCAAGCAGTGTCATTACCCCTATCATGTTAATAACATACTAAAATATCCCGAAAAAGTCAAGATGTTGAACAAAAAAAATACAACTTTTTTATCGACAATTTGACAATAAATGACAATATGACAGGCTCTGCGGGTTCCCAGCACAATAGCAATTTGCAGTTTAAGATATATTTACTCCCCTCCCCTTGCGGGAGGGGTTGGGGGAGGGGTAAGTATCGGTATAACAACAATTTAACCCCAATAGCTCAAACCGATATTGGCAAAATAGACCCAATACTTTGTGAAGCAAATGATTTTTGTTCATAAAATATCTCCTCTTATATGATAAAAAGTTAAAACATTGCCATTATTACATAAATGGCTTGACAAGCCTTCTTGAATTTTCTATACTAAAAGTATGATTGATGATCTTTCGACCACCGAAGAACGTCGGCAGGTTAACTACTGGCATCCGGCTTTCCGGGCGGCTTTGCGCCTGGAACTAGAGCAATATGCCGACGCCCTTGAGATAAGGGAAGAAGTGCCACTCAATACGGAGCCTCTGCGAATTGATGCTCTTGTCATCAGGAAGATACAGGATGTCGAGTTGAAGAAGAACCTTGCCACCATCTTTAGAAAAGACAACATAGTGGAGTTCAAGGGTCCCAGCGATTACCTCTCGGTGGATGATTTCTACAAAGTCTATGCCTACGCCTGCCTCTACTCGGCCATCACCAAGGGGGTTACCATAAAGGATGTTACCATCACGATGATCGAAAGCAGTCCGCCCCAGGCCCTTTTCACACACTTGAAAAAAGAGCGTAAGTATGATATAATCGAGAAGTATCCAGGGATATATTATGTTGAGGGCGACTATCTGCCCATTCAGATAATAGCAACCAAAGAGCTTGAGGAGCATGAAAATCTGTGGCTCAGCGGTATTAGGGCTAATCTTGGTGTGGAGCAGGGCGGTTTGATTGCCCGGGCTTTTATGGCAAGGCCGAAAGAAAATGATATTGAAACATATTTTGATATAATTATGGGTGCGAACCCTGAAATACTTACGGAGGTACAAAAGATGAAAATGAGTCCTGCATTTAGAGAAGCCTTTGCAAGAACGGAGTTGGGAATTGAATGGCATAAAGAGAATCTGGACAGAGCACATCAGGAAGATGCCCGCCGTGCCCTCGCTCTCGGTCTGCCAGTGGAAACCGTTCGCGAGATAACCGGCCTTACCACTGCCGCCATACAAGAGATGGCAAAACAGTAGGCCATTATTGAGCATTCTGTTTGCTTCGTTTCTCATTGATTCCCACTTCTCCCCATGAATCAATTCACCGCGAACCACACAAACACACACGAACCGGTAGTCTCGACAAGCTCGACCACCGGAGGTTGAGCTTGTCGAAACCTCTTTGCATGGTGCGGGGTCATCCCGTAAAACTGCCACATGAAACGAGCAGGGTCAGGGCGACGGTCAGACCCTTATGTCAGGGTAAAATCATTTAAAAATTTACAACCACGAATATACACAAATCGGCTTCGCCGACACGAATAATCTACGATAAGCAAGCGAAAATTCGTGTCCGCGAAGCGGTTTCGTGTTATTCGTGGTTGTTTTTTATGATTTCAAAGTTAAATGATTTTGCCCTAACCCTTATATATAATGCTATCAGCAATTCTACATTTACCCATATGGGATAGGGTCATCGACGACGAAGGCGATAAACTGGTCCCAGGTATCGAACAGGTATCTGTCCCACATGAAGCGCATCCCGGCAAACAGTTCGT
>JAISIL010000152.1 GCA_031262035.1 Spirochaetaceae bacterium | reverse complement strand
ACGAACTGTTTGCCGGGATGCGCTTCATGTGGGACAGATACCTGTTCGATACCTGGGACCAGTTTATCGCCTTCGTCGTCGATGACCCTATCCCATATGGGTAAATGTAGAATTGCTGTTGTTAATCCAGGGCAAAATCATTTAACTTTATAGTAACCACGAATAACACGAAGGGCCTTCGGCCACACGAATTTTTACTTACTTATCATAGAATATTCGTGTCGGCGAAGCCGATTCGTGTATATTCGTGGTTGTTTTTATGATTTCAAAGTTAAATGATTTTGCCCTGGGCTTAATCCAGCACCACGGTGTAGCCGAATACTTCATTGAACATGTCGGCTTTTTCTTCGAGGCTGAGGCGTTCGGTGGAAAGGTCGCCGGGGTAGCTGGTGTGCAGGGCTATTGATTTATTGCGGCGTTCAATAGTGAGGCTTTTTATGCGGCGGTTGTGGCCGCGGTCGAGGGCGTCGGCTATGCGTAAAATTGATGCAAGCTTGAGGACTATGATGCGTTCCTCCCTTTGCAGGGCCATGTAGGCAAAGTCGCCTTCGTGGGGGGCAGGCCCGCGGTGGGCGCCTACGATGTTTGCAATCACTGCCTGCTCCTCGGGACGCAGGCCGAAGATTTCGGAATTGGCAATAATGTATTGTCCATGTTTCTGGTGCATATTCCCCTGAATAAACATCCCAATGTCGTGGAGGATTGCAGATACTTCCAAAAGGTGCCTTTCACGTTCGCCAAGCCCGTGTTCCTGCTTTAGGGAATCAAAAAGGGCCATGGCCAATTTTGCTACATGCAAACTGTGTTCTTCATCATAACGAAAGCGGCGTGCAAGATTGATTGCCCCGGCTTTTGTCTGTGCATAAAAGTCTTCCTGCAACTCAGGCTCTATTCCCTGAACCATGTCTATCAGTATACCGTCGCGGATGCTGGTAAGCGGCAGGACTACATGGCTGGCCCCTGTGCGCAAAAGAATATTTTTATACACCAAAATGGCCGGCACAAAAAGGTGTGCCTCATTCTTTGGCACATTGTAGCGGGTGATGCAATCTTCCGGGCCGGCCTCGCCAATGCTGCAGGCCGTTTGCAAAAAGGTATCGCGCTCAATTAACCAGCATTGTTCATTCAATTTTGTCCCAATTGCCGAAGCAATATACCGGGGGTCGGGGCCGGAGAACACCACCGTTTTGACTGTGCTCAATTCCATTTCCGAATTGAGTATTTCCGTGCTGTTCCTGACCCTTTCGGAAAGATACACATCCCGTGGCCAATCGATACTGTCCATTGCAGAGCTGCCTGCACGGTAAGCATGCCGGCCAATAAGCACCGTCCCCAAACGCAGGCTGTGCGCTGCGGCCATCTTTCCACGGCGGAGAAGCATCACTTCGGTTGAGCCGCCACCTAAGTCTACAATCATCGAATTACTGCGCCAAAATTGGGGAAGGTCGTCGGCAAGGGCCGAGCTCACGGCAAGATACATCAGGCGGTTTTCTTCGAGGCCATCGATAATGTTCATCCGAAAACCGGTTTCCAACTGCAATCGGTCTTGAAAGATGTCTCGGTTTGAAGCGGCACGACAGGCCGCAGTTCCTACTATATATACATTCTGATTACTGATTCCCCAGGCAGCAAGGAGCTCTTTAAAAGCCTTTATTACCGAAAGGCATTCCAGGAGGGATTCACGGGAAACCTTGCCGGTAGAAAAAACATCCATGCCAAGGCTGCTTGGCCGCTCCGCCTGGTCGAGCACCCGCCATTTATCTTCGTTAGTATCTTTATCAGTGTAGATTTCCGCTACCATAAGGCGGATGCCTATTGAACCAATTTCGATAACTGCTATTTGCTTACTTTGCATAATTACTGCCTTTCATATATATTTCTTCCTTTAGAATCAATTGCAACAATCACCGGAAAGTTTTCTATACGAAGGCGATGAATTGCCTCTGTGCCAAGGTCTTCGAAGGCCAGCGCTTCGTCCGATTGCACACAGGAAGCAAGCAGCGCTCCGGCTCCGCCTATGGCGGCAAAGTAAACAGCGCCCTGCTCCACCATTGCCCTGATGACTTCCGCCGAGCGGCTCCCCTTCCCTATCATTCCTTTGAGGCCCAGGGAAAGAAGGCGCGGGGTGTAGGCGTCCATGCGTCCGCTGGTTGTCGGCCCTATCGAACCGATAATCTGGCCGGGCGCTGTAGGTGAAGGCCCTGCATAGTAGACAGTCGAGCCCGCTATGGGAAATGGCAGCGGCTTCCCCTCATCAAGCATTTCTATCATTCGTTTATGAGCGGCATCGCGGGCGGTATAGATGAAGCCCGAGAGCGCGATGCTATCCCCGGCACGAAGTTCGGCAAAAGAATCGGTCAAATGCATAATGTATATCTTACTCAACCTTAAACCGGGAGACCTCCGTTACCACATTATCGATGCTCCTCTTGTTTTTCTCGGTCAGTTGGTTCACATCAGTAATGGCGCTGCTCATCTGGTCAGATCCGGCGACCATTTCGTTCATACCGCCGGTTATTTCTGATGTTAGATTGGCCAGGTTTTGGCTTTCTGTAAGTACCTGCTTGCTCCCGGTCAGCATGGAATCCGAACCGTTCTTTACATCATGGGTCAATTCGTTCAGGTTGCTGATAGATTCCAGCACCTGTTGACTGCCCTCCGTCTGTTCGTCCATTGCTGTGCGAATGGCATCAGTTTGAGCGGCTACCGTTTTTACATGTCCTTCTATTATATCAAACTTTGCCTCTACATTGCCCGAGGAGGAGTTGATTTTTTCGATGCTTTCGGTGATTTTTTTCAGCACGGTGCTAATCGTTTTGCTCTGCTCGGAAGAGTTTTCCGCTAGTTTCCGTATTTCATCTGCTACAACGGCAAAGCCCTTACCTGCCTCGCCGGCGTGGGCTGCTTCAATGGCCGCATTCATCGACAGCAGGTTTGTTTGGCTCGCGATATTCTCCATTACCCCGTTGATTTCCAAAAGCCCTTCGGATTCCTTTGCAATTTCCCGCAGGTCTTCGGTTACCTCGGAGAGGCTGCTCCGTCCAACGCCGGCTGCCTCGGAGAGTTCTTTCACGCTCTGCATGTTCTTGTCCAGCGTATTGGCCACCGACTGGATATTTGCTATCATCTGTTCAATAGCGGCGCTGGAGCGGCTCACCTGTTCAGTCTGTTTAAACACAATCTCGTTCAATTTCTCTATGCTCACCGTTACCTGTTCCATGGTGGCGCTTGTTTCCTCCACACTGGCGCTCTGGTTAAGAGTTTTATCCTTCAGTTTGGATATGGTGGCGGTAATATTGTTCGTTGTTGCGGCACATTCGTTCATGTTGGAAGAAAGGCTGCCGCCGATATTCGAAAGTTCGGTCGTCTGCCCCTTTATAACCCTGATAAGTCCCTGAATTTTTTCCATTGTCAGGTTGAAATAGTTACCGAGTTCCCCGATTTCATCTTTGGAGTTGACAGAGAGGCGGCCGGTAAGGTCGCCCTCGCCTTCGGAAATATCGCGTAACATAAGGGAGACCGCACGAATCGGCTTTGATATTGAACGTGCGATGAGGCTCAAGAGAACGATGGCAATGAACAGCGCCACAAGGCCGCCAATCAAAATCAAACGCGCGAAGTGCATTATTCCGGACATAAAGACATCCCGTGGTATAGAACTGAACATATACCAATTCATGCTTTCGACTTTTGTGAACCCTGCGATGATTTCCCTTCCCTGGAAGGTATACCGAACCATGCCGTTGTCGGTTTTAATCGCCTCGCTCAGTGCCGCCCCCATACTCGCATATTCCGGCTCTTCGGCGGCGGCCGTTATCGGATTCACCTGATTCATCACGAGGTCCGTATCCGGATATGCCACGAGAACCCCTTTACCGTTGCACATAAAGAACTGCGCATCTTTATCAATATTGATGCTTGCATTCATCGTAGAAAGGTATGTTGCGTTTCGTCGGCCTATCAGCGCGCCCAAGACCTTTGTTCCTGAAGCATCGGTTATAGGCACGGCAAACATCACCACCGGTGCGTTTACTACACGGCTTATAATCACATCAGAAACCGCCGTCTTTCCGGACAAGGCCGCTATGATATAATCCCTGTCGTGTAAATCACTGACATTTCCTTCTTTTATATAATGGGCCTGGCCTTGCAGATTAACAATCGCCAGGTCAAGAAACCCGATACGGTCTATATCAACAGCAATAGTACTCTGCTGGATTTCCCAGTCCATGGTTCGTGTCCTGGCACGGTTTGCAATTTCCTGCAAGGTATTCAGGTCGGCCTGAAAACTGGTTAACATGATTTGGCTCCCGGCAACTGCCTGGGATTCCAATGACTTGGACATTTGCGACTCAAGTTCGGTAGATGCAAAGAGGACTGCTGCAATACCGATTGCCGCTGCCACCGCCAGCACTAAACTGCCTGCGGACAAGGTAATCTTAAATTGTAATTTCATTTATTCCTTCCTTTTGTTGTAATTGTTATAGCATATCAAAAAGGGAACTTTTTGTCAATATGAGGCATTAATGCCTCAGCAATTCTACATTTACCCATATGGGATAGGGTCATCGACGACGAAGGCGATAAACTGGTCCCAGGTATCGAACAGGTATCTGTCCCACATGAAGCGCATCCCGGCAAACAGTTCGT
>JAISIL010000072.1 GCA_031262035.1 Spirochaetaceae bacterium | reverse complement strand
CAGGCTATGTGGACAGCGAAGCCCTGGCCTTTCAGGGCGGCCTCCCCGGTCCATTGCAGGAGACCCTTGGTGTATGGGTAGAGGAAATAGACAGCCTCTACAGTGACATGAGCAATAGTTTTAGCTGGAAGGGTAAGTCCTACAAGGTTAAGGATTTCTGCGACCTCCTGCATCTGGAAGGCGCAGAAGCCCTTGCGACATACAATAGCAATTTCTACAAGGGGCTGCCGGCGCTTACGGTGAACCATTACGGTAATGGTGCGGCCTACTACATTGCCGCCCGCAGCACTGGGGACTTTCTCTCTGACTTCTATCGGCATCTGGTGGACGAAAGTAGTGTAGTGCGGGTGCTTGATGGGCCTTTACCCCCCGGTGTAACCGCCCAGTTGCGGAGTGATGGAACTACCGACTATGTGTTTTTGCTTAATTTCTCGCCCCATAGTGTCAGCATTGACACCGGTTTTGCAGGGGTAAAAGCACTGGAGCCCTGGGAGGTGGCGATTTTAGAAAGGCATTAGAACAGTATTAGAACAATATTTGAACAGCATTAGAAAAATTATTAAAAAAGGAGATGTGTATGAAAAACGGATTAAGAAAACCATGGACATCTGCAGACACGCAAATTTCATTATTGGCTTTGCCGACTGCGGTCTGGTTTTTGCTCTTTAGTTATCTGCCAATGTTTGGTGTGATAATTGCCTTCAAGAAGTATCACATTAACGGTAGCTTCTTGAACAGCCTGCTCACCAGTGACTGGGTGGGGCTCCACTATTTCAAACTGCTTTTAAACAACGATGATGTGTGGATAGCGCTACGGAACACCATTGCGTATAACCTGGTAATGCTGGTAGTCGGCACGACATTGACCATTGCCTTAGCGCTTTTGGTCTCGGAACTGCTTAACAAGCAGTTGGCAAAAGTGTATCAGACACTGATGTTTTTCCCTTACTTTTTGTCATGGGTAGTAATTACAGCCCTTGTCTGGGGCTTCCTGTCCCAGGACATGGGCTTGGTCAACGACCTTATTGTGCGGCTTGGTGGCGAACGCCGCCGCTTTTACATGGAGTCCGGGTTCTGGCCGCCATTTTTGGTTTTCCTCTCGCAGTGGAAGACCCTCGGTTACAGTATGATAGTGTATCTTGCTACGATTACCGGCCTTGATAAAGAAATTTACGAGGCGGCCCTTATTGACGGCGCATCAAAGTGGAAGCAGGTTACCCGTATCACCCTGCCGATGATGCGGACTGTCATCGTGCTGATGTTTATATTGAACATTGGTAAGATATTCTATTCAGACTTCGGCCTGTTCTATCAGGTGCCGCGTGATTCCAATAGCCTGGCGGCTGTTACCACTACACTTGATGTCTTTGTCTACAAACAGTTGATGAGCCCAACCACCCCCATTGGTATGACAGCGGCTGCGGCGCTCTTTCAGTCGGTAACGGCATTGGTGCTGACCTTGCTTGCCAATAAGATCGTCAGTAGAATCGACCCCGATTCGGCAATGATTTAAGGAGGCGTCCTATGGCAAAAATGATAATTACCGGTAATAGTCCGGAATTTACCTACAAGCCCAGCAGATGGCTGCAGGTAGGCCGCGGTTGGAACATAGTGTTTAATATTATTATGGCGCTATTGGCGCTGATGAGCATTGTCCCGATGCTTCTTATTCTGTCAATATCACTTTCGGCGGAGAGCAGCCTCGAGCAGTTTGGGTATCAGTTTATACCGCGTACTTGGTCGCTTGATGGCTACAAGTATATCTTTACCCAGAGCACGGCGATTATCCGGGCGCTGAGTATCTCGGTCTTCGTTACGGTGAGCGGCACGGTTATCGGGGTAATACTCAATGGCCTTATGGGGTATGTCTTGACCCGGCACTCATACAAGCTCAATAAGTTTTTTACCTGGTTTGTCTTTATTCCCATGATATTCAATGGCGGTTTGGTATCATCATACTTCATAATTGGTAACTTCCTCCGCCTGAGTAATACTATTTGGGTTCTGATACTACCACTTGCGGTGTCCTCGTATAACATTATTTTATGCCGGACCTTTTTTAAGGCCACCATACCGGACAGCCTTATCGAGTCGGCCAACATTGACGGTGCAAGTGAGCTTACCATTTTCTTCCGCCTGATAGTCCCGCTTTCAAAACCGGTGCTGGCAACTATTGCATTGTTTCTGGCCTTTGCCTACTGGAACGATTGGTTTACCTCGCTCTTATACATTAATAACTCGAACCTGTATTCGCTCCAGGCATACCTGAACAAGATTCTTGGTGATATCGAGTTCCTCAGGCAGAATGCCGGTACCCTCGGTGTGGCGTCGCAGCAGTTGATTGCGGCAATGCCCAAAGAAGCGGCTCGTATGGCAATTGTCGTAATTGCCGTAGTGCCAATCGCTTGCAGCTATCCCTTCTTTCAACGTTACTTCGTATCCGGCCTGACAGTCGGTGCACTCAAGGGTTAGGGTAAGACTGATTAAACAGGATTAAAATGGAGAAATATGATGAAACAGATAAAAAAATATACATTTTTTCTGCTCATACTCTGTATGTGCATGAGTGGCTGTAAAAAAGATACAGGCGGGGTGCCAACACTCATCTGGTGGCAAATCGGTTCTAACTCCTAGGACTTACCCCGCTATTGCGAGGTCTTAAGCAACTATACCGAAGCGAAAATCGGAGTGCGCCTGGACATACGCCAGGCTAGTTGGTCAGGCTCTCAGCAGCGCTTTAATGCAATGATAAATACCGGGGAATACTGGGATATCCTCTTCAGTGACGCCAACAATTATCCTACCTTTGCATCCCTTGGCGCCTATGCTGATATTACCGAGCTGGTAAAGACCGTGAGCCCTGAGCTCTACCGGATAACCCCGGAAAACCTCTGGGAGGGGGCGTCTATTGATGGCAAGGTCTACGGTGTGCCTACCCTAAAGGACTCGTCGACTACTATGTATGCCTATTGGGATGCGGCAGTGGTGGATAAATACAAGCTCAATATAGAGGATTACTCCTGGCAGGGCATGGATGCCAATTTCCGTAAAATAAAGGCCGGCGAAGGCGCCCGCAACTACCCCTATATCACCGGCAAAAGTGATGTGAGCCAGGTCTGGCAGCACTACGACAGCATCACCTCCTTGCTGGAACCTATCGGCGTGCGTCAGGATGACAAGTCGCATCGGGTTGTCTGCACCCTGGAACAAAGTGATGTTATCGAAGGGCTTCGCTATATGCACCAGTGGTATGAGGACGGCATTATCAATCCCGATGCCAATATGCAGGACACCACACCCACATATCGCCCTTACTTTATTGCCCAGGCATGGCCTGCGGTGGCGGCCTCTTATGCTACCACTGCCGGTATCGACAAGTATCTGCCTGTGCGCATCTATGGGCCGGTGTATTCTACCAATTCGGTGCAGGGCTCTATAAACTGCATCAGTGTGAACTCAAAGTATAAGGAAGAATCGCTGAAGCTGCTTCAATTGGTGAACACCGACCCGGTGTTCCGCGATATGATGGCCTATGGTATTGAAGGCGAGTTCTTTCATTATGTTACTATGCCGGACGGCAGAAAGGCCGTTCACCGGGACCGCACCGATTGGCCTTTGGTGAACTATCAGGAAGGCAACTTCTTTATCGAGACCCCCGAGGACACAGTGCCGGCAGGCTACTGGGATGAGGTGCGCGCACAAAACGATGCCGCCGTTCCCTCGCCGCTCCTTGGCTGGACCCTTGATATTACCCCGGTAGAGAACGAAATCATCAATTGTAAAAATACCTGGGCAAAATACTCGACAGATATCAAGCTCGGCGCCTCCGACCCCGATGTAATGCTGCCGCAGGTAATCGCCGAACTGAAAAGCAATGGTATGGACAAAATAATCGCCGAAACGCAAAAACAAATTGATGAGTTTTTTGCTGCCGGTTATTGAGCTGAATATATCGGTCATTGAGCTTGTCGAAATGACTGGAAGGAGCACTGTATTATAATGAAGAAAACTGAGCACATTGCCCTCGTGCCGCAGCCGGCCAGAGTAGAAGCAGGGGAGGGGAGCTACACTTGCACCCTGCCCCCAAAGGTAGCAGAGCGTATCGACCCGAGCATTACGGGGAACGAGGCATATCATCTGACTGTGAAGCCTGATGGTATCACCATAAGTGCAAGTAGTGATACCGGCATCTTTCATGGCAGGCAAACCCTGAGGCAGCTTCTTATGACAGGGACGGAGGGCTCGCAATGCCTTCTGCCCTGTGTGGAGATAAGTGACAGCCCTCGCTTCCCCTGGCGGGGCTTTATGCTGGACTGTTCGCGGCATTTTTACCTCCCGAAGTTTATCAAAAAGATGCTGGATGTATGTGCTCTGCATCACCTGAATGTGTTCCACTGGCACCTGAGCGATGACCAGGGCTGGCGATTCCCCGTGGATGGCTACCCGAAGCTCATTGAAGTAGGTTCAAAGCGGGTCAATCCGCACTACCCAAACACGGCTGAACCCAAGCACTGGGAAAGCGGGTTCTACACCGAAGACGATATTCGCGATATAGTAGCCTATGCGGCCGAGCGGCACATACTGGTTATTCCCGAGGTTGACCTTCCGGGACACACCAGCGCCGCCCTTGCCGCCTACCCGGAACTTGGCTGCACCGGCGGGCCCTACGAGGTAGAAATACGCTACGGAGTGATGGACGACATCCTCTGCGCCGGAAACGATGCTATATTTGACTTTATCGAGGCGGTGTTCAGCACCCTTGCAAGGCTCTTCCCCGGCCCCTATGTTCATATCGGCGGGGATGAAGCGCCCACTACACGCTGGGAAGCCTGCCCCAAATGTCGCGCTCGTATGAAGGCGCTAGGCTTGAGCCTTCCCCGGCAGCTTCAGCACTGGCTTACCGCCCGTTTCGCCGCCATGCTGGCCAAACACGGTAAGACCGCCGTCTGCTGGGACGAGGTGCTGGAGGACAGCGATAAGGCCACAGCCGACACGGCCCTCCCGAAGAACATTACCATTATGTATTGGCGTTCCTGGCTTGGTGCAAAGCCGGCACTCCAGGCCGTAGAACAGGGCCTGCCCCTCGTAATGACCCCCTGCAACCACGGTTCCTACCTCAATTTCAGCCAGACCCACGACCCGGGAGACGCAGGCAGCCACCCGGAATGTTCCACCCTGCACGATTCCTACACCATACCGCTCTACTACCCCGGCATGACCGATGAACAGAAAAAGCTCGTGCGCGGCGGCCAAGGCAACCTCTGGGGTGAACTTATCAACAATGACAAGAATGCCGAATACCTGCTATTCCCCCGCCTCTGCGCCCTCGCCGAAGTCCTATGGACAGAGGAATCACTACAAAACTACGATGATTTCCAAAAGCGCCTACAAACCCACCTCCCCCGCCTGGACACCCTTGGTGTGCTTTATTGCAGGAGTGTGGAGGAATAAATATTATAGCATCTTGTCTTTGTATGCAACAATTTCTTCATATATATTGATGCCGTCGATGGTTTGCCAGCCGCCTTGCCGGGGGGATTTTTGCAGGTTTGCATAGCTTAAAAGATAGGCCTTGTCTCCGCTCCGGCCTTTTACATAGTCTGCCAGTTGTTGCATACCGGATGCCTCGTAACTTTCGCCCCGCCAGATTTTTAGTTCAACAAGGTATTCTTTTCCGCCATAAAAAACGATTATATCCATTCGTTTTGAGCCGCGGGTTTCCGATTCTACCGCATAGTTGCCCTTACCGTTGATGATGGGGCGAAGAAAGCTCAGGAAAAGAAGCCGCCCTTCTCGTTCAATAAAGCCTGAATCCTGGTCGCGGTATTCCGATTTCATGAAAATACTGAATTTTTTCAGAACAGTCTCCATATCAAGTATACCATTTTGAATAAATTGACTTTCCTCACACAAATAACGGCTTATAATCCCTTTTATTTCTTCTTTTGTGCTGTAGTAATCGAGCAGAGTGTTCTGAAATATCCTGTTAGCAATTATAATCTTCCTGTTTTCATCTGCCCGGTAGATGCCATACATTTTGCCTATATTAATAATCTGGTCTGTATTACTTTCCGGAACAGAAGCTCCTTCCAGAACTATACTGCGGGTCATTGAATTCAGTTCCGGAAACATATCAAGATTTTTGACCATGTCATCAAAGAGAAGATTCGGCTTGGCAAGAAGATACTTGGCAGCTTCATCAACTCCATTACTGTCCCAGGCGAGCGGTGTTTCTTCTATGATTTTACAGATATCACTTACCAGGAAGGGATAGCCGAATGTCCAAAAATAGATGCGTTCTGAGACTGCATCCATATCCATACCGGTGTGATGGTCCTCTTCGTATTGAGCAAGCATGGTTTTGATTTCATCGGGATGAAAGCTCATATCCAGGGTAAAATCTGTAGCGATGTTCCAGGGGGAGTTGGTGGTATGCTCCGATTCGGGCCGTATCTTCTTCTTGAGGTTCTTTATATCATGTACCCCGGCAAGAATGACGCTTTTGAAAGTGGCTTGTTCATCACGTTTTAAGTACATATCCCTGAGTTTTCCCAAAAATGATGAAAATACCTCATAGTTTGAAGCCTTATCAACTTCATCAATGAGGAGAACAACAGGTTTCTTGCTTTTTTGACAGAGCTTCTGTATTCTGTCTTCCAAATCCATAAACGATAAGGGTGCAAAAGGACACTTGGAAAAAATACCGGCAAATCTACTTCGTTTTGTCTTTAATTCTTTATAGATTATTCCCCGTAATCCTTCGGCGAATGATACAAATGATTCAAACAAGGCTTCCGAACCTTCAAAACTTACATTTAGCATAAGGCAGGTATCATCCAATGCCTGTGTTAAAAGGCTCAGCGTAGTAGTCTTTCCGAACTGGCGGCCACGATTAATAACGAAGTATCTGCCTTTGTCAATATAATCAGTGGTAATAGCCTTAAGCTTGGCACTGGTGTCGACCATATAATGCAGACTGGGGATGCACTTCCCGGTTATATTGAATTCTTTGTTCATATTTTGAGTGTAACATATAAAAGAGCTTTTGTCAAGCGGCGCTGGCGTCAGTGCATCAGCAGCACTTGACGCTTGGTCTAAAATGGTTTATACTATTTTATATGAGTTTCAGAGATTTTGAAGATACACAAATAATTGGCACAGACCGTTACGAGGCTTTTCAGAGGATGGTTTCCCGTGCCGGTGAATTTGCCGTATATGAAACATACAAAGCCGGCCTTCCGGTGACCGGCATTGACGAGCAAAGGCGTATCGTAAAAACATGGCCTGATGGCAGAAAAGAAATACTCGGCCAACTCCCCCCGGCCTTTACCCCTGAAAAAACCGAATACGATATGTCGGAACTGCCCATAAAGAGAAAAAGCGAAAAAGAAGAATGACAAGAACCAAGCGCCTTCGTATCCGATATTAATCTTGAAAGGATTTCTTTCCAAAAACTTAAAAAAACCGCTTGACAAAACACCTTATATGGTGTATATTTAACTATGACGATGACGGGCAAGCAACTGGTAAAAAAAATGCGTAAAGATGGTTGGGTAGTGATGCGTATAGAAGGTTCCCATTATATTATGCGTAAAGATGGTAAATCAATACCTGTGCCGGTTCACGCCAATACAGATTTAAGGCCTGGAACATTAAATAGTATTTTAAAGGAGGCAGGTTATAAATGAAAACACATATACCTTGCTTGATTACTTATAGCGAAGAAGATAAGTGCTGGTATGTAAAATCGCCGGGGTTTTATTCTGGTATTCTTACTGATGGCGACAGTCTGGAAGAAGCAAAGGTTAATGCTGCAGAAGCAGTAAATGGCTTGCTTTCAGTATATCTTGAAAATAGCGATGATTTTTCCATACCGTCTGACAATGCAGGTAAAGATTGGTTTAACATTGAAGTTAATCCAAATCTTGCATTTTCACTTTGGTTAAAAGAGATGCGTATAGAAAAGAAAATGACTCTTGCTGATGTTGCCAATAAATTAGGAATTCGATATCAAGTATATCAAAAACTTGAAAATCCAAAAACATCTAATCCAACCTTAAAGACAATGGCTAAACTCGAAAAAGTTTTTGACACAGAACTGCTTGCTATCTAATTCTCTTGCTTCATTTTCTGGCTCGGCATAATGAGAGCAAAGAAGTGAGGGTAAATGATGGCAAACTAGTCACATCAAAAATTTGACGACTATACAAGAATTAAAAAGTAAGCTAAAATGGACTTATGAAAAAGAAGATTTTAGCCTCTGCAGTTCTGGTAACTATTACTCTCATGGTGATGCTGGGTGGTTGTAATCGGACTGATGCTGGTCTTTCTGACAGTGATGCTGGTCTTTCTGATATTGGTGTTGGCCTTTCTGACATTACTGTAACGCTTAACCCTTCGGGTTTTCTGCCTTTGACGGCACGCTTGGACTTTAGCACCAGGCGGCCTGCCAGGGTAACAGTCACTGTGCCGGGTAAGGGCGGCCCGGAAGGAGAAGGGGAGAAGGCTCTGAATACCTGGACGCGAACCTACCCTGTGGGTACCAGCCATAAATTGAACATCATGGGCCTTTATGCCGGTAGTACCAACACGGTGACAGTCCAAGCTCTTGGTGATGATGGCCTTGTAGAAACAAAAACCGTAGAAATTACCACTGCACCTATGCCCGAGTATTTCCCTGACTATGAACTGAGTGTTGTGCAACCGGAGCAGATGGAGCCGGGGTGGACACTGGTAGAAACGGTTAGCGGCGCTTATACGGTGGTGCTGGACTACAATGGCGACATTCGCTGGTATACCCGGAGCCGTATGTTTGCCTTGTCAAAAGAACGTTTCATTGTGGCGCTGAACTCCTCTGATACCGAGTGGGGCGAGGTTGATTGGACCGGCGTCGTTCACCAGCGCTACCACCTGCCGATGGGCATCCACCACGATGCCATTACCCTTCCCAATGGCAACCTGCTTGCTGCTTCTGCTTTGCCACGAGATACGATAAACGATGTCATCATCGAGTATGATAAAGACACAGGCGAACAAGTGCGGGTGTTTGACCTGCGTGAATTCTTTCCACAGGAGTATGTTGCATATGACCCAAACTGGGCACATAACAATTCACTCTGGTATGATGAAAGTGATGACACACTTATTGTGTCGCTACGCACCCTGAGTATGGTGGTAAAGTTGGCATATCCTACAGGCGAGGTTAAATGGGCGCTCTGTGGAGACTATGACTATGTGAGCCCTGAATGGAAAGAACGCTACCTGCTCCGGCCTCTTAATGCTGACTTTCGTTTTCAGGTTGCCCAGCATGCTGCAATGAAACTGGATGACATTGATAACAACCCCGACACTATCGACATCATGCTTTTTAACAACAATGCGCCGGCAACACAGTCGCGGCTCCCTACCTCTGAGTATCCCTACCTGGGAACCTATTCCGAGGGCCGTCATGTGCGCATCAACGAAAAGAATATGACCGTAGAAGATGTATGGGCCTATGGCAGGGAAATGGGAACGAAATACTATTGCAGCGCCCTGTCTGATGCAAACCGGTATAGCGGCACCGGTAACTACCTTTTAACCTTCTGCAGGGGAATGTCAAACGGGGAGGTGGTGTGTGAACTTACCCGGGACAAACAAACGGTGTTTGAGCTCCAGATTGATGCTGCAGGCGGCTACCGGAGTGACCGCATAGTGTTCTAGCCCTCGTAGCGCACATGGCTTTGACCAACAAGCCTGCTGAACTGTTTGTCGGCCAATGGGCTTTCAAAGGGGACGGCAATGATAGTCATTTCGCCGTTCTTCATGGCTATTTCCATTTCGGCCATTTTCCCCGCCACAGGAAGACGCAGAGTAAGCATCTTGCCTTCAAGTATTGCGGTAAAGCGGCCTGCCGGTATTTTCGCCATAACTTCCTCGTCTTTAACAGTCCAGAAGCTATCGGCGGTAAAGGTAAAGATGTCAACATCCGCCGGATTGTCGACTTTCGCCTTGTTCACCCAAGTCCCTACGAGGTCCTCGTAAGTGAAATCATCGTCTTGCTCTTCCGTCGGTCCGGACTTGCCACATCCGGCCACTGCCAACAACACTACAAAGGCTACTATTATTATTCTATATAGTTTATTCATGCTTATATGATAACATTGATTTGTTTATTTGTCAACACCCTACTTCCTGCTGCAGAAATAGGCAGGGCAAAATCATTTAACTTTGAAATCATAAAAAGTAACCACGAATATACACGAATCGGCTTCGCCGACACGTGGACCTGACCCCGTATGGTAGACAATAGATTAAGCCGCTAACTCCATACATTGTACCTCAATAGGCGCAATATTGTCAATAGCCGAATGACGGCGGATTCTGTTGTAATATGTTTCAA
>JAISIL010000041.1 GCA_031262035.1 Spirochaetaceae bacterium | reverse complement strand
AATATCCTAAAACCCAAGCTCCACCCACTACCCTCTAACTTTACCCTCCAACCGCTTGCCCCCCCCACACCCCCCCCCTCCCACCAAAAAATCCCCCTCCGCAAAAAAAATTCGCCATTTTCCTTGACTTCTCGGCCGAAATGTACATACTTAAAGGGTATAGAGGAGAAAATCTATGCACTATTACAAAATTGCGGCCACGAGGCGGGCTAAGAACTTCTTTGACACAACGCGGCAAATTGTCGCCGCCGAAGATAGCGATTGGACAGATGTTGCGGCTCTTGTTGCTATGGCCGAAGAGGACAAGGTTGTGCGTTCCTGCGAAGCGACACATTTTGGGATTCCTGTGTTTGTTGTGGCTTCTGACCCCGACAAAATCGCCACTAAAGATTTGGAGCGCTATTACCGGGTAATTGATGCCCACAATAACTTCGACAGGCTGCTTACCAGCCGTGAAATTGAGGCTGCGGCAAGCGATTACAGGCTCAAAATGCAGTCGCCCTTCTTTGGCTATCTGAAAAAGTATGTTGAACGGGGGAACATTCAGTTCGATTGTCCCGGGCATCAGGGCGGGCAATATTTCAGAAAGCACCCTGTTGGGCGTGAATTTTACGAGTTTTTTGGCGAAAATACCTTTCGTTCCGATATTTGCAATGCCGATGTGGAGCTTGGCGACCTTTTAATCCATGAAGGGCCGGCAGTCGAGGCCGAAGAACATGCGGCAAAGGTCTATAATGCCGATAAAACCTATTTTGTAATGAACGGGTCGACAACTTCGAACAATATTGCCATTACGGCCTGCATTTCGCCCGGCGATTTGGTTCTTTTCGACCGGAATAACCATAAGTCGGTCTACAATTCGGCCCTGGTTATGGCAGGCGGGAAGCCGGTTTACCTTGAAACAAACCGCTGTCCCTATGGCTTCATCGGTGGTATTTACGACCGGGCCTTTGACCCCGTGAAGCTTCGCGAAGAAGCGGCAAAGCTTGACCCCGAAAAGGCCAAGCAGAAGCGGCCCTTCCGGCTGGCGGTTATTCAATTGGGCACCTACGACGGCACTATTTACAATGCACATCAGGTGGTGCAGCGGATTGGCAGCCTTTGCGATTATATTTTGTTCGATTCGGCCTGGGTTGGCTACGAGCAGTTTATTCCGATGATGCGGAAGTCATCTCCCCTGCTGATGGACTTAGGGCCTGAAGACCCGGGCATCTTGGTTGTCCAATCGACACACAAGCAGCAGTCGGGTTTTTCACAGTGTTCCCAGATACACAAAAAAGACAGTCACATTAAGGGGCAGAAACGCTACATTTGCCACAAGCGCTTTAACAATGCTTACCTGAAATTCTGTTCAACCTCGCCTTTGTATCAGATGTTTGCGGCGCTGGATGTCAATGCTTGTATGCAGGAAGGGGATGCCGGCAAGAAGTTGTGGCACGACCTTTTGATTACGACGATTAAGGCACGGATGCGGCTTTTAAAGGAAGCAAAGATTGTGCGTCCCTTCGTTCCGCCGATGGTTCACGGAAAGAAGTGGGAAGACGGCGATCCTGAAGAAATTGCCAATGATATTGATTACTGGCGATTCGACCCGGACGAAAAGTGGCATGGTTATGACGGCTATGGAAAAGACCAATACTATGTCGACCCGAACAAGTTCCTTTTAACAACAGGCGGCATCAATGCGGCAACAGGCCAGTATGAAAAGTTTGGTGTGCCTGCTACTATTCTTGCACACTACCTGCGTGAACATGGAATTATTCCAGAAAAGAATGACCTCAATTCAATTCTCTTTTTGATGACTCCTTCTGAAACAGATGATAAGATGAACAATCTTATTGCACACATCTTGCGTTTTGAGGATTTAGTTGAACGGGATGCGCCGCTAAAAGAAGCGCTGCCGGTGACCTATACTCAGCACAAGGACCGTTATGAAGGCTACACCATTAAGCAACTCTGCCAGGAAGTGCACAATTACTATGTAGAGAATAACACCAAGGATTATCAGAAGAAGATGTTCCTTAAAGAACATATGCCGAAGCAAAAGATGACCCCGAAAGAGGCTGATGTAGAATTGCTGCGCAATAATTGCAAGCTGGTTCGTGTCAGCGATATTAAGGATGAAGTTGCACTGGAAGGCGCGCTGCCTTATCCTCCGGGAATTTTCTGTATGGTTCCTGGTGAACAGTGGTCAGACGTTGCACAGAAGTACTTCCTGATTCTGGAAGAAGGCATTAACCGCTTCCCGGGCTTTGCCCCTGAAATTCAGGGTGTCTATTTTAAAAATGAAGGCGGACATACCACAGCTTATGGTTATGTGTATGACGCTGAAGCTAAAAAAATTACTGAATAAAAAAAATAGTAGGAGAAGATTTAAAAATGAGTAGTACACAAACAAAAAAGATGGGAGTTATACAGCTTACCATTATTACTGCAGTAAACATGATGGGTTCAGGTATTATTATGCTGCCGACAAATCTTGCAAAAGTTGGTACCATATCGATACTTTCCTGGGTGGTAACAGCGGTATGTTCATTATTTTTGGCCTATGGTTTTTCCCGGGCCGGTATGTTTTCAAAACATGGCGGTGGCATGGGTGGTTATGCTGAATATACCTTCGGCAAAGAAGGTTCGTTTATGTCGAACTACACCTATGCAGTATCCCTTGTCATTGCAAATATTGCAATTGCAGTAACAACAGTCGGTTATCTGAAAGGTTTTATTCAGGGATTTAATCCTGATTTTACACTGAATGCAATTCAAACCACAATGCTTACTATATTAATCATCTGGCTTACTACGATTCTGAATTTTGGCGGGGCAAGCATTACCGGTAAGATTGGTTCAGTTACCGTATGGGGTGTTATTCTTCCTGTAGTGGTAGTATGTGTTGCAGGTTGGTTCTTCTTTAAGGGTAGCGACTATGTTGCTGCCTGGAATCCTCATAATGAGAATTTTGTTAGTGCAGTAGGAAGTTCAATCAGTATTACGCTCTGGTCATTTCTTGGTTTGGAAAGCGCTTCGGCTAACATGGATGCAGTTGAGAATCCGCAGAAGAATGTGCCTATAGCAGTTATGGGCGGCACCATTGCAACAGCAATCATGTATATCATTTCTACCAATGTCATTCAGGGTATTGTTCCCAATGCCCAGCTTGCAGCATCAGATTCGCCTTTTGGTTTGGCATTTGCACAGATGTTCACACCTGCTGTCGGAACAATAGTAGAAGGCCTGATGGTCCTTGCCTGCTTCGGCTCGCTCCTTGGCTGGCAGTTTACCGTTGCCGAAGTATTCCGTTCATCTGCAAACGAAGGCTACTTCCCGAAAATCTTCAAGAAGGTAACTAAATCGGGAGCCCCGGTTGTTGGTATGTGCATTCTTTTGGCAGTGCAGACACTCCTTGCCTTAATGACCATGAGCCCTGACTTGAATAAACAGTTTACTGCATTGGTCGACCTTGCCGTTGTTACCAATATGGTGCCTTACATCTTGTCAATGACTTCGCTTAAAACTATTCAGGCAGAAGAAGGCATTAGTAAGAAACAGGCAAAAACGACTAATATACTTGCCCTGATTGGCGCGGCGTATGCTATCTATGCTATTATTGCATCCGGCGTCGACTCGGTATTTGACGGCGCTATTGTTATCTTTGTCGGCTGGGTTATCTGGGGTATCATATTCTACGATAAGTTTGACCTGAAGAAGGGCGCCCAATTAAAGAATGTAAAAGCCTGATTACTCTTTGTCAGGTTTTGACATATTTACTCCTAAATAAAAAAAGTGGATATGTAAAAAGTGTATTGAAGAAAAGTTATATGAGAAAAGATTATAAGAAAAGTGAGGGCGACGCTGTGTAAATAAAGGCACAGCGCCAGCCCTATTGTTTATTTTGTCCGAAACTGATATGATAGAGAAAAAGTGAGGATATAGATAGTATGAAGTTATCTAGTTTAATTCAGCCTTCACTCATTATTCGAAGCAAGGCTCTAAGCCGTGAAAAGCTTCTTGATGAACTCTTTAAAGCGCTGCAAAAACAGGACCGCAATGGTTTGCCGCATTCTGAAATACAGGAAGCAGTAGCGGCACGGGAAAAAATTGGTTCGACAGTGCTGCCATCGGGGCTGGCCATTCCCCATGCCCGTATGCATGAATTTTCGAAAGGCACAGATTTTTCGGACTTTATTATTGCTATTGCAATTCCGGAAAAGCCAATAAGCTCTGGCGATGGAAGTATTTCGATGATGGTGCTGTTCTTAAGCTCTGCACAGACAATGAACACCTACCTGAATGCGCTTGCCGCTTTTACCAAATATTCACGGGATGGCAATTTTTTTAAGCAGCTTTGTGCGGCAGAGCCTGTGGATTTTATCGAGCTGATTAAAAGCCGGGATGCTGAGGTAAAAAAAGAGGCAACGGTTGAATCTATTATGTCAAGCGATTTTGTGCAATTGTCTCCTGAAGAAACCTTAAGCGAATGTGTTGTCAAATTTACTCAGAATAAGATTGGTTATCTTCCTGTTGTCCAAGCGGGTAAACTGGTTGGTGAACTTACTATCCTTGACCTTTTTTCGTTGGGCCTTCCTGAATATATTTTAAAGCTGCAAACTATGCAGTATATCCGCGGCGATGAGCCATTTAAAAAGCTATTCGAGAAAATAGACAACACAAAAAAGATAAAAGAAGTAATGAAAAAACCGGAGCTTATCGTCAAAACTGATAATACCATAATGGATGTGGTAATGATGCTGGTAAAAAACAAGCGGCGGTATCTTCCTGTTGTAGAGCAAAATGATAATGGAAATGGCGCCTATAAAGGTGTGGTCAGTTTTATTGACATATTAGAGAAGGCCTTAGAGGTATGAGTTTATTGGCTTGGGTTTCATTAATTGTATTCTTGGCGGCATTTGTTTTTATTTCGACAGAAAAAATAAACAAAACAATTGTTGCATTATTAGGTGCATCATTTTTTATCTTTATGGGAATTATCGACCCCGAAGGCGCATTCTCTGTTATCGATTGGAATGTTATTTTCCTCCTTGTGAGTATGATGGTAATTATCAATATCACCAAAACGACCGGCCTTTTTGAATTTGTCGCAATAAAAACAGCAAAGGCAGTGCGCGGCGACCCGGTAAAAATACTGGTGATGCTCTCGATTGTTACAGCGCTTTTTTCATCAATATTGGACAATGTAACAACCGTATTAATCTTAAGCCCTGTTGCTATACTCATTGCGACACAGTTAGGCATTAGCCCTGCACCATTTATAATCTCTATGGCAATAGCTTCAAACATTGGCGGCACGGCGACCCTCATTGGCGACCCGCCAAACATCATGATTGGAAGCGCAGCAAACCTGGACTTTATCGACTTCCTTATAAATCTTGGGCCGGTTATTATTCTGGTGCTTATTGTAATGTGCATCCTTACAGCACTGCTTTTCCATAAACAGTTAAAGGCAAGCAATGAAGCAAAGGCCCGCATCATGGACATGGAAGAAAAAAGGGCCTTGACCGACAAGCCTTTAATGCTTAAATGCATTGTAGTATTAGTATTGGTAATAGCAGGATTTTTAACACACAATTTATTAAATGTAGAAGCATCAACGGTTGCAATGGGCGGCGCTGCATTACTCTTACTCCTTACCCGTAAAAAAGACATCGAACCTTTTTTGCGCGATGCAGAATGGGGAACAATCTTTTTCTTTGTCGGCCTCTTTATCCTGGTAGGTGGTGTAGAAAAAGAAGGCTGGATTAGCAAGGCTGCAAGCTTTATCATGAATGTAACAGACGGCAATATCCGTTTTACTTCGGTAATACTGGTATGGGTATCCGGCATACTCTCTGCTGTTGTTGACAATATTCCCTATGTAGCAACGATGATACCAATGGTGCAACAAATTAGCGGAACGGTAGGAACCGCAGCGGCTGAACCCCTATGGTGGGCACTTGCACTCGGCGCCTGCCTCGGCGGCAACGGCACCCTGATAGGCGCCTCAGCCAATGTAGTATCCGCTGGCATCGCTACACGGAGCGGCTATCCGATTACCTTTAAGGACTTTACCAAGTATGGTGCACTGATTACTGTAATAAGCTTATTCATGTGCACAGGATATGTGTTGATACGGTATTTTTAACCACGAATAAACACGAATCCGCTTCTGCGGACACGAATTTTTACTTACTAATCATATAGTATTCGTGTAGGCCGAAGGCCATTCGTGTTCATTCGTGGTTAATTATACCTCCGCCCACCACAATATCCCCATCGTAAAGCACCACCGACTGTCCCGGTGTGATAGCCCTTTGTGGTTCATCGAATCTTACTTCCAATGTATCTTCATCAATTTGCTGCACGGTACAGGCTGCTTCTTTTGCCTGGTAGCGGGTGGCCGCTGTTAGGCGGGTAGGGGAGGGTATAGTTTCACAGGCTATAAGGTTAATGTTTCCGGCTAGTAGTTTTTGTGTGTAGAGTGACCCTGCACTACCTAAAGTAACAGTATTATGCACCGGGTCTTTTCCACATACATAGAGGGGGGTATTAGCCGCAATGCCAAGGCCTTTTCGCTGTCCTATTGTGTAGCGCTGGTAGCCTTTGTGCCTTCCCAGGACAGCACCATTTGTGTCAATGATAGTGCCCTCGCTAAAGAGCTTACCAGTCCAGCCTTCTATAAAAGAACCATAGTCATTATCGGGAACAAAACAAATATCCTGGCTCTCTTCCTTTGCCGGGTTGATAATACCCTTTGTGTGAGCAACTTCACGGGTTTCTTCTTTTGTCATGCCGCCCAGGGGCAAAATAGTGTGCGCTAATTCTTCCTGTGTCAGCATGTAGAGTACATAAGACTGGTCTTTGTGCGGGTCGATACCTTTTTTAAGTAACCATCTTCCGGCAGAGATAATCCTTGCATAATGGCCGGTGACTATATAGTCGAAGGCAATCTCTTGCATACGATGCAGTATACAAGGCCATTTAATGTAGCGGTTACAATCAATGCAGGGGTTGGGGGTGTCGCCGTTTTCATAAGCGGCAATAAACCGCTCAATCACATTGTCCTTAAAGGCCTCGGTTGCATTCATTACATAATGGGGCATCCCCAGGCGGCCTGCGGCAAGCCGCGCGTCATTTATGTCCTCCAGGGAACAGCAGCGTGAACCACCGGCATAAAGCTTAAGCGTAATACCAATACAATCCAGCCCCGCCTCAAGAGCAAGAGAAGCCGCCACAGCAGAATCAACCCCCCCTGACATGGCAATGATGGCTTTATTACTATGATTCACGACTAAACCTTTATTCATAAGGTTCAAATAGTATGATAAAAATAAGCCAGAATGTCAAGCGATAGTGCACAAATAAGCAGGGCAAAATCATTTAACTTTATAGTAACCACGAATAACACGAATGGCCTTCGGCCCAACATCATAAACTTAAGCGAAAAAATGTGATATAATAACAGCAGGGGGACAAAGAAATGT
>JAISIL010000038.1 GCA_031262035.1 Spirochaetaceae bacterium | reverse complement strand
TACCGCCTGTTCTTTGAATTCCTTTTTGTAAGTCCTTCGTTTTTCTTTACCCATAATTTCACTCCTGTAAATTGTATTATGGGCTTAACTTTTTGTCTACCTGTTGGGGTCAGGTCCAGAATAATCTATTATTTGTATAAAAAATTCGTGTCCGCCATAGGCGGATTCGTGTATATTCGTGGTTGCTTTTTATAATTCCACACACCTTGACACTTTCGCTCTTTTTTTATATAGTTTATATAGAAAGGAGAGAATACTTATGGCGGAATTAACGGCCTATGAGGGCAACGATGCTGAAGCATCTAAAGCTACAATGGAAAAAATCACAAGCCTTGCCAAGCGGCGGGGGTTTGTATTTCAGTCGAGTGAGATTTATGGCGGGCAGAACGGCGCCTGGGACTACGGCCCCCTCGGCATTGAACTGAAAAACCGTATTGCACAGGCCTGGTGGAAGGAAATGACCCAGATGCACGACAATATTGTCGGCCTCGATGCGGCTATTCTGATGCACCCCCGTGTCTGGGAGGCTTCGGGCCATGTCGAGAACTTTACCGACCCCCTTGTCGACTGCAAAAAGTGCAAGGCACGTTTCCGGGCAGACCAGATTCCCCCTGAAAACCTCGAAAAGAAGATTTGCCCCGAATGCGGCGGCGAGTTGACCGATGTCCGCAAGTTTAACCTGATGTTCAAAACCAACATCGGCCCCGTCGATGATTCTTCTTCTATCATATACCTCCGTCCCGAAACGGCGCAGGGCATCTATGTAAACTACAAGAATATCATTCAGTCGAACCGTATGAAAATCCCCTTTGGTATTGCCCAAATCGGCAAGGCCTTCCGTAACGAAATTGTTACCAAAAACTTTATTTTCCGCACCTGCGAGTTTGAACAAATGGAAATGCAGTATTTCGTTAAGTCCGGCACCGATATGGATGTCTTCGAGGACTGGCGCAATCAGCGCTGGAGCTACTACGAAAGGCTCGGCATCAAGATGGACCATCTCCGCTGGCATCAGCATGGCCCCGATGAGCTGGCACACTACGCAAAGGTCGCCTTCGACATCGAATATCTTTTCCCCATGGGCTGGCGCGAGCTTGAGGGTATCCACAACCGCGGGCAGTATGACCTTTCGCGGCATCAGGAATATTCGGGCAAGGACCTCAATTATATCGATCAGGACAATAACAACGAGCGCTATATCCCCAATATCATCGAAACATCCGCCGGTCTTACCCGCAACCTCCTCATGGTACTCTGCGATGCTTACGATGAAGAAAAGGTTGCCGACAAAGGAGACGCCGATGATTACCGAACGGTGCTCCGCTTCCACCCGAAGCTGGCGCCAATCACTGTGGCAGTGCTTCCTCTGATGAAGAAAGACGGTCTTGCCGAACTGGCACAGGATATCCGCAAGGAACTGAAAGAAGATTACAGCACCGATTATGACCAGGCGGGAGCAATCGGCAGACGCTACCGCAGGCAGGACGAGGCAGGAACGCCTTTCTGTGTTACTATCGATTATGATACAAAGGAAGACGGCACCGTCACTCTCCGCTACCGCGACAGCATGAAGCAGGAACGGGTGCCCCGCGCCCAGCTTGCCGCCAAGATAAAGCAGTGTATAAAGGATTATAAACGAGGCCAATAAAATACCTCAGAGAGTAAGAAAATGAAAGTAAGCCGCCATGTGCAGGCTATTATTAATGCCGCCTATCATGAGGCCAAGGTTCGAAGCCATGAGTACCTGACCCCCGAGCATATTCTCTATGCAGCCCTTGCCTTTACCGATGTGCAGGGGGTCTTGAGCGCCAGCGGCGCCAGTGTCGACGCCATTAAAAACGGCATGGAAGCCTATTTTGAACAGAAAATTCCCGTGCTGAACAAGGGTGAGCCGGCATCCACGGTGGGTTTCCAGTTGGTTATTGAACGGGCGGTAAACCAGTGCAAGACAAACTCCAAAACCGAACTTGATATGGCCGACCTACTTATGTCTCTTTATGATGAGGAACGAAACTACAGCGCCTATTACCTGCGAAAAGCAGGCATTCATACCCGGGACGACCTTGCACAATCTATTTCCCAGGGCCACCTGGAAGATGATGATTCCCAACTGCAAGGCGCTCCTACCGGTCCGGCCGGCGACCCCAATGCCGAAGATACAAAAAAGAAGAAGACAGCCCTTGAACGCTACTGTGTCGAACTTGTTACCCAGGCCCGCCAGGGTTTGCTGGAACCGGTTGTCGGCAGGCAGGAAGAAATCGAAAGGACTATTCAGGTGCTGCTTCGCCGGAAAAAGAACAATCCCGTGCATGTCGGGGATGCCGGTGTAGGTAAGACTGCCATCACCGAGGGCCTTGCCGAGGCTGTATCCCGAGGCGCCGTCCCCGAGTCCCTTAAAAATGTCGAAATCTATTCCCTCGATACCGGGACCCTGGTTGCCGGCGCTAAAATGCGGGGTGAACTTGAGGAACGAACCAAGCGGCTTTTCGATGAAATTACCAAAAAGCCCAATGCTATTTTATACATCGATGAAATTCATACGATAATCGGACGGAGTTGGGGCGGCGAATCGGTAGATGTTTCCAGCATGCTTAAAACAGCCCTTTCCAAAGGCTCTTTCCGCTGCATTGGGGCAACCACCTACGAAGAATACAATCATAGTTTTGAAAAAGAAAAGGCCCTGGCAAGGCGTTTTCAGAAAATAGACATTGAAGAGCCCACAAAGGAACTTACCTTTGATATTCTGCAAGGGCTAAAAGATGAATACGAGAAGCACCACCAGGTTACCTACACCGATGAGGCCCTGCGTGCGGCGGCTTCGCTTTCTGCACAGTATATCCAGGACAGGAAATTGCCGGACAAGGCAATTGATATCATAGATGAAGCCGGTGTGCTGGCACGAAAGATGGCACAAACCGATGCAAACACTGAAAACAAGGGCGATGATACTACCAGCACAGGAAGCGGCACCGTAACGCCTGCCATTATCGAAACAGTTGTAGCGAAAATGGCCCACATACCGGAAAAAACCGTAGGGAAAAGCGAAAAAGAACGGCTTGCAAAACTGGAAAGCAGCCTTAAAGAAAAGGTTTTTGGCCAAAACGAGGCCGTTGAGCAGGTAGCCCAGGCGGTAAAACTTAACCGGGCAGGTTTCCACGGGGAAAATAAACCGGCAGGCGCCTTTTTGTTTGTTGGCCCCACCGGTGTCGGTAAAACCGAGCTTGCAAAACAATTGGCCGAAAGCCTAGGCATTGCCCTTCACCGCTTTGACATGAGCGAATATCAGGAGCCGCACAGCGTCAGCCGTTTCGTCGGTTCCCCGCCCGGTTATATCGGTTATGACGAAGGGGGCCTTTTAACAGGGGCCATTATCAAACAGCCCAATGCCGTGCTGCTCCTTGACGAAATAGAAAAGGCCCACCCGGATATTTACAACATGCTCCTCCAGATAATGGACTATGCAACCCTTACCGACAATTCAGGCCGGAAAGCGGACTTCCGCCATATCATTATCATTATGACCAGTAATGCAGGCGCAGGGGACATTGGAAAGCCCCTTATCGGTTTCGGCGAACGAACAAAGGGAAACGATGCAGCCCTTGCCGCTGTAGAAAAAACCTTCCAGCCCGAGTTCCGCAACCGCCTCGATGCCGTCATTCCCTTTAAGCACCTAAGCCATGATATAATGGAAAATATTGTCCGTAAAGAACTACAAATTTTCCGTGACCAGCTTCACGCAAAGAACATCGGCCTTAAGGTAACAGATGCCGCCATATCAGAGCTGGCACAAGAAAGCTACAGCACCGAGTTTGGGGCACGGAATACCAGCCGTCTTATCGAGACCAAAATCAAAGCGCCCCTCGTGAACGAGGTCTTATTTCATACGGATGATAACAACGAGCATGAATTGATTGCAAATGTTGACTGGAATGAAGATGATGGATTTATAACAAGATTAACCACGAATAACACGAATGAAACACGAATTTTTACTACTAATCATAACTTATTCGTGTCGGCGTAGCCGATTCGTGTCATTCGTGGCTTCTTTTAATAATTCACTGCACGAATCTGGAAGTATGCCTTAGGATGCTTGCATACCGGGCAGAGTTCCGGGGCTTTTTTGCCGACAATGATATGTCCGCAGTTGCGGCACTGCCAGATCTGGTCGCCGTCGCGGCTAAAGACAAGGCCGCCCTTTACATTTTCAAGAAGCTTCTTGTAGCGTTCCTCGTGTGATTTCTCGATAGCTGCTACCATCTCAAATTCGATGGCAATTTGCTCAAAGCCTTCTTCGTGGGCTGTCTTGGCAAAACCGGCATACATATCGGTCCACTCATAGTTTTCGCCTGCTGCCGCATCTGCAAGATTCTCTGCTGTTCCGGGAATAGCATCGCCATGAAGATGTTTAAACCACATCTCAGCATGCTCTTTTTCATTACCTGCAGTTTCTTCAAAGATAGCTGCAATTTGTTCATAACCTTCTTTTCGTGCCTTGGAAGCATAGTAAGTATACTTGTTCCGTGCCTGTGATTCACCTGCAAATGCTGTTTGCAGATTCTGTTCGGTCTTTGACCCTTTCAAATCTTTCATAGTATATTCTCCTCACTGACTAATTATATGTCAAAATAATATTTTGTCAAGGCTTATATCGAAAAAAACAGAAATATACCGACAATTAAGTATGGACAAATATTTAATCGAAGGCGGACACCCAATAAAGGGAAGTATTAAGGCCAGTGGAAACAAGAATGCAGCGCTTGCCTGTATAGCAGCCGCTCTTTTAACTGATGAAGAAGTAATTTTGCGAAACATACCCGACATTGAAGACGTGCAGGTAATGTTCGATGTATACCGTTCTTTTGGCGGCACGGTGGAACAAATAGCTCCAAATGCCTACAAGATGAAGCTTGAAGATATAAAAGAAAGCCATGTTCCCAAGGATGCTGCCAAAAAAATACGCGCCTCCATCCTTTTTGCCGGGCCTCTTTTGGCACGAACCGGCAAGGCCACACTGCCACCCCCCGGCGGCGATGTCATTGGCCGTCGCAGGCTGGATACCCATTTTCTTGCCTTAACGGAACTAGGCGCTTCTGTTGCCGTTAATGGCAAGTTCACCTTCACCGCCCCCAAAGGCGGCCTGAAAGGTGCAGACATCTTTCTCGATGAAGCATCGGTTACCGCCACGGAAAATGCACTCATGGCAGCAAGCCTTGCAAAGGGCCCCACGGTGCTGAGCAATGCCGCAGGGGAACCGCATGTGCAGGACCTTTGCCGCATGCTCATTGAGATGGGGGTTTCCATTGAAGGCATCGGTTCAAATATGCTGACCATTCACAGTGGCGAAGGAAAAACGGCAAAAGGTATGTCTGCTTTACACGGCTGCGATTTTACTATTGGCACAGACTTTATGGAAGTAGGCTCTTTTATCGGCCTTGCAGCGGCAACCCATGGGGAATTAATTATCGAAGGGCCTCTTCTTCGGGACATGCGCCCCTGCAAAATAGCCTTTGGCAAATTGGGCATTGCCTGGGAACACGAAGGAACCAGCCTACGGGTGCCGGCAAACCAGGCCTTAAAGGTCAATACCGACCTGGGCGGCATGATTCCCAAGATAGACGACGCACCCTGGCCCGGTTTCCCGCCCGATTTGATGAGCATCATCACCGTGCTTGCAACCCAGGTAGAAGGCACCGTGCTGGTGCACGAGAAAATGTTCGAAAGCCGTATGTTCTTTGTCGATAAGCTCATTGCTATGGGCGCAAGGATTGTCCTCTGTGACCCGCACCGGGCCGTCATTTCCGGGCCTTCAAAACTTTCAGGCTCGGAACTGATTAGTCCCGATGTCCGTGCCGGCATGGCAATGCTTATAGCGGCAATGGCAGCCGAAGGAAAGAGCACCATCAGCAATGTCTATCAGATAGAGCGCGGATACGAGGGCCTTGTTAGCCGATTATCGGCATTAGGCGGCGTCATTCAGGGTGTTTAAGGCAGATAGCAGATACTGCAGCCTAAAACATCTCCTTACTCATTCTATCAATTTCGCTGCTTACCGCCTCGTAGACGCCGGGGTAACTCGACATCGGGCCGCCCATAGTCAGACAGGGAATGTAGTAGAGTTTTCCGCATTCCCTGCAGGCCCGTTCTACTTCGCTGCGTATTAGCTCGGGCGTCCAGTCTTCACAGTCCAGCACACCATTATTGAGGTTCCCCATAAAGCTGATTTTACCGCCATACTGTTTAATCAAGGCCGGCACATCATTTTGGGTGATGCAGCCCTGATAGACATCTACCCCCATCTCTATCATACGAGGCACAAGGGGGGCTGCATAACTGTCTGAATGGTGCACAACAACTTCTACACCATGGCTCTTGTAGTAACCGTAAATCTGCTTATAGGCATCCAGAAAAAATTCATCGAACATTGCAGGAGACATAAAAAGCGATTTCTGTGTTCCCCAGTCGTCGTGGTGGAAAAGAGCATCGGGTTTCATGTATTTGCAGACATTTTCGGCAACTTTCAGCTCGTATTCTACAACATAAGCCACCATTTCCTTGATGTAATCAGGTTTTTCAATTAAATTAACCAGACATTCGTCAAGGCCAAGAAGATAATGCACAGTTTCGAAGACACCGCCATAAAAGGCATAGGTGCAAAATACTTCGTTCCGGTTCACCGCATTGGCTGCCTTTATTGCCGCTTCCCAAGCCTCAGGGGGATAATCGGTTCTGGGCATCTTCACGACATCACGCCAGTGAGTAATATCCTTAACCACGGTTTCTTTTCCATGCACAGGAAAGGGCCCCGGATGCCCGGCAACAAATTCCATAGTTACTCCCCAGGCATTTTGGATCCTTGGCCCGCCTGGAAAAAGCGGATGTGCCGGGTCAGGGCTGGTAATAGGGTCAGTCCAGAGCAGCAGAGGAATTGCCTCATACTGCTTGACAAAACGGTCGGGCTTCCCCCCGTGAATTGTCTCGAGAAAGTTTTGTCGAATAGATAACATGTGCTCTCCTTTTGGTTTAGCCTGCTAAACCTCTATATATTAGGCTTCGCGTTCGTCACCGCCGAACATATTTCCCATTGGATTATTTACCATCAGGGTCGGCTGGTGAGTTACATCGAGGGTATCACGCCACAGTTTACCCTCAGGATCTACGAACTTCCGTTTAATTACGGCTCTCATCGGAATATGGACAAATTCATCGTTCACGAGGCCGACAATCACCTTTGTTTTACCGGCCATTGCCGCATGGGCTGCTGCATTCCCCAAGCGCTCGCAATAAACGGCGTCCGATGCATCGGCGGTAGAAGAACGAATCATATAACTGGGGTCAATATATTTCATATTGATTTCAATCTTCTTTTCTTCAAAGTATTCTTCAATGCGTTCTTTCAGGTAGGCCCCTGAATCCTGAAATTTTACATTACCGCCCTTGTCAAGTTCTTTTACTTTGATAAGTTGATCCTGTAGCACACCTTCTGCGGCAACTACCACTGCATGCCCGCGGTTTAGCACACGGTCTTCCAGATGATGGAGGAAGCCGTTGGGGCCGTCGAGCTCAAAAGGCACCTCAGGTATCAGCACAAAATTTACCTCGTGGCTGGCAAGGGTCGTTGCGGCGGCAATAAAGCCTGATTCGCGGCCCATCACCTTGACGAGGCCGATGCCGTGAATCGAAGAATGAGCCTCCATATGGGCGGCGCTGACCGCTTCGACCGCGCGAGCAACGGCAGTATCAAAACCGAAAGACTTCGGGATAAACGAAAAATCATTGTCAACGGTTTTGGGAATGCCCACCATAGCAATTTTAAGGCCCCGTTTTTCAATTTCTTCTGCAATTTCAAGGCTGCCTTTTTGGGTGCCGTCACCGCCAATGGTAAAGAGCACATTGAGATTGAGGCGTTCCATGGCATCGACTATTTTTTCAACCTGTTTGCCGCCGCCGCGGGCGCTTCCCAGAAAGGAGCCGCCGGTCTTGTGAATATCATCGACCATATCAGGAGTGAGTTCCCTGATAGCAAACATATCTTCATCATTAAGAAAACCCTGATAGCCATAGCGGATGCCGCTTATCCGGCGAACGCCATAGCGATACCAGAGGCAGCGAACTACCGAACGGATGACATCATTGATGCCGGGGCAGAGGCCGCCGCAGGAAACAATACCGGCATGGACATGCTTGGGCATAAAATAGATTTTCTGCCGGGGGCCGGCACACTCAAACACCTCGTTCCGCTTAATCTCGGTCTGCTTCCCCAGTTTGATACGCGGGTCGGGGATGACGAACTCATCGTCCTTTACATAATTGGCGACACAATCGCCTGCCTGTCTCGACATAATAAGCGGGGAATCGATGTTTCGTGTTCCCAGTTCTTCAATACTAAAATCTAATTGAGCCATTTTTTAAATCTCCTATAGCGGGCAGGCAAGCCCGGCCCTTACTTCATTATAAATCATTTCAGCAGAATTTTCAAGACTGATAAGTTGATTTTTTTCTTCGCTTCGCTTTTTCAGTTCTATTTGCGGAGGATTATTGGCAAGCCCCTTATCGCCAATGACTACACGCAAAGGAATACCGATGAGGTCTGCATCGTTAAACTTTACCCCGGGCCTTTCATTCCGGTCATCCAACAAGACCTCAGCGCCAAGGGCTTCAAGTTTGGCAGCAAGGGTATCAGCCGCTTCTTTTGCCGCCCCTTCGTATTTAATGGGCACAATAAGCACCTGGAAGGGAGCCACGGACATGGGCCAGACAATGCCCTTATCGTCATGATGCTCCTCAATGATGCTTGCCAGGGTGCGGTCAATCCCAATGCCATAACAGCCCATAGTCGGTATCTGCGATTTGCCTTCTTCGTCCAGATAACTCACCTGCATGCTTTTTGTATATTTATACCCAAGCTTAAAGATATGCCCCAGCTCGTTCCCCTGCTTTTGGTAAAGTTCACCACCGCAGTGCGGGCAAAGGTCGCCTGCCTTCACCGTGCGGACATCGGCCACCTTCCAGGCCTCCCAATCGCGGCCATAGACGGCATTTTTGTAATGATAGCCGTCCTCCAAGGCCCCTACCACCGAGACCGGCACGGCAGCAGCGGAGAGGTCTGCCACAATAGGCATGGACTTTAAGCCCACCGGCCCCAGCGACCCGAATGAAGCATTACAAAGCCGCTTAGCGTCCTCATCAGAAGCCATACCAATTTCACTTGCATCCACCAGATTGGCCAGCTTTACCTCATTTACCTCAATGTCCCCCCGCATACAAACCGCCACAAAAGGAATGTCCTTATTATTCGTCCGGTAAATCAGTGTCTTAATAGAAGATTTAACATCACATTTTAAAAACTCACATATATCAGCAATAGAATGAATCCCCGGCGTGGCAATCTTTTCGAGGGAAGGCATCGTATCAAGAACACTTCCTCCTTCCTCCTTCCTCCTTCCTACTTCCTTACAGGTAGCCTTCTCGACATTAGCCGCATAATCACATTCCTTACACAAAATCAGCGTATTATCCCCGACCTCACTTTCCACCATAAATTCTTCCGAGCCCGAGCCACCCATAGCCCCTGAATCGGCACGCACAGGAATAACCGAAAGCCCGCAGCGCTTGAATATCTGCCGGTAAGCCCTGCCCATAGCCTGATAGGTTTCATCAAGACTTGCATCATCAGTATGATAGGAATAGGCGTCTTTCATCACAAACTCACGCCCACGCATTACCCCATAGCGGGGACGAACCTCATCACGATACTTGGTATTTATCTGATAGAGCGACAATGGCAATTGCCGATAGGAATTAAGTTCATCCCGAACAAGGGCGGTAAAGGCCTCTTCGGCAGTAGGTGAAAGGACAAAGTCTGCATCAAGGCGGTTACGAATACGCAAAAGCTCATCGCCCATGCTGAACCAGCGGCCCGATTCCTTCCAAAGCTCACCAGGAATGACAACCGTAGGCTTTATTTCCAGCGAACCTGTGGCATCCATCTCCTCACGGACAATACTTTCAACCTTACGGAAAGAACGCAAACCTAAGGGCAAATAAGCAAAAAGCCCATTAGAGAGCTTTCGAATAAGCCCCGCACGAAACATCAACCGATGGCTTGCAATAGCCGCATCCCCGGGAACTTCCCGCAAAGTAGGAATAAAAAACTGTGACCACTTCATACCCCTCAGTATACCAAAAAAAGGTATCTTATGCAAGCAGCATGGCAATAAAGAACAACCACGAATAACACGAATCGGCTGCGCCGACACGAATATTCTATGATAAGTAAGCAAAAGTTCGTGTGGCCGAAGGCCATTCGTGTTATTCGTGGTTACTTGCCAAAAATCCCTTTCCATGCTATAATAAGACATGGACAAGCAAACCGATATATTGATTATAGGCTCCTGTTCCGCCGGCCTTTATTTTGGCGGCCTTATGGCAAAGCAGGGTTTTAATGTTATCCTCTGCGATAAATCAAAAGAAGAAAACTTAGGCGCCCGTTTCGATGTCATTCATATTGCCCAAAGGCATTTTGCCGAATTCGGTATTCCCGAACCCGGTCCTGGCGACGATGACTACATAGAAACCTTCCATGCAGCCTATCAGCGTTCAGCCCTGGATAAATACCCTAAGTTAAACCATGAGGACATCTGCGTTCTTCGCCGTGTCCCTTTAATGAAGCGTATCCGCAAGTGGGCCGAAGAACAAGCCGCTTCCGGCACCGGCTCACAAAGAGGCTCTCTTACAATACTTTTCGAAACAGAATTTATCAAGCCGCTTTTCCAGAACGGCACAATCCGAGGCGGCATCCTAAAAAATGTAGACGGCGAAGTCACTATCACAAGCAGCCTTGTCGTTGATGCATCGGGCATTGATGCAGTGGTTCGCACCCAATTGCCCGACAATTATGGGGTAGAAACCTTTGTTACCGGCCCCCGCGACCAGTTCTATGTGGTGCTGCAATACATCAGCCTTAAAGACAAGTCAAAAACACCGACAAACAACACCTTCTGGCCTTATTACAAGTGCTGGTTCGCCCCGGCCATTACCCCGGCCGACGGACTCTTTGGCGTTGGGGCAAATCTTTCATTCGAATATGCCGAAAAGTGCTGGCAGCGTTTCAATTCCCGCATCCCCATGCCGCCACACGAATTGCTCTATAAAGAAAAAGGCAGCACCCCCTACCGCCGCCCGCCTTTCAGCCTTGTTGCCGATAATTTCCTGGTCTTAGGCGATGCCGCCTGTATCACAAACCCCTGGTCAGGCGAAGGCGTCCCTTATGGTATGCTCTTATGCAAGATTGCAGCCGGGGTCATTGGTCAAAAAGATGCAAAAAATACCGCTCAGTTCAGCAAAATGGCGATGTGGCCTATCAATAAGGAATACTTTGGCAGCCAGGGCGCTGAATTTGCAGCCAATTTGGTAATGCTTTCAGGCGCAATTGCCTGCACTCCGGAAGAAAACGACTATGAATTCAGCAAATCCATCATTTTCGAAGATGAAACTGAAAAAGGAAAGGGAAATCTTGTCGCAAAATTGATAGGCGCGCTCTTTGCAGGGGGTATAAGTCTGAAAAGCCTTAAAGCCCTTATGTCAGGCGCCTTGCTCGGTGGAAAAATCAGCGCTCACTACAAGAATTTCCCCTTGAATCTTGCCGATTACCCGGCGTGGGAAGCCAAGGCGAAGCAACTCTGGGCAAAATCTGCCAACATGGCCGACCTTGCAGAAGAAGATTTAAAGACGATGGTGTAGACAGTGCAACATACTTTCAAGCTTTTCCTCAGTGTTTTTCTGTTTTTAGTTTCGTCTACCTGTTTTCCACAAGCCACAGCGCCTGCAAACCCGGCAAACAGCGCAGAAGACCCAAACCGTGCCAAAGAGGTCCTGCAGGCATTAGCAGCCGCCTACCCCGACCTCATTGGCGATGTCCGTTACCTACCCGCCGCCAATGGAAAACCCGCCGATTGGTCGCTTCTCTTGCGCGGAGTCCGTTTCTACTATGCCAAGGGCTGCCTTTTACCGGACAATCTACGGCTACAGGCCGATGACTACAGCCCCCTTCCCTTCTATAATTACAGCGGCAAACTTCCTCCCTGGCAGGACCCCAGCCCCGAAGAAGAAGCCCGTTGGAAACAATATTCCCAAAACCGGCTTGGGGGCAAGCCAATCAAGCGTTCATCCATCTTCCTTGATACTCTCTGGCACAGTTCCAGCCGTGCAACAAGTTACGAAATGCAAAAGACAATCATGTTCCTGGGCCGCAAAACCCTCGTTCACTATTACATAATGGAAGAACTTGCCCTCGTCGAAACCCGCATCAGAAAGATTGCTGAAACAAACCCTGAGGTTTCAGCCTGGCTCAAAGCAGTAAGCACCACTACATCCTGGAACTGGCGTGATATTGCTGCTACACAGAGCCGAAGTTACCATTCCTACGGCGTGGCCCTCGACATTCTTCCCAAATCAATACAGGGAAAGCAAACCTATTGGCTCTGGACAGCAGAGAAAAATCCCCGCTGGTGGGCTGTTCCCTACAAAGAGCGCTACACTCCGCCACAGGAGGTAATCGACGCCTTTGCCGCCTACGGTTTTATCTGGGGTGGCGTCTGGCCGGTCTACGATACCATGCATTTTGAATATCGCCCGGAATTATTGATTCTCAGCGGCCACACCATCAACAAGTTCTGATGGCCTTGCAATCTGGCGAAGAGCAAGAAACAGAACCGCCGCAATAAGAGCGACAGGAAAGACAATGGGCATACCGGCACTGAGTACCATAAAATCATAAATTCCATGAATCAACACCGCCGTTATAAATCGGATTACCGCCTGCACAGGATTATGCCGAAGAAGCGCCACCGCCTGCCCTACCCTTGCCCCACAGGCCGCATGTAAAGGCGCAGCGGTAAAGGCCCGTAAAAGCGCAATAGAAAAATTGGCTCCCGAATAAGTCGCTGTTTCAATAATTGCAAAACCAAGCCCGGCAATAAAACCAGCCGCACCGGCACGGGCAATACGCAATTTATCATTCATTTCAGTGATTTCACCTGCAGGCTCAAGCCCCTTTTCCGCATGAAACATCAGCAAAATCAGAGGAAGAAGCAGAAGAAACTTCCCGGCTTCTTCGGTTAAAGCAATTTGTGTCCAGATACGAACAATCAGGTCCCTCCGTTGAAAGACGCCCGAAGCATCAAAGGGCGGAAAAAGCCCCTGCAACAAAGCCGAAGGAATAATAGCAAGAGCGCCCCCTAAAAGAAATACAAAAAACCAAATGATATTCATCGGGTAGCGTCTAATTTTCAGGATGATAAGACAGATCAGAGCGGGCAATGCCGAAAGGGCGGTCAACATAAGAGGAAGCCAAAGATTATTCATATTGATATTATATCATTTTTTTACCGATAATACAATTATGAAGGACAGAATTTTATTTATAGCTGCAATTAGCGTGTTTATTGTTTTGGTTTTTGTTTTTGGAATTCGGGCAATCTGGACAACAGTAAATAAAAGTGCTGACAATACAGAAGACGGATTTTTCACAGACCTCAACGAAGAACCAAGCCTCATCAACTATGCCTTTTGGACAGATAACGGCACCCTTTTCGAAGATTACCTGAACGAAGCCGGAGAGATAAGCATTGATGATGAACAATATTTCCAGATTAAACTCAACAAGTATAAATGGTATGGCATCGAAAACCTTCTCGAAAAAGGCACATCCGACCCGCTCGATGTAATAGCCTTTGACCCCCTTATGCATGCATCAAATAAACTCTTGAACCCCACCGAACTCGATTCTTCTCTCTATATTTTATTCTATAATATTGATATTCTTGAAGAATTAGGCTTTGACCGTCCTCCCGAAGACCGCAATACCCTAAACGGGATGGCCGAAGCAGCTATAAAGGCCGGCTTCAGGGGCATTGACCTCTGCCTTTCCCCCAACGATTCCCGTGCTGCATGGCGGGACCTCCTCCCCTGGTTCTGGTCCGCCGGCATTGATTTAGAAGACAGTAATGGTTACAATTTCAACACATCCCAGTCAAGAAACATCCTGCGCTTTTTAAACGACCTTGCACAAAAAAACATCATCGCCCAAGATGCCCTCTACCGAAATGGCGAAACCGGCTGGAATGACTTTCTTGCCGGCAAAACAGCCTTTATCATTTCATCCCTACTAAATATAAACAATCCTGATACAAGGCCACAATTTAATTACAGCATTATGATGATACCCGGCCCTTCACTTACTGGCGGAAAAGCCAAAATTGCAAAACAAACCATCAATGCCGGTATATGGCCTGCATCTCAAAACCACAAGGAAGCGACACATTTTATTCATTTTCTTAAAGAAGGTGCAAGCAAAGTTTCACTAGAAAGACAAACCAACACAAACAACAACCCCATCCAAACAAAAGCCAACGACATCCTCGAAACCACTGATTTTGCCGATGATTTTATGCCACAAAACAGCACTAAAAACACTCAAATACTTTCGATTATACTAAAGGAAATAAGCGCAATGCTAAAACAAGAACAAGGGCCCGAAAACACCGCCCGAAATATCCAAAAGCAAACCTACGGTTTGCTTACAGAGTTTGCTACGCAAACTCCGCCTTAATCTACAACTTAAGAACAGAATTATATTATGAAAACTCCGCCTCAATCCACAACTTAAGAACAGTTATATTATGTCAAAGCTACCTTTAACCGGTAGCTTACTAACAATGTCTACTATATAAAGTCTGTCTATAAATAAAAAAAACAGGCAGCTGCCTACTTTCCCGGGCCTTAAGGCCAAGTATCATCGGCGTAAGCGGGCTTAACTTCCGTGTTCGGAAAGGGAACGGGTGTAACACCTCCACAATAACCACCTGTATAAAATACAAATATAAAAAAGAGCGTATATAAATACTTCGTATTTATCTTTTTAAGAGCGATAATATGGTCAAGGCTCACGGCAGATTAGTACTGGTCGGCTGAATGCGTTACCGCACTTAGACCTCCAGCCTATCAACCTGGTAGTCTTCCAGGTGCCTTCAGGGGGATTTAATCCCCTGGGATGCCTTATCTCGAGGCAGGCTTCCCGCTTAGATGCCTTCAGCGGTTATCCCT
>JAISIL010000205.1 GCA_031262035.1 Spirochaetaceae bacterium | reverse complement strand
CCAATGGTTGTGACCTTTCCGAAGAGCGCCTTCGAAATGAGCTTGCCGCTTATGGCATCAATTTTGGTATCGATAACAACACGGTAAAAGAGATAATTGATACGCCTGTGTATAAGAAGGCCTATGTTGTCGCACAAGGCACCTGGGCGCAAGATGGCGCCGATGCCTATATCAACTATGATTTTGAAACAGATACCTCAAAGATGCGTTTCAGGCAATCGACCGACGGCACGATGAACTTTAAAGAAATGAACCTCATTCAGAATGTGGTGCAGGGACAGCCGCTTGCCAAAAAGATTGAGGCCGAGCAGGGAAAGCCCGGTTCTACGGTCTTTGGGAAATTACTTCCGGCAAAAAACGGTAAAGATATTCCAATGCCGCTGGGGAAAAATGTTTCTGTTGCCGATGATAAGGTGACCATTGTTGCCGACCTTAACGGACAGGTTGTTTTGCAGGCCAGTAAAATCAATGTGGAACCGGTGCTGACCATAAATGGCAATGTCAATATTACTACCGGTAATGTAATCTTCTTGGGCACGGTTGTTGTAACAGGAAATGTTGAAGACGGCTTCTATGTAAAGGCCGAGGGCAACATTGAAATTCGTGGAACGGTGGAAAGGTCCGAGATAGAGGCCGAAGGTAATGTCATTGTTCAGCAGGGGGTTACCGGCAAGGAAACCGGCACCATAAAGGCCGGAAAGAGTGTTTTTGCAAGGTTTATCGAAAATTGCCAGGTAGAAGCAGGCGATTCGGTTGTTGTAGCCGATGGCTTGGTAAACTCTAATGTGGTCGCCTTAAAGCGCATTATCTGCAATGGCAGAAAGGCCCACATCGTAGGCGGCCATCTTAAGGCTACAGAGGAAATTAATGCAAAGACAATAGGCAGTCCCTCAGGCGGCACCGAAACAATTTGCGAAGTAGGTTTTGACCCAAGCAGTAAGGCCCGGCTTGATGAACTGACTACAGAAAACGAGAAGGCCAATGCCGAAATGGAACAGGTAAAGCTCAATATACAAACATTGATTAACATGAGAAAACAGCGGAAGAGCTTACCGGAAGATAAAGAAACCCAACTGAACGAAATGATGGACCGCCGCGAAGAACTGACCAAAATGCTGCGGGAATACCGTGATGAAAGAAACCGTATTATGGAATTCCTTAATGGTTTAAAGAGTGTTGGTAAAATTTCTGCATCAGAAAGAATATACCCCGGAGTGCGCTTGATTATTCGTGAAATTGAACAGCAGGTAAAAGATGATTATAAATCGGTAACCTTTGTGCTGAGGAACAATATGATTCAGGCAGGCCGCTATGAAGATGTATCTGATGATATAAAGAAGGAAATGGAGACCAATGGCGCTACAACCGATTGACATGCAGGCAGTCCTTAACCAAATGAACCAGGTAGGCAAGGAACAACTGCAGCGCGGGGAAGGCCTTGTTCTGCAGGCCGAGCTTAAAGACACTGATGCACAGATTAAGACACAGGAACGAAACAAGGCCGTGCAGGAAACCCAGGAAACAAACGAGGGGCCGGAAAAAACAAAGGACAAGCAAAAAGGGAATAGCGCATCGGATGCAGGCGGCGGAAAAAGGGGAAAGAAGCAGGACGGCGGGGACGATGAATTTTATGAAGACGAGAGGCAATGGCGCGACCCCGCCGTTCACTGGGAATCATACCTGGGAAAACATGTTGACATTGAAGGCTGATGACTAATACTTCGTTTATTGCACTGGTTTTATCGATTGTGTCCCTTGTTCTGGTCGTTTTTGCAAGCCTTTTCTTCTATTTTTATATCAAAAGACGCACCGAAGGGGCTGTTATCCTTGAAAACTACCGAAAAGAAATAAACGAAATGCTCAACGAAATAGACCGCATTACCGACCGTGACACCGTTTTAGTGCAAGACCGTGTCAACGAACTGAAAAAAACCCTTGAAGAAATAGACCGGCGTATTCCCCTGTTGCAAAAAGAGACCGAGAACAAGGTCCTTCACGAAAAGGCCTACAAGGCAATCGGCGAACGCAAGATTGTGTTCGAAAAACCCGCGCCTGTGAGTGAACCAATACCTGTCAAGCAACAAGCCCAGGCCTTACAACAAGAAGGCTTGGATGCCGCTCATATTGCCGCCAAGCTGAATATTACTATTGCAGAGGTTGAGTTGATGCTGGCTTTGGGGTAGGTTCAACCACGAATAACACGAATCCGCTTCGCGGACACGAATATTCGTGTGGCCTTTAGGCCATTCGTGTTATTCGTGGTTACAATTTTACAAGCCCGGTGCTTTCCACATATGCCTTGTGCTGCCTTTATCTGCAAGCTCCAGTTGGGGCTTGTAGACTTCCTGCCAGGTAGCGTAGGCCTTATCGTAAATGGCTGCATCTTCTGCATGCGGGCTGAATATCTTTTCTATTTTTGCTATCTTTTTAGCTGCAGACGGTATATCCTTGTAAAGGCCCACACCGAAGCCGGCCATAATTGCCGTGCCTAATGCCGATGCTTCTTTAACCACCGGGACGGCAATCCTAGTATTCAGTGTATCGGCTACAATCTGCGACCACAGGGCGCTTTTTGCAGCGCCTCCTGCGAAAGTGATTGTAGACGGGGCCTTGTTGGCAGAAGCGCCTATGCCGCCGATGCCAGAAACAAGGTCCCGGTGACCGCGGGTGACCAATGCAGTGTTTTCCATGATGGCCCGGTAAAAGGTATATTTATTAAAGGCCGCCACATCAAGATTAAAGTTCATAAAGGCCGGTGTTGCATGCCGCCAATTAATGTAGTTCATGACATCAGAAAAAGTGCAGACCATGCCATTTGAACCTGCAGGAATTTGAGCAGCATATGTATCCAGAACCTGATAATCGGCGCCCTCGCAAAAGGCGTCACGGAACCAGCGCATCACCAGGCCGGGGTTAAAGGCAAGGGCTTCGAACTGCCACATTCCCGGCACTGCATGGCAGTTTACCCGAATAGCACAGTCCGCCGAGGTTTCCGCCTTAGTGCTATTCACCTCATATTGCCAGAAACTACCGCCAAAAATAGCAGCGCCGTTTTCTTCTGTTACTCCAAGGCCTATTGTTCCCAGTTGGCAATCCCCACCGCCTACCACAAGCGGTGTGCCTTCGCAAAGGCCGCATTGGGCTGCCGCTTCTTTGGAAACCTTGCCTGCAAGGCTGCCGCACTCGGCCGTTTCGCCAAAAATATCATCGCGGATGCCGCATTGGCGGGCAATGTCCTTGTCCCAAGTGCGGGTTTGCAGGTTAAAGATGCCGGTAGTGGAACCATTGCTCGGTTCTACCAGCAAAACACCCCCGTTCTTCCCCCCTGAAAGCCTGAAAATAAGCCAGTCGTTAAACATGCCGACACGGGAAAGCCTTTTATACAGCTCGCCTTCCTTGTTTTTTACCCAAAGGAGCCTTGGCAAGGCGCCCAATGCGAATGTCTGCCCGGATTTATGGTAAATCTCGCTTTCCAGGCCGGGGGAAATCTGCTTTAATTGAGCTACCTCGTCGTTTGCACGGGCGTCTACATTGGCGCATGCCCATATTTCTTCTCCGGCCTTATCATAAAGAACAAGGCCCTCGCGCATGCAGGTGGTGGAAATAGCGGCAATCTGTGTAGCAATGTCCTTGCCGGCCTTTGATGCAGCCTTTGCCAGGGCCTCTTTTATACAAAGGCAGGTCAGTTCCCAGCCTGCGGTCCAGTCAAAGTCCATGCTGCCAGGGTAACGGGGGTCGGTTTTATGAAACCACTCATGGGCGCTTGCAGCAATCTCCGTCCCTTCTTCGTCAAAAATAACCGCCCGCACACTTCCCGTGCCGGCGTCTATTGCCATAAGATAGTTCATTTATTTTATAGCCTCGCAATAATATTCGTAGGCCTCTTTTGCAGTATATTTACGGTGCACAATTTTACCGATGGCATCGGCCATGGCGGCAGGATGTGCCGTCTGGAAGATGTTGCGCCCCATATCAACCCCCCTTGCCCCACCGGCTATGGCATTAAAGGCCAGTTCAAGGGCCTCTTTTTCGGGGAGCTTTTTCCCGCCGGCCATGACGATAGGCACCGGGCAGGCGGCGACTACTTCATCGAATTTATCGCAATAGTAGGTTTTAACGATATTTGCACCGAGTTCGGCTATAATCCTCGTTGCCAGTTTGAAGTATTTATCGGTGCGTTCCATGTCTTTGCCAACGGCAACCACACCAAGCACGGGAATGCTGTAGCGATAGGCTGCGTTTATCACTTTAGAAAGATTATCGATGCTGGCAAGCTGCCCTTTTGCCCCGATAAAAACCTGCACGGCCAGGGCATCGGCGCCCAGGCGAATTGCATCTTCGACATCAACAGCGATAACCTCTTCTGAAAGGTCCTCCTGAATCATCGAAGAACCCGATGAAACCCGAAGGGCCACTCCCTTCCTGAAATTTGGCTTGACGCAGGTCCGCAGGGCGCCCCGTGTTGCCATAAGCACATCAATATGGTCTATAAGCCCAGGCATAAGAAGGTCGAGCCTTTCAAGACCGGAAACCGAGCCCATAAAATAGCCGTGGTCAAAGGCAAACATCACCGTGTTACCTGTTTTTGGGCTGAAAATATTGGAAAGATGCTTTTTCATCCCCCAATCAAGGTTAGCCGCCCCCTTTACATGAAAGTTCCCATTGCAAGCAAATGCCTTCTCCAAATGATAATTGTGTTCAATCTTATTACCGTCTAAATCCGCCATAGTATCCTCCTGATTTCTTCTATTATAGAGCGCCTTGCAGGATTCGTCAAGGTGCCAGGGCAAAATCATTTAACTTTATAGTAACCACGAATAACACGAATGGCCTTCGGCCACACGAATTTTTGCTTACTTATCATAGATTATTCGTGTCGGCGAAGCTGATTCGTGCTATTCGTGGTTGTATGAAAAATAAATGTCTTTGCTCTGGGCCTTGTTTCTTTTCATCTCATTATATAAACTAAAAAGCAACAATGAATAAACCAAACTGGATACGCACACATGCTTCTTCAGGCGGGAACTGGCAGCAGGTTTACGATGTGTTGCATCAAAAGGGCCTGCATACGGTCTGCGATGAGGCCCGCTGCCCCAATAAAGGCGAGTGTTGGGGCTGCGGAACGGCAACCTTTATGATTTTAGGTGATATTTGCACCAGGGGCTGCCGCTTTTGTGCTGTGGCTACCGCTAAAGAAGGCCGCCCTGTGGAGGCCGACGAGGGTGTCCGCATCGGAATGGCCGCCCGGGAACTGGGCCTTAAATACATCGTCCTCACCTCGGTAGACCGCGACGACTTGCCCGACAGAGGCGCCGGCCACTTCGCCCGCTGTATAAACGATATTAGAAATAATTACCTTAGAGATAGTTACCCCCCTCCCCTTGCGGGAGGGGCTGGGGGAGGGGCCGACCAAGCCCTGCAAATAGAAGCCCTCATCCCCGATTATACTGCCGAAGAACTGGAACCTATTATAGAAGCCCGGCCCTTTGTGCTGGCACACAATGTCGAAACGGTGCCCCGCTTGCAGGGGGTTCGGGATGGAAGGGCGTCTTTTGAGAAAAGTTTGGCTACGCTTGACTCAATAAAAAAATTAACCACGAAAGAGAAAAAGGATAGTGGTTTCGATAAACTCAACCACCGGTGGTCGAGCCTGTCGAGACCACTTACCAAATCGAGCATCATGCTTGGGTTAGGAGAAACGGAAAAAGAGGTTTTGGAAACGATGGATGCCCTTCGTTCTGTGGGAACCGACATTCTGGTTCTGGGGCAATATTTACAGCCGACAAAACAGCAGGTGCCGGTGGTGGAATATATCACCCCGGAACAGTTTAAGGAATACGGCGCAGCGGCAAAGGAAAAAGGCTTCAGCTTTGTCGTTTCCGCCCCCCTCGCTCGCACCTCCTACCATGCGGCTAGTGTTGCCTGTTGACTTTTCACCGGTTATTCAGTATATTTATCATAGAGGAGTTAAAATATGGGTATAACATTATCAGTAGAAGCGGATAAAATTAATGATGATTTTATCAGAGATGTGCAGCACACTTATCACTCGGACCGGGTTGTTGTGCTCGAAGAACGGGATTATGAGCGTATGCGTAAAGCATATCGCAATGCCGAGTATATGGCTATGTTGGATAAATCCTTTAAGGAATTGGAAGAAGGTAAGGTTGTTGTCAAGACAATGGAAGAATTAGAGGCTATGGCAAATGGATAAAGTCAGTTTTACAAATACTGCTCTGGCACATTACATTGGTTGGCAAGATGAAGACAGGAAAACCCTTCGTAAAATTAATAAACTCATTCAGGATATACAAAGAAACGGTTTCTTGAAAGGTATCGGGAAACCAGAGGCCTTGAAACATCAAAAAGCCTTTAGCCGGGAAATTGACGAGCAAAACCGTCTTGTATATACCGGTGATGAAAACCAAAATCTTGAAATAATATCCTGCAAAGGCCATTATGACGATTAGCCTCTACCAAACAGGCTTTCAGACGGGGGCCGCGATGCCTCAAAACTAAATCTAGCCGAAAGGGATGGCTGACTCAAAACTCAATATCTAGTCCAAAATATATAATAGTTCTACAGAGGTGTAGAACAAATGGATGTGGATATG
>JAISIL010000174.1 GCA_031262035.1 Spirochaetaceae bacterium | reverse complement strand
TCCCCCCCCGCAAGGGGGGAGGAGTAACATGGATACTTTTCCCGGCCGAATTTTAGTAGCTGCAGGCTGGAAACCCGGTTTTTCTTCCGATAATGATGCCGTGCTGCTTGCCGAGCGCTTTGGGGCAAAAATGGTCATCAATTTGTCGAATATCGAAAAAGTTTATACCGATGACCCGCGAAAAAACCCCAATGCAAAGCCGATAGACCGAATTTCCTGGCTGGATTTCCGTAAAATGGTCGGTGATGACTGGGTTCCCGGTAAAAATACCCCCTTTGACCCCATCGCAAGCCGTAAAGCCGAAGAATTGGGCCTTCAGGTTATATGCGCTGCAGGGAAAAACCTTAGCAATTTGGAAAAAATTATCAAAAACGAGGACTTTATTGGGACAGTTATAGCTTGACAAAATTTATTTTTTTTGCTAATATTAATATCATGATAAACTTGAAAAAAAGACTGAGCGGCATTGTTGCCCTCTCTGCTATCATCTTATCATCTTGTGCAAGCATGCAGGATTTTGCCATGCGGCAAACGCCGGATTTCATCGGTGGTTTTCTTCCCTGTATTTTATAAAGCAATCAGGCGAAGCTCGACAAAGATCCCGACAACAAGGCGCTTATCCTCGAAACCGGCTCCTACTATGTAATGTATGCCAATGCCTTTGTGCAGGCGCCTGCAGACCGGGAACGCTTTTCCGACCTTTCAGCCTACACTGAAGGCCGGCAGGAAGCCCGCACACTGTATCTTAAGGGTGCAGATATTCTGAACCATGGCCTGGAATTGCGGTTTCCGGGAATAAGCGAGGCAATTAAGGCTGATGCGATGCAGGTTGATACCTCGAAGATGGCGATAAATGCCTTTCTTCCCCAGGTTACAAAAGAGGATAGCGACTTGATTTACTGGGATGTTGCCGCTACCCTTTCGGCTTTTGCGCTGAATCCGGTGGATATCGACCTTAATATGAAGATTCGGCCGCTTTCTGCCCTTATTAAGCAGGTGTATAAGGTGAATCCCGATTATAACAATGGCACACTCGATGATTTCTTCATTTTATTTAATGCATCGGTGCCGGCCTATTTGGGGGGCGATGCAGCCTCGGTTCCGGAGTATTTTAAGAAGGCAATAGAAAAATCCGGCGGAAAAATGGCAGGGCCTTATGTGTCTTATGCTGATTCGGTTTGTATTCCGGCGGGGGATGTAGCTGGTTTTAAGGAAAACATCGAAAAAGCGCTTGCCATAAACCCCAATGCCGACCGCTCGAATCGTTTGATGAATCTTTTGGCTCAGGAAAAAGCCCGATGGCTCCTGGATAATGCACATAATCTATTTATTACATGGGAGGACTAAGTAATATGCACAATAAGCTTATCATTTCAATTCTTGTAGTGGTCTTTTCGCTTTTCACAGTAAACCTCTGGGCAGAGGGCCAGGGTGAAATGAGCGGCGAGGGGGCAAATAATGCCCGGCAGCAGCGTTCGCTTACCATCAAGGTAGCATCAATTGTTCCGAACGGAACACCCTGGCAGGAATATGTCGATAAAATTGCTACCGACTGGAAACGGATTTCGGAGGGTAAAATCAATATGGTTGTCTACCACGGTAGCCAGCTCGGCAAATATGAGTCGGATATTCTTACCCAGATGAAGATTGGCCAGATTCAGGGAGCCATCTTTACCAGCATCGGGATGGGTGTTATTACCCCAAAGGTTATGACAATGAGTTATCCTCTTTTAATTCGGAACGAAGGGGAACTTGATACCGTGCTTGCCCGCTTGCAGCCTGAACTTGAAGCCGAAATTGAAAAACAGGGCTATCATATTGTCGCCTGGTCGAAGGTCGGCTGGGTTAAATTCTTTGCACGCACCCCCGTCCTTGTTCCCAATGACCTGCGTAACATGAAACTTGCCACCGGCGAGGACCTGAAGGGCCTGAACAATGTTCTTAAAAACATGGGCTTTAATCTGGTAAATGTTTCTATAGAAGACACTCTTATTGCCATGAACTCGGGCACCGTCGATGCCACTTACCAGAGCCCCATCGCTATTGGCGCATCCCAGGTTTTTGGTGTGGCTAAACACATGACAGACTTTGCAGTAGCCCCTTTTATGGGCGGCCTTGTGGTAAGTGAACGTGTGTGGAAACAAGTTGAAGAGATCCTGAGCCCTGAACAAATGGACGAACTGATGAAGGCAACCAAGGACTACGAAACCCGCTTAAACGAAGCAGTTGAAGAATTGGAATCCCAATCGGTAAAACAGATGCAGGGTTACGGCCTTATCGTCCATGAACTTAGCCCGGAACAGAGGGAAGAATGGTATAAAGAGGTTGCCACTAACACCATGGCAATGGAAGCAACCGACACCTTTGACCAAGCTACCTTTGCTGAAATAGAAAAAATTGTAGATGACTATAGGAAAAACAACTAATGATACAGCCTTTGCGGAGAATTGATAAAACACTGAATTGGCTTGAAAAGTTTATCTGCTATGGTTCGCTGGCCTTTTTGGTGCTGCTGCCTATCGGAGAATGTTTTACCCGATATATCTTTAAAGCGGGTATTCCCGAAGCACAAAAGCTGATGAACCATGCCCTGCTGGTCTTGGGCCTTTTTTCCGGCATGATGACCACCAAGCGGGGAGAGCATCTTTCGGTGGCCCTTACCCAGTATATACAAAAAGAATCGACCAAGATTGTTTTATCGGCAATAACCGGTTTCATAGCAGTCCTTGTGAGTGTGATAATTGCCATTGCCTCTTTAACCTATGTGATGGTCGGTCTTGCAGGAAATATTCCGATACTGTTCATTCCGATATGGCTTATCGGACTTGTAATGCCGCTGGGCTATACGGTAATGGCTGTTCGTTTTGGGGCACGAAGCAGGGCAAACTTTATCAGCATATTCCAAGGGAAGAAGGTTTTGTCTACAGTCCTGCCGATTATTGCAGTAATTATCGGTATCTGTTTGGCCTTTCCTTCAATTGTAAAATTAGTCTGGGGTTTTAATTCCCCGGATGCAGCATACTACCTTAGCGAAGATATCTATGCAGCCTTGTATAATGCCCGCTGGTTTATCGCTATCCTGCTTGTGGTAGCCGCTTTTGCAGGGGGCCCTCTTTTTATCTCCATTGGCGGGCTTGCCATGCTCTTCCTTATGACAGACCATGGTGAACTTGAGATTGTTCCCCATCAAATTTATGTAGCGCTTACCAACAAAGACTATATTGCTATACCGCTTTTTACCCTTACCGGTTTTCTTTTGTCGGAAAGCAAGGCCGGAATGCGCCTTGTCCGCTTCTTTAAGGCCCTTTGCGGCTGGCTTCACGGTGGTATGATTATTTCAACGGTTGTTATCTGTGCCTTTTTCTCGGCCTTCACCGGCGATTCAGGTGTTACTATTTTGGCCCTTGGCGGATTATTATACACCATTTTGCATGAACAGGCCGGCTACCCCGACCGTTTTTGTACCGGCCTTTTAACCTCGGTGGGCAGCATTGGGATGTTTCCCCCTTCCCTACCCCTTATTTTGATTGGCACCTCAACGATGACCTCTGTTGTGCAGATGTTTGCCGGCGCCTTTTTGCCGAGTATCATTATGGTGGTGGCCGTTATTGTGTTCGGTATTATCACTTCGATACGAACAAAGATACCGGTCGAAAAGTTTAGTTTTAAGCAACTTGCTGCAGGCTTTAAAACCAGTTGGCTCGAGATTCTTCTGCCCTTTATACTGATTATTGGCTTTTTTACCGGCACATTCAGCCTGGTAGAAATTGGAGCCATTGCCGCATTGTATTGCTTCATTGCCGAGGTGCTGGTCAATAAAGAAATAAAACTCCGTGAGATACCTCATGTTTTTGGCAAGGCAATACCGATAATCGGTGGTATTCTTTCGATACTTGCCGTTGCTTCTGCTCTATCTTACTTTATTGTCGATTCAAGGGCTCCTGAAGTCTTTGCTGCCTGGATGAAAGAGACTATTTCTTCGAAAATACTCTTTCTTTTGATTTTAAACTTGAGCCTGCTTGTTGTGGGCTGCTTAATGGATGTATTCAGTGCAATTATGATTGTGTTGCCCCTTATTTTGCCGGTCGGTTTGGCCTACGGTATTTCGCCGGTGCATTTGGGTATTATCTTTAATATTAACCTGGAATTGGGCTTTTTAACACCGCCCATCGGCATGAATTTGTTCCTTGCAAGCTACCGCTTTAAGAAACCTTACCTGCAAATTACCCGAAATGTGCTGCCCTTCCTGATAATACAATTCGTTGTAGTTATGCTGGTTACTTACTGCCCGCCACTGACTACCTGGCTGGCATCGTTCTTCTAAAAAGAACCACGAATAACACGAATGGGCTAAAGCCCACACGAATAAATTATTCGTGTAACCGCGAAGCGGTTATTCGTGTTATATTCGTGGTTTATTTTTTCAATAAATCAGTCCTGAGTGGTATCGGGTCTTCGTCTTTTAGCATGATAGACTCGTCCATGTGGCCTGGTACAAGATATTTCTTTGTTTCCTTGGCTACTACATTACTCAATAGCAAGACGGCTATGATGTTTGGAACAGCCATGGCGGCGTTGAAAATATCTGCTGCATCCCAAACTATTTGGAGGCTTACCACTGTGCCGATAAATACGAAAACGACATAGATAATGCGGTAGGGCAATGTTGCTTTTTCGCTCCAAAGATAGGTAGCGGCACGTTCACCATAATGTGCCCACCCAAGAATTGTCGAACTGGCAAAGAAGAAAAGGCCAACGGTAAGAACTGCCTTCCCAATCGGAACTCCACCGGGTGCAATTGCATCAAAGGCTGCACTAATCAATTTACCGCCATTGCCGGCAATTTCTGCGCTGGTGCTGTTGATGTGGTTCGGGGCAATAATGGTGCTGACCACAACAAGGCCGGAAAGGGCGCACACGATAACGGTGTCCCAGAAGGTGCCTGTCATGGAAACCAGAGCCTGACGCACTGAGTTTCTGGTGGTTGCGTTTGCTGCCACGAGCGGTGCAGAACCCATACCGGATTCATTGCTGAAAAGGCCGCGTGAAATACCGCGCCGCATTACTTCCATTAAGACAGCGGAAATAAAGCCTGCACCTGCCGCCTTGGGGTTAAAGGCCGATTCAACAATCATGCCAAGAGCCTGACCCAGATAGGGGCCATTAATGATAAGAATGATAATACAACCAAGGACATAGAAAATGGTCATAAAGGGAATAACAACTTCGCTGACCTTGGTAATTCTTTTAAGACCGCCAATGATAACTGCGCCTACCAGAATAGTAAGAACGATACCGGAAGCAATACTGGGAACACCAAAAGAATCCTGGATTTGGCCGACAACCGCATTGGATTGCACCATTGCGCCAATACCAAAGGCACAAATTGCTGCAAGGAAGGCAAAAATAATACCCAGCCAACGTGCGTTGAGCCCGCGTTCAAGGGCATACATGGCGCCGCCAAGCATCATGCCGTTTTTATCCTTTACCCGGTATTTTACCGCAATAAGGCATTCTGCATATTTGGTTGCCATACCAAATACACCGGTTAACCACATCCAAAGAACTGCTCCGGGCCCGCCAAGGGCTATCGCAGTGCCAACACCGACAATATTACCGGTACCGATAGTTGAAGCCAAAGCTGTGCAAAGCGCACCAAACTGACTCACATCGCCCTGGGCATCGGGGTCCTTGGTAAAAGACAATTTGATAGCCCGGCCTAAATAACGCTGTGGGAACTTCAACCTGATAGTAAGAAACAGGTGGGTTCCAAAAAGCAAAACGATGAACCACCATCCCCACATGAAGCTATTGATGCTTCCTAAAATGTTTCCTAGAGCTTCCATAAAAACATCCTCCTTATTAGAAACTGAAATTTATTTTACAGGAAACTAAGATTTTATGCAATACCTTCTTGAAAAATTTATTTTTTTCTGCTACACTGCCCCCGTATGAATGATTTACTTAAAAATACCAGCCCTTACGGCTATGGTTTTGTCGAGGGTGATGAGTATGCCATCCGCAACAGTCAGATGAAAGAGCTTCTTGGTTTAAGCCCTTCCGATTTTCGTGCCTTAAAGGCTGATGAAATTGCCCTTCTTGAAGCAAACGGCAATCGCTGCCTGAATACCCCGGCCTGGAATGACATCCTTGTAGCCGAGCCTTTTCGCCCGAGCCTTATTCGTAACAGCCTCTTTGCAGGCCAGGTTCTTATTGGCCCTCTGGAAGAGGGTTTTATCCGCTGCCATGATTACACGGTGCCTATTGGAATAAGCAACAGCCGCATTATCTCCTGCGTGATTGCCGGAAATGCAGCTATACACGATTGTCAGTATTTATCGCATTATATTATAGAAGAAAATGTGTTGCTTTCCTGCATTAACGAAATGGACACGACCAACCATGCCAAGTTTGGGGAGGGCATCATCAAGGAAGGTGAAAGCGAGGATGTCCGGGTGTGGATTGAGCCCCTCAATGAAACAGGCGGACGGGCGGTGCTTCCCTTTCGGGAAATGATTACTGCTGATGCTTATTTGTGGACTATGTATCGGGAAGATAGTGAGTTGATGGAGGCTTTCAAGAGGATTAGCTCACGCAAAGCCGCAGGAGTTGCTCACAACTCCGCGCAAAGAGGTTACTATGGAGTTGTCGAGCGCGGCGCAGCCATCAAGCATTGTTTAACTATCAAGGATGTTTGGGTTGGTGAAGGGGCTTATATTAAAGGGGCCAACAAGCTGAAGAATATTACGGTTAAAAGTTCTGCTGATGAGGCTACGCAGATTGGCGAAGGGGTGGAACTGGTTAATGGGATTGTCGGGTATGGGAGCCATGTATTTTATGGTTCAAAGGCGGTGCGTTTTGTGCTGGGGAATAATTGTAATCTGAAGTATGGGGCGCGGCTTATTCATTCCATTTTGGGGGATAATTCTACGGTCAGTTGCTGCGAAATATTGAACAATCTGGTGTTCCCTTTCCATGAGCAGCATCACAATAATTCTTTTTTGATTGCCACCATGATAATGGGCCAGTCCAATATGGCAGCCGGTGCAACAGTTGGTTCTAACCATAATAGCCGGGGGAATGACGGCGAAATTATTGCAGGCCGGGGTTTTTGGCCGGGATTGTCGTCTACGCTGAAACATAATTGCCGTTTCGCTTCTTTTGTGCTTATTTCCAAGGGCAATTATCCTGTTGAAATGAACATTCCCCTGCCCTTTTCCCTCCTGTCGACTTCGGTTGAAGGCGGGGGAATGCGGCGGCTGATGCCCGGTTACTGGTGGCTGCATAACATGTATGCCCTGGAACGGAACCAGTGGAAATTCACTAACCGGGATAAACGGATACATAAAACACAGCACATTGTAACAGAGTATTTAGCCCCCGACACGGTAGAAGAAATAATTAAGGCAATAGAACTGCTGCATAAATGGAAAGAAGAGGCCATAAAGATTGATGAAGACGGAAGCTTTTATATAGAAGGCCTTGAACGAAGCCGGCAGCCAATAAAGATTGTCAAACCGGGGCGCGGGGTGCGGGCGTATAGAGAAATGCTCACTTATTATGCGGTGCGGGCTTTAAGGGAATATTTAACCACGAATGACACGAATGATTTGCCTACGGCAAATCACACGAATTTGTTGTTTAAGGATTTTGCGGATTTCCAACAGAAATATCCTGGGCCGGTGTCTTTTGAATGGGTTAATATTGGGGGACAACTTATTCCGCAGGCTAAGCTTGAGGCTATTTTGAATGGGGTTAAGGATGGCAGTCTTTCTTCATGGGACATGGTTCATGCACAGTATGATAAGGCTTGGGAGGAGTATCCTCTTGATAAGGCCTTGAATGCATTGCAGGTTCTCCGGTATTTGGAAGGGGGTCTATCATTTGATGATAGGGTTACGCTTATTTCTGAAGAAAAATGGCAGGGCTACTGTGCAGAAGCGGAAAGGCTTGACCATTATGTGAAGGAACAAATTGTCCGGACAAAACGGAAGGACTATAAGGACCCCTTCCGTAAAATCACCTACCGTAATGAGGCCGAGATGCTTGCCGTGCTGGGTCGGATGGAGGATAATTCTTTTATTAAATCGGTTATTAAACCGTTTATTCAACACCCTACTCTACCGTAACGCTTTTTGCCAGGTTTCTTGGTTTATCGGGGTCGTTGCCTTTTTGTATGGAACAATAGTAGGCAAATAGCTGTGCAGGTATTATCGAAAGCATCGGCGAAAAGGTGTCGATGGTGTCAGGGATAATAAAGACAGAGTCTGCAACCTCGTCATAATTGGTCTTTCCCTTATTGGCAAAAGTAATAAGCAGTGTTGCTGCTCCCCGTGCCGCTACCTCTTTTATGTTTGACACCAGCTTTTCGAATAAAGGCCTTTGGGTGGCAATTGCTACAACCAGGGTGCGGGTGTCGACAAGGGCTATAGGGCCGTGTTTTAATTCACCGGCTGCAAAACTTTCCGAGTGGGTATAGCTTATTTCTTTTAGCTTTAAGGCAGCCTCTAAACTAACGGCATAATCGAACTGCCTCCCCATAAAGAACACCTTGTCTTTGTTAAATTGCAGGGCTGCAAACTTCTGAATTACCTCCTGTTGTTTCAGCAAGAGGGCTGCCTTCTCGGGTATTTGGGCCAGTTCATTACGGTAGGTGCTATAATCACTGTCACTAATGGTTTTGTTTAACACACCAAGCTTAATGGCCAGTAAATATAAACACATAAGCTGTGTGGTAAAGGCCTTGGTAGAAGCTACTGCGATTTCAGGACCGGCAAGGGTGTATATAACACTGCCGCCATTGGAAATTGCTTCCCGTGCCAGTGTAGAACCGAGCACATTGGTAATGGCCAGTATCGGCAGCTGCTTTTCTTTTGCCAATCGCATTGCAGCCAATGTATCTGCTGTTTCCCCGGACTGGCTTATTACAATAACACGGTCGCCGCTTTTAATTACAGGATTCCCATAACGGAACTCAGATGCAATTTCTACATCGACAGGAATTCGTGCAAGGGCTTCAAAGGCACGCTTTCCTACCATTGCCGCATGCCAGGCTGTTCCGCAGGCTGTAATAATAATGCGTTCAATGGGACTGCCATCACCTTTCAGCCAGTCATTAAGCTTTATCTCATCAAATTTTTTGTAAGTATCATTTAAAGCCTTGGGCTGTTCGTGAATTTCCTTCAACATAAAATGGGGATAGCCGCCTTTCTCGGCCGACTCGGCATCCCATTCAATGTGGGTAGTGTCCCGAAGCAGCTTTTCGCCGGTATTGGTAAATAAATCGACATGGTCATTGTAAAGAACAACCAGTTCGCCGTCATTCAAAAAGAGCGCTTCCCTTGTGTATTGTATGAAGGCCGGTGCATCGGAAGCCAAAAAGTTTTCACCTTCGCCCAGGCCGATAATTAAAGGACTGTCTTTCCGGGCGGCAATGATTCTATCAGGATAGTCGGTACACAAAATAGCGATGGCATAGGAGCCTTCCAGGCGGGCCAGCGCATCGAGCACTGCTTCGAAGAACTTTCCTTCGCGGGCCTTATAGTAATAATTTAAAAGGTGTGCAATTACCTCGGTGTCGGTATCGCTTGCAAAAACAACATCACGGGCTTGCAGCCACTTCTTTAGATCCAGATAATTTTCGATAATTCCATTGTGCACCACGGCAATGCGGCCTTCGGAGTCGGTATGAGGATGCGAATTGAGGTCAGAAGGCTCCCCATGTGTCGCCCAGCGAGTGTGAGCAATTCCAATATTTGCCATAAATGGCAACTGTTCCGACATTAAGCGCTCTTCGAGAACGGAAATCCGGCCTTTCGCCTTGCGCACGATGAGCTCGCCATCATGTAAAAGAGCCAATCCCGATGAATCATAACCGCGATATTCGAGTTTCTTAAGCGCTCCCAAGAGATAGGGCGCTGCATCCTGCCTGCCAATATAACCTGTAATTCCACACATACTATCTTTTTTATCAAAAATACATTATAATATCAAGTAGCAGGAAAATGAGCCGATAATAAATAGAGAGGAGAATTCAGTAGGTATGCAAAAACCATCCGTATTTGAAGACAGAGGAAGTATTGGTTCGGAAGACGAGCTCGATGAATATGGCGTGTGGATAAAGCCCGGTGCAGAAAGCGCTTCGGTAGCGATGAATGACAACTCAACAGAGCTTTTGACCAAGATAGCAGATATTCTGGAAGATATTAAACATGAATTAGTGTCTATCAAGGATACTGATGGTCAAAATGAGACAGAAGCCGAGGTGAGCCCTCAGGAAGTTACTCTGCCCGATCTTTCAACACTTATCGATTTTACAAGTAATCCTGATGATCTGCTCAGTGATACTCTGACGGAAGAAGCTGTGCTTCCTGAAAGAGATGATGAGTTAGAGACGCTCGAAAATGAAGGCGTCAGGCCAATCAGTCCTCCTCCGGAGGATACCAGCTATCTTGATGAAGACCCGCTCGCTCATTTCGATTCAGAGATGGATAGCATCAATAGTTCTGATGTTAGCAATAGTTCTGATACTAGCAATAGTGTTGATACCATAAATCTTGATGATATTAATCTTGATGACATCAGTTTTGATATGGACTTTGATAAGGATACGGAGCCGGAAGACAAAGAAGATACCCCTGAAAAAGAAACAGAGGACAGTATTGATACCAATACCGATGATTCTTTTGATATACCAATGCTCGATGATATCAGTCTTGATGAAAATGACACGGTAATTCCGGAAAGTTGGACGCCTGATGTTTCGACAAACATTCCCGAGCCCGAAGTTGAGGCTGAGGCTGATGCGCCTCTACCCGCCTTCAGTTCGACAGCAGAAATTCCTGCGGACTTAAAAGAAGATATAACGAATGTGCTCACTTACATGGATGAATTACTGGAATATCTTCCCGAAGATAAAATTGATGAATTTAAAACATCGCCTCATTTTGCTGTCTACAAGAAAGTGTTCGATGAATTGGGATTGAGTTGATGGGTCTTCTTTCAAAAGCCAGAACAAAAACTTTTCCACTTTTATTTTCTCCTATAGGCACAGAAGATGTGCGGAGTTTAAGTAAAAAGTTAAAAACACTGGCAGGCAGCCTGGGTAATATAAGCCAGAAAGAGGGCATTGTAGAGCTTCAATTACAAGCCGGTTTTGATTCAGAATTAATAGCGGATAGGATATGCAGAACAATTCCCTGCATTCAAGTTACAACCCCCTAAAAGAAGCGGAACGGTTCCTTGCAAGTCTTAATGTGCAGGGAGAAAAGGTTTTTATCCTTGTAGAACCGGGTGAGAACTATTTATACGAAATACTGCATAAGAGCTACCCTCTTTCCAAAATAATCACCTTACATGCCGACCCTGTTTACCATAAAGGCAAAGAAAATGAATGGTCGCTGAATAATCATGAGCAAATTACTTTGCAGAGCTTTCTTGAGCACAGTATTCCTGATATGGCAGCATCTGATATACGGCTTATCGAATGGCTGCCTGCACTAAAAGTATACAGCACAGAAATACTGTCTATTACCGAAACAACAGTACAATACATAAAACGCATAGATGCAAACTACCGCACCGAAAAGGCCTTTAGCAAACGCTGGGAGGCAAACAGAAAACGCAACCTGCCGTTTTGCAATGCAGTGAATAAAAGCAGTTTAGCCAATTATTATAATAACCCGAATGGCCTTATTGTTTGTGCTGCAGGCCCTCAACTGGAACTTGCATTGCCTGATATACAGAAATTACATGAAAAAGAGGGCATTGCGCTCCTTGCTGTAAGTTCTGCCCTGCCCTTTTTGGTGCAGCAGAGTATTTATCCTGAGATTATTCTTACTACAGATGGTGGTTTTTGGGCTAACTTGCATATGGCAGAATTGTATAGAGAAATAGCTCACGCAAAGGCGCAAAGATGCAAAGAAGAAAAGGGTGCCAGGCACCTTTTTTGTCCTTTGTTAGTTGCTACTTTACATGCAACTATTCCTACACAGGTGTTGGAGATGGCTGCTGGGGAAGGTTGCCTTGCTTTTGCAGACTTGCCGATGCGGGGAACGGTGGCGGCAAGTGCATTAGACTTGGCTATGCAGTTTACTGATGGCAGCATCTACATTGCAGGCTTTAGTTTTGAAAACGAGGATATAAAAACACATTGCAGCCCTTATGCCTTCGAAAGCTATATTCGAAAGGGCTGTAACAGGTTAAAACCTTATTATTCTGAAATGTATACCCGCACAGAGGCAATTAATGCAGGCAATTCCCTTTCCGTTTATGCCGAATGGTTTGCTTCGCATTTAGGCCTCTACCAAGGCCGCATTGTAAGTCTGCCGGGGAATAATGCCCTGTTTAGTAAGTAAGACCATAGACATTTTTCTTAAACTATGTTAGACTCTTGATATGACACAATCGCTTGAGGACTATCTGGAAATGATCAGCTTTCTTGCTGATGAAGGTGCTGTGCGGGTAACGGACATTGCTCTGCGGCTTGGGGTTTCTAAGCCTTCGGTATTAAGCGCCTTGAAGAACCTCGAAGAAAAAGGCTTTATTGTCCATGAGCATTATGGGAATGTCCGCCTTACCGATGCCGGCATACAAAGGGCCAATCTGATTCGCGGCCGGCATCATGATTTAACAAACTTTTTGGTGCAGGCCCTGGGGGTTAAGGATGAGATAGCCGAAAAAGACGCCTGCCAAATGGAACATTTTCTTTCTGCTGAAACCCTTTCTGCAATGAAAGCCTTTTTATCCAAAAGATAAACCATGATAAACCAAACATTTGAAGATTATTATGAAACACAATACGGCAGCCGCTGGCCCGGCTTGCGAATGAGCCTTCTCAATAAAAAACCTCCGATGGCCTATTCAAAAGGATTAATCAAACCCTATTTTCTTGATGAAGCATCTATTTTTGCAGCAGAAGCATTGGATATAAACGATACTGCCGAAGAGAACAGTGTTTTAGACGCCTGTGCCGGCCCTGGTGGTAAGAGCCTCGTGCTGGCATCAAAGATATATAACACAAGTAATACACAGCATCTTTTTTGTAATGAACTCTCCGCAGTCAGGCGACAGCGATTAATTGCTACCCTGGACGAACATCTTCCTGCAGACATTCGGGAGCGCATTTCCGTGCTGCCATTTGATGCAGCATCAATGTGCAGAAAAAAGCAGAACCGTTTTGCAGCAATTCTGCTTGACGCACCTTGTTCCAGTGAAGCACATGTTATTGCTTCTCCCAAGGACTACAAACGCTGGCAGCCTGCACGGCCTAAATTCCTTGCACAAAGGCAGTGGGCGCTATTGTCATCGGCCTTTCTTATGCTGCAAGAAGGTGGCTCATTGGTGTATTCTACTTGCGCAATTACCTCCGAGGAAAATGACGGTGTTGCAAAAAGGCTTATGCAGAAGTATGCAGAACAATGCACACTTGAAAAGCCTGTAATACCAAGCGCCGAAGAAAATCAATTTGGTGTTATATTACTTCCCGACACATCAGGTATTGGGCCGATGTATATTGCACGATTCAGGAAAAAAAGCCATGCATAGTATCGGAACGGAAACTGAAAGTTCTCTGCACAGAGCACTAAAAAATATATATAAAGGAAAAGACGGCCGGACAGAGGTAAAACTTGAAGGCTATATTTGTGATGCTGTGCGTAAAGATGGTGTTATAATAGAAATTCAAACAGGAAGTTTTGGGCCAATAAAGACAAAACTGGAAACTCTTTGTGAAACACATAAGGTGCGGCTTGTGCACCCGATAATTGCAGAAAAATATATCGAACTGTATAATAAAAAAGGCGAACTGGTATCACAACGGAAATCGCCAAAAAAACTAAATGCCTGGGATATATTTCGTGTGCTAGGCTATGCAATAAATCTGGTCACCCTTAAAAATCTTACTATAGAATTGGCAATGGTCAGCGCAATTGAAACACGTATTGATGACGGCAAAGGTTCCTATCACCGAAAAGGGAAAAGCATAAAAGACAAAGTGCTGTGTGAACTTTTAAGCCGCAGCGAAATGAAATATCCAAAAGACTATAAACGCTTTGTCCCCTTTAAAAAAGGCACAACCTTTACCGTGCAGGAATTTGCCAAAAAGGCAGAGATAAGCATGCAAAGGGCACAACGGGCGCTCTATGTGCTCAGCCGTATTGGTATAACCCCCTTACACGGCAAAAAAGGCCATAAATATGTCTACATTGTGCAGTAAGGTATACTCATTCGTTTTGGATAGATAGACAAAACCTGGTCAAATAGTGTATAGTCAATATAGCTCCTAGGCGGGGCTATATTATTCAAAGGAGACATCGTGACCAAGAAGAATTCAACTAAATCGACAACATCAAACTCCGCTAAATCGCCGTCTTCGGCGATAATCGGTTTCGAGAAGGAAATCTGGAATGCCGCCGACATCCTTCGGGGTAACATGAACGCCTCGGACTATCAGCATGTCGTTCTGGGGCTTATCTTCCTGAAATATATCTCAGATTCTTTTGAGGAACGCTACCGGCAACTGCTTGCCGATGGCGATGGCTTCGAAGAAGACCGCGACGCCTATGATGAGGCAAATATCTTTTTTGTTCCACCTTCCGCCCGCTGGGAAGCGATAGCGGCTAAGGCTCACACTCCAGAGATTGGCAAGGTGATTGATGATGCAATGGCGGCGGTAGAGAAAGAAAACGCTACCTTGAAAGGCATCCTGCCGAAAAACTT
>JAISIL010000170.1 GCA_031262035.1 Spirochaetaceae bacterium | reverse complement strand
TTCCAGATAAGAACGGCAACCGCAGGAGCTATCATAAGCGGGAACATCAAGACTACTTTCAGCACTCTTGCATACCGCGTATCTTTCTTCAATAAAAAGGCTATTCCCATACCCAAAAGTAATTCTACCAGGGTGCTGGAAATACCATAGACAAGCGTGATATAGACGGCATGATAAAACCCTTTGTCACCTAAAATACCGACTATACGAAAACCGCCGCCTTCGGTACTTCTGATACCGAACCAGTTGGCAAACCAATTCCACTTCCATCTATCCATAGCAAGCCTGAAAGATGCATTGGTTAAAGACAAATAAATAGCAAACACAAAGGGTATTAATACCCCAATCAATATAATCATACCCGGAAGAATAATTGCATAAGGCCGCATACGAACATTCCGCGGCTGTTCATTATAATTAATTTCTCCGGTATCATTCTTTTTCAATAATTCTAACATAAAACCACCCCCATTTTTTGTGGTTGGGGCGGGTAAAACCCGCCCCTGTAGGGGCAGGGCGCGCCCTGCCCCTACGGAATAAACGCTATGCGTTTATTCCGCTAACATGTTGTCAATCTGTGTCTTCAGTGTATCAAGCCTTGTCTTAACATCCTGGCCATTGACCATGTCCTGCACGGCTGCTGCCCATTCTGTTGTTGTCTGCATAAACTGACCCTGCGGGGTGAAAAGCATTGAGGTATTGGGAGCAGTTTTCTGGAAGGTATCGATGTAACCGGGGATTGCTGCATACTTTGCTTTAAAGCCTGCATCATCCCATACACTCTGGCGAACCGGGTCGAGAAGGGTGCTGTTTACCGATGCATCACGAAGGAACTGCTTCTCGGTTACAAACTGCATAAAGGCCCATGCTGCGTCCTTGTTCTTCGACTGGCCGTTCATTGCAATACCCCAAACCCAGAGGTTGGACATAACCTTGTCTCCTGCCTTTTTGGCGGGGGAAGGAGCAAAGTAGATATTGCCCTGTTCTGCCATACCGGTAAGTGTTACCTGGATGGGGTTGTTTGTTGCATCCCATTCGATAGCCGCTTTGCCGGCGCCAAGGTCTGACTGGCACTGCATCCAGGTCAGTGATGACCACTGCGGGGTGCTGCCCTTGGTCACGAGTTCTACAAATTTCTTGTTGAATTCAACCGATTCGGGGCTGTTCACCTGGGATGTCATTTTTCCGCCGCTGAGGGAGAAATCCTTTCCGCCATACATGGTGTATTCAGACATGTATGCAGGGTGGATGGTGCCCCAGTCACGGACGCCGCGGATTGCGATACCGTAGGAACCCGGGCCGTTCCAGCCCTGGAGTTTTTCGGCTGCTGCAATCAGTTCATCCATGGTTTCCGGAACCTTGGTGATACCGACTTTGTCAAAGGCGCGCTTGTTGTAAGCCAAGCAGTAGACTTCTGTGGCAAGGGGGAGACCCAATTGGGGGCCCTGTCCTGCCGGATGCCCGTCTGTGCCGTCCCAGCGCATTGCGTTGAAGACGCCGGGGACGAAGTCTGCTTTGTCCCAGCTTGCCGGTGCCTTGGCGATGTAATCATCAAGTTCCTGAATGTTACCGGCCTGCATGTAGCCCCACAACTGGTAGATACCGGTCATGAAGACATCCGGTGTACCTGACCTACTGGAAAGGCCTGCATTAAGACGGTCAAAGTGGTTTGTTTCAGGTGTTATTGAAAGATTCACCTTGACGCCTGTTGCCTCTTGAAAAGCAGGAACTGCTGCCTCAATGGCCGGGGAGAGCGGATGCTCTACGAGATAAACGGTGATTTCCCCACCGAGCTTAGCGCTGCTTGCGGCTGCAGGCGCGCTTCCGGACGATGTCTCCGACTGTGCGTTGGAGAACACGACACTTGTTGCAAGAAGGGCAACAAGTAGTACTAATAGTACTTTCTTCATAAAAATCCTCCTATTAAGATTTTCGTTGTTAAAGTCATTTTATAAAATCATTTTGTAAAATACTTTTGTAAAACTGTTTTATAAAATCACTTTAAAGAATTGTAACACGACTTTTTCAATTTGTCAAGAAATTTTTTTTATTTTGAAAAAAAAATTTTTCAAAATTCGAATTCCTTCTATTATATGTATAAAATATATAAGACAGGGCTTGACATTTTTGGGCCTGTTCGGTATACTGGTAGCAAGGAGTTCGCTATGACGACACTGATAAATGGAAAAGAAATATCGCAGATCGCGCATGAGTCAATGGAACTGCGCATGCAGGGCAAGGTGGAGGAGGCGCGAGAGATGCTGAAACTCATCCCCATTTCGCCGGGGGTTGCATATGCGATCAAGCGCCGCGAGGGCCTTGACGCGCTTTTGTCCCGCGGTTACAACCTGTCGGAAGTGGAGGCAAAGTTTGGCAAAGAATGGCTCCAGCATTGACATTGAGAACGCGGTCACTCTGATAGAAGAAGGCCGCAGGTTGCACTTCGTCGAGGACACGGCGGTACAAGGACTCAAGCGCTTCAAAGAGGGCAATTATCTTCTGAAGAAAGCCTTTTTAGATGCCAAGGCGACGAACGACCTTGAAGTAATCCTAAACGCCGAGTATGACTTCCTCGCCGCCGAGATTGCTATGGGCGACCCGGACGAGACCCTTGCCAAAGGTAGCGCCGAGGCGGGCATTGAGGTAATAGAAGACGCACTGAATGCCCTCAAGGCCTTGGCCCTGGGTAATGCTTACAAGGCTGTTGACCTGGCCTATCCCCATCACGACAAGCGCTCCTGGCGCTACAAGGACATGCCGAAAGACGCCTTCCATGTGTTCTGTGCCAGCCATAAGTCCCGCTTGCAGAACGGCCTCAAGCGCTACGGTGTAAGCACGATAGACCGCGACCTCATCACCATGCGTGTTGACACTATCAGCGCCATCGAAGAAGCCTACTGCGCCATGCAAAGACAGATATTATCATAATGTAAGGTTTTCTTTGCCCCCCCCCTTTTTCATTTTGCCTTTTTCCTGTAAACTATTTCTGTGAAGGAATTTTCGCAGAGCAGTATACAGAAAAATAATCGGAGTAATATTTACCGGCTTCTCATGCACGAGGCGGGGCTGTCCCGGCAGGACATAGTTCGCAAGCTGGAACTTTCCCTCCCTACCGTTACCTACAACATGAGCGACCTGGAAACCGAGGGCCTTATCAGCACAAATGGCTCGGCAGAGAACCATTCGGAGGGTCGCCGGGCCAAAACCTACAAGTTTGTCAAAAATGCCCGTTTTGCCATCGGCCTTGATATTTCCAAAGAATATGTTATTGCCGCTGCGGTGAACCTTGCAGGCGAGGTCATCTGCAAAATCCGTTCCCGGGTTAATTTTGAAAGAAGCGACGACTACTACCGCCGCCTGGGGCATATTGTCCGAAAAACCATTACCAAAAGCGGCCTGGATAAAAAATTGCTCCTTGGTGTCGGTCTTGGGGTGCCCGGCCTTGTCACCGAGGACCGGCAAACCGTTTTTTACGGTAAAATCCTTAAGTTTACCGGGGCAACCTGTGCCGAATTTTCCCAGTATATTCCTTATAAAACAGCCCTTTTTAATGATGCCAGCGCCGCCGGTTTTGGCGAATTCTGGTCGCGCGAAGATGTAGCCAATGCCTTTTACATCAACTTGAGCAACAATATCGGCGGAGCCTTTGCCATAAATAACAAGATCGTTGGCGGCAACCACTTCCATTCAGGCGAGGTCGGCCATCTAAAAATTCATCCCGGCGGAAAGCACTGTTACTGCGGCCAGCGGGGCTGTGTTGACCCCTATCTTGCGGCAACGACGCTCTCTGATTTAAGCGAAAATGACCTGGCTGCCTTCTTCAAACTGCTCAAGGCAAAAGATGAAAAAGCCCTGGCCGCCTGGAACAGCTATCTTGACGACCTGGCGCTGACCTTAAACAATGTCGAGGAACTCTTTGACTGCCGGGTAATTCTTGGCGGTTATATTTCCCGTTACCTTGGCCCCTGGATGTCGGAGCTGAAACGCCGTACCGCCGCCCTTAACTCCTTCGAAAAAGACGCTGCATACATCCAAATCAGCCGCTACAAGATGCTTTCTATAGCGGCAGGCTCGGCAATGACCTTTCTTTCCGATTTTATCACCCATGTATAGATGAAACTAAAAAAAATTCCTCACCCACTTGACTAAAAATAGCGATTTTGCTATATTGAAAGGGTATTGTTATATTTATAGGAGTAATTGAAATGAGCGCAAGCCTAAGGCTTAAGAGGTTTGGGACAAAAAAGCGTCCCTACTACCGGATTGTTGTAATGGATACCCGCACAGCCCGCGACGGCAGGGCTATCGAAGAGATTGGTTTTTATCATCCTATCGAAGCTGAAGACAAACAGGTTAAGGTTGATTTAGAAAAAGTTCGATACTGGGTCGATAGAGGCGCCACAGTAAGTGATACTGTTCACAGCCTTTTGAACAAGCAGGGCTTCAATTTAACCCGGGCAAGTGTATAAACAAGGCAAAATAGAGATTACCATGGAAAAAGACCTTGTAGAATATATTGCAAAATCCCTTGTAGACGACCCGGAAGCAGTGAATGTAAAAGAAGCCCAGGGCGGGCAGAATGCAGTCCTTGAACTCCGTGTTGCACCGGAGGATATTGGTAAGGTAATAGGCAAACATGGCCGCATAGCAAAGTCGATACGCACGCTTTTGCTGGCTGCCTCTGCAAAAAATGGCGGGCGGACAAGCCTCGAGATACTTGACTGATGAATTTATCGGGGCTGTTCTTGGACAACCCTTTGGTTTAAAAGGCTTTATAAGGCTCCATTCCCTTTCCGGCGAAGACGAGCATATACGGGCCTTAAAAACAGTGCACCTTCGCTTAAAAAATAAGACTGTAGGTGTTGAAAAGATTTTTGAAATAGAGGATTTTTCAGGCAGCGGCGGTAATTTTGCCGTCAAACTGAAGGGAATAGACAGCCCCGAGGCGGCTGTGGCCCTAAACCGGGCAGAACTGCTTCTTAGCCGGGAAGATGCCGCTCCTTTAAAAGAGGGCGAGTATTATATTGAAGATGTAAAGGGATGTTCCCTTGTAACAAAGGACGGTTCATTTGCAGGTACTGTTCTTGATATAGTAGAAGGCGGCAATGGTTTTCTGCTTGAATATGAAAACCAGGCAAAGGAAAGAATTTTCCTTCCCTTTAGGAATGAGTTTGTGGGCGCCGTTGATATAGTCAAAAGGACGGTAGAACTTTTGTGAAATATACCGTTTTAAGCCTTTTTCCGGAAATTATCGAAGGCTACTTTAAGGCATCGATAATGGCAAAGGCTGTAGAAAAGGGCCTTGTCGAGTATAATCTGGTAAATATCCGCGATTATGCAGAAGACAAGCACAAAACCTGCGATGACGCCCCTTACGGCGGTGGAGCCGGCATGTTGATGCTGGCAGAACCCTTGGGGCGGGCGTTAGATTCCGTCGTCGGGACGGGGTGTGTCGTTGGGGCAGGGCGCGCCCTGCCCGTACAATCGGGGCGTCGGGTCATTTATATGTCCCCGTCCGGTAGGCCCTTTACCCAGGCTCTTGCCCAGGAATTATCGGCCTGTGATGAATTGGTCATCATCTGTGGGCGTTATGAGGGGATTGACCAGCGGATTATCGACCTTTATGTCGATGATGAAATTTCTGTTGGGGACTATGTTTTAAGTTCCGGCGAAGTGGCGGCGCTTATCTTAATAGATGCGACCTACCGTCTCCTCGGAGAGGTAATCAGGCCGGAATCGCTGGACGAAGAAAGTTTTGCAGGTGGTCTTTTGGAGTATCCCCAATGGACAAGGCCTGAAGTGTATGAAGGAATTCCCGTGCCGGATGTCTTATTATCCGGGCATCACGAGAATATACGGAAGTGGCGTTTGAAAAAACAGGTTGAAAAAACCTTAAAAGTCCGGCCCGATTTAATTGAAGCCGGTATAAAAAACGGGTCTTACAGCCCGGAAATTTTGGATTTAATAGGAGAGACAAAATGAACGAGATTAAAGCCATTGAAGCGGCTCAAATGAAGGAAAAGGTCGATGAATTTAAGGTCGGCGACACGGTCCGTGTTCATTTTAAGATTGTAGAAGGCAAAACCGAGCGCATTCAGGTCTATGAAGGCCTTGTAATAGCAATAAAGAACGGAAAAATTGGCCGGACTTTTACGGTTCGCAAGAATTCTTATGGCGTTGGTGTGGAAAGAGTCTTTCCTTTGCACTCACCCCGTGTTGTTCGGGTTGAGGTTGTTCGTAAAGGCCGTGTTCGCAGGGCAAAACTCTACTATATCCGTGGCAAGATTGGTAAGGCTGCAAAGATTAAAGAGTTGATTGTTCGCAAAGCAGATAAAACGGCAAAAATTGAAGCTTCAGAGAAAAAAGACTAATGATTTTCGCTGGTTTTTCGAAAATATAAATGTATGATGAATATTGCCGAACAGCCAGCTAGAAAAGACAATGGTTCCTCTGACCGTATTGAAATTTTGCGAAAGAAGATCAACAATAGTGTATACCTGAATAATGCAATTTGGCGGCTTGCTACATCGATGAGCGACGAATTGCTTGGTATACCGCATGGGGGGACTATTTATGAGCAACGGAAGATACGAAAATAGGCGAAGAGATAAAAATCGAAAAAAAGACAAGAATCGTCAACAACAGCAGCAAAATCATTTTAACGAACATAATCCACTGGCACAAGATTCCTATTATGAAACAAAGGCGGCAATACGGGCAGGCATGTCGGGCCGTCCCCGCTGGAAACCCCTGCGTCAGGAACGGAGCTTTCTTCCCTCGCCTGTATGCCCCCTTTGCGGTGAACCGATTAACGATTTGGCATCGGCAATAAATGACCGCACTACAGGCGAACCGGTGCATTTTGACTGCCTGAAACATCATTTAGAAGGCCAGGAGACCCTTGAATGGGGTGATTCTATAGCCTATATTGGCGGCGGCCGTTTTGGTGTAGTGCATTTTCCTTCGTTGGATACCTCAAAAGATTTCAGGATAAAAAAAGTTATTGAATACGAGAAAAAAGAAGAAAAAGCCGCCTGGCAAACAGAAATTACCGAACAATATTCAAACACAGAGTTTGTTATGAACGGCACATTATAAGGGGAAAGGCATGATTGGAATTATTGGGGCAATGGAAGAAGAAGTAGCCCTTTTTAAAAAAGAGATGCAGGAAACTTCAAGTCTTGGTGAAAAGAAGATTGCCGGGAAAAATGCCCAGGGGTTCACCTATTATACCGGGAAGATTGCCGGTGAAGATGTGGTGTTACTGCAATGCGGAATAGGCAAGGTGAATGCTGCCGTAGGGGCCGCACTGATGATAGAACTTTACCAGCCTTCCCTGGTAATAAACACCGGTTCTGCAGGGGGAATGAAGAGCGGCGAACAGAAGATTGGTGATGTAGTTATTGGGAATGCCCTTGTGCAATATGATGTGGATGTAACAGCCTTTGATTACAAGCCCGGGCAGGTGCCCCGGCTCCCCCAGTTTTTGGAAAGCGGGCCTGAAATTGTGGGCCGTGCAAAGGCGGCAGCGGAAAGTTTGGGCATTCGATGCAGTGTTGGTTTAATAGGCTCGGGGGATGCATTTATGCACAAGGATGCAGAGATTGCCGCCCTGCGTAAAACCTTTCCGGACATTGCAGCCTGCGAAATGGAAGGAGCGGCTATTGCACAGGCCTGTTATGTGCTGGATACCCCGTTTTTGGTGATACGGGCTCTGTCCGACATTGCCGGGGCTACATCAGCGGAGGATAATAATAACTTTGTGGGATTAGCGGCTAAACATACAACAGAGATTGTGAAGAAATTGATAAGAAAATAAGCCACGAATAACACGAATAGCCTTCGGCTGCACGAATTTTTACTTACTAATCTAAGATTATTCGTGTAGGCCTTAGGCTATTCGTGTTATTCGTGGTTAAAAACACTAGGAGGATATTATGGACAAGATTGCCAGTTTTCAGATGGATCATGAGAAGTTGCTTCCGGGGCTGTATGTTTCACGGAAGGACACGTGGAATGGGGTTACTATTACTACCTTTGATATGCGGATGAAGGCCCCTAATCGTGAGCCGGTTATGGATATGCCGGTTATGCATACCCTGGAACACCTTGCCGCTACCTACATGCGGAATGACCCAAAGTTTGGCCCCAAAATGGTCTACTTTGGCCCCATGGGCTGCAGAACGGGCTGCTATTTTCTTATGGAAGGCGACCTGAACCCCAGTGATGTCTTAGACTTAGTCATCAAGACCCTGGACTGGATTCTTGCCTTTGAAGGGGAAATCCCCGGGGCAAAACCCAAGGAATGCGGTAACTACCTGGAACACAACCTCAATACAACAAAATACGAGGCAAAGAAGTATGTCGAACTATTGCGGCATGCAACAGAGGCTAATTTTAGCTATCCGAAATAATTTATATTGCATACTGAGCCATACATAGCTCGTAGTAGAGGCCTTTCTTTGCCATGAGTTCGTCGTGGGTGCCGGATTCTTTTATTTGGCCGTTGTCGATATACATTATCCGGGAACAGTCGCGGATGGTGCTGAGGCGGTGGGCGATGATGAAGCTTGTCCGGCCCTTCATTAAGGTACGTATGCCCTTTTGAACCAATTGTTCGGTGCTGGTATCGATATTGCTTGTCGCTTCGTCCAAAATCAGAATGCGGGGATCGCTTAAAAGAACCCGCGCAAAGGCAATCAATTGTTTTTCGCCAACACTGATGCCGCCATTACGGTCATTTACCTCGGTGTTGTAGCCTTCGGGCAGCCTTTCAATAAAATTATGTGCCCCAATAAGTTCTGCTGCGGCACGGACTTCTTCGTCTGTAGCATCGAGTTTGCCGTAACGGATATTATCTGCGATGGTGCCGGTAAACAAATAGGAATCCTGCAGCATAATGCCCATTTGGTTTCGTAAGGAGGCCAGTTTCGTTCGCATAATGTCAATGCCGTCAATGAGAACACGGCCTTCGTCGATATTGTAGAAGCGGGAAAGAAGATTGACAATGGTCGTTTTGCCTGCCCCTGTAGGCCCGACAATGGCAACCGTTTCATTGGGTTCTGCGGTAAAAACCACTTCTTTGAGCACCTTGTTCCCCGGCTCGTAGGCGAAAGAAACATTTTCGAAAGAAACATGGCCACGCATGGGGGGTATTTCTGTCGCTTCTTCCAGGTCGGCTACCACAGGCGGTTCGGCAAGGGTGTCGAAGATGCGGTCAAGGTAACTCATGCCGGTGACGAAAGTGTTGTAGACATTGGCCAGGTTTTGTATGGGCTGCCAAAAACGCCAGGCATAGCTTCCCATTACAAGCAGCACACCGAAGCTTGCCATTGGATGCATCACGTAGACGCCGACAATGTAGACAAGACTGAAAACCAGTTGCGAGATTGTTTCTGTGGAAAACCAGGTGGTGTTCGAAATATACTGCGCACGCATCCATTCCCTATTACGCTGGTCGGTAAGGTTGTCCATAATGCCACGGTTTTTAGCCTGGCGGTCGAAGGCCTGGGTAACACGGACGCCGTCCATGCTCTCTTGTATGTAGGCATTGAGGTTAGAGTTTTTGTTGGAGACCCTTTGCCAGGCCTTTCGTTGCTGGTTCTTGATTGCCCAGATAAAGGCTGCAAGCACGGGAAGGCCCAGGAGGGTGGTGGTTGCAAGAATAGGCGACACCCGATACATGAAAAAGATAATGAATATAATATTGAGTATTTCGATGATAAAATTTAAGACCCCGTTACTTAAGGCATCGGAAACACTGTTTACATAAGGCACAACACGGACAAAAATCTTTCCATGGGGGCGGCTGTCGTAGTAGCTAAAGGGAAGTTTCTGCAGGTGTTCAAATAAATCGTAACGAATGTCATGTATAATGGTTTGGCCGGCCTGTGCCATAATGACATTGCGAATGGTGCCCAGCAAAATGGCAAGGAGGATAGAGCCTGTCAGAAGGCTTGCCAGGGTAAAAAGCTGGGTATAGTTTTTTGCAGGAATTGCTACATCCAATGCCTGTTCAATAAAAAGCGGCCCCATAAGGCTTACAATGCTTGCCACAACTGACAGCCCCAGTGAAATAAGCATTCGCCATTTTACCCGTGCTATATATTTAATGCAGCCTTTTATGTTCTTTAGGGAAATGCCTTCATCAAGGTATTCATCGGCATCATATTTATTCCGCTGCCCCTTGGCGCTGGCCTCGGCATTGATATCACTGCGATGCCTGAAGACAGGCCGGCTCTTTTTTCTGCGGTCTTTTCTGGTAGTTCGTGCATCTCTATCAGCCATCAGCCCTGCCCTCCTTCTTGTGAAGCTCCCATTTGCAACTGGTAAATATGGTGATAGAAGCCTTTTTTGGCAAGGAGCTCCTGATGAGTGCCCCGCTCGATTATCTTGCCGCCGTCCATCACCAGAATTTGCTTTGCTCCACGAAATGAGGTAATCCGCTGGGCAATGATTATCTTGGTGCAATGGTTATCCAGAGACATAAGCTGTTCCTGAATGTAGGTCTCTGTTTCGCTATCAACTGCCGATGTGGTATCATCAAGAATAAGAATGGCAGGCTTAATGGCAAGAGCCCGGGCCAGGGCAACGCGCTGTTTCTGGCCGCCTGAAAGCCCGACGCCCCGCTCTCCGACCAGTGTTTCGTAACCTTCTTCCATACGCTGAATAAAGCTGTCTGCATCGGCCTGGACTGCAACCTTTTCAATTTCGGTCTGGGGCATATCGGGCCTGCCATAGGCAATATTCCCCCCGACACTTTCGCTAAAGAGAAAGACTTCCTGCATGGCAATGCCGATTTTTTTTCGCAGGCTGGATAGGGTGTAATCCCCTATATTATGCCCGTCGAGCAGGACCTCGCCGCTGGTGGGTTCAAAGAAACGAAGGAGCATGTTGACCAAGCTGGTCTTTCCAGAGCCGGTGCTTCCCAAAATGCCGATGGTCTCGCCGGCCTTGACCGAAAAACTGATGTCATCGAGGATTGTCTGGCCGTCTATATCAAGCCGGACATTCTTGTAATCGATATCGTAGGCATGGCCGTCGGCAGGCGGGGGCATATCCGGAGCCTCCGGCTTGTCTTTGATGCTGATAGGGCTCTGCACTATCTCCATTATCATGTTGGCCGCTACATGGAAGCGCTGTAAGTCGGAAAGAAGCATGCCCAGCATACGAAGGGGGTTAGAAAGCGTCCAGGTGAGCGAAGAAAAGGCCATGTATTGCCCGGCTGTAAGCTCGCCTTGTATCATGAAGATGCCGCCAACGACAAGGGTTACTACGGTGAGGATTTGGCTAAAAGCTTCGAGAATAGGGTTATATTTTGCGCTGATAATTGCATTTTCCACAGAGGTTTTACGGTAGGCATGATTCCGTTCCTCGAAAATCTGCTGTTCGTAGGGCTCGCGGGCAAAAGCCTTTACTACCCGGTTGCCATCAATGTTTTCGGTAACAATGGTGCTCAGGCGGGTAAGTTTTTCCCGAAGGAAGACAAAGCGGGGACGAATTCTGCTGACAAAGCGGCGGCTCACCAGTAAAATAATCGGGGTAACGGCAATCAGCGAGAGGGCAAGCTTCCAGTTGACAAACATTAAAAAGATGGTTGAGGAGCCGAAAAGGGCAAAGGCGTCGACAAACTGATAGACAATCCAGGCGACGCTGTGACGCATCATATCAAGGTCGCTTGTCATGCGGTTCATCATGTTGCCGGCCTTAAGCTTCCGGAAGAAGCGGAAATCCTGGGCCTGGACAACATCAAACATGTTCGCCCGAATCGCCGTGGTGCTCTTGGTGCTCACCCATTCCATGATTATCACCATAAGATAGCGGAGGCCGAGGCGCGCGAGGGTAACGCAGAGCATCAACACAAGGATTCCGATAAGCGGCTCGGCATTCCGCGGGGTGATAACTTCGTCTATCAGTTTTTCCTGTAAAAAAGGATTAATGATAACCAGCGCCGAAGTAATTGCCGTTAAAAAGAGGCCAAAAATGTAGAGCGGCTTGTATTTTCCAATATAAGACCAAAGCCATTTTATCTGTGTAAGCAAGGTCTCTTGCTTTAAACGCATGTTTGCATCGGGCATTCAATTTTCCTGATGTTCTCAGCATAATAAAAAACGAGAATAGTGTCAAGGGGATAGGCATAAGATAAAACCTACAGCACCCCGCCGGTCCGGGTTAGTATGGGAAGAACCACGGCCTGTAGTAGGAGCAGTAAGTAAATACCGGTTATAATGATAGCCACAGGTTCAATAAAGCGGGTTGCCAGACTACGACGCTTTTCATCGGTTTTGATACACCAGATATAAATTGATTTAAAAGCCTCTGTCAGGTTGCCTGAATTATCTGCAATGGCAAGCCAGTTTTGCACGAAGGGTGTGCAGAGTTTCTTTTGAGCAGAAAAAGCATCTGACACCCGTATCCCCGCCTCTATATCCTTTTTTATTAAAACAAGTGCTTTTGTCTGTGAGCATTGTTCAATGCAGTAATACAAGGCATCAGATAATGAAATATGATGTCCTGTCAATACCGAAAGAAGATAGAACACCTGTGTTCGCGGTGAGTCGTTTCCAAAAAGTTTGAAGGCAGTAAAAACAAAGGCAATACCTGCAACAAGAAGAAACATCCCTGCACTAATAACCCCTTGGACGGCATTGCTCACAATTTCCACCGACATAAGGCCGGACTGGGCAAAGAGAGGAATACCCTTTACAAGTAGAAACACTGTTCCCGCTATGCTTGCCATAATAATGATGGCAGGATAGATAAGCGCCCCAACAATATTCTCCTTTGCCTTTTCTTTTTTATACAGGTCTGCAATAATACTCGCGATTGCAGATTTCAGGTCGCCTGTCACTTCGGCACTTTGCAGTATCGGCTTTTGATAGGAAAGAAGATAGCCGCTTGCCGTTTCATAAAATGAATAACCCTGCTTCATAGAGGAAAGAATATCGTTTGCCGTTTTTGCAGCCAGCCTGTCGCCTGTGGTTTCTGAGATAACCTGTAGGGCGCCGCTTATGCTTAAGTTTCCTTCCAGCAGAGCAAGAAGATTTTCATAAAAATGAAGAGGCACCTTCATGTTGCCCCCAATTCACGATGAAGTTCTTTAATATCAGTTATACCTTCCGCAACTTTTGCATTAGCATCTTCGGTGATATTCATAAAACCCTGCTTTTGCAACAGTTTTTTTATTCCGGTTGATGTTTCACCACCGGTAATTGCGTCTTGTATTTCTTCATTTACCGTAATGATTTCAGCCACTGCAGTTCTGCCGTAATAGCCGGTACCTGAACAATGGGGGCAAGCTTTGCCGGAGTAACTTTTACCCTTGCACTCAGTACATATTTTTCGTAGAAGCCTTTGAGCAATGACTGCTTTTAATACAGCACTTAAAAGATATGCGGGAATGCCCATATTTTCAAGGCGGCTAATACTCTCTATTGCAGTACTGGTGTGAAGTGTTGCAAAGACAAGATGTCCGGTTAGCGAGGCGCGCACAGCAAGCTCGGCTGTTTCTGCATCGCGAATTTCACCAACCATAATGATATCCGGGTCCTGCCTGAATACCCGGCGCAACAGTGTGTCGAAGGTAAGACCAAGTTCATCGTTAGTCTGAATATGGGCAATACCCGGCACGCGGTATTCCACCGGGTCCTCTATACTGATTATCTTTAGTGCTGTAGTGTTAAGAGTCTTTAATATTGCCGTAAGAGTCGTGCTTTTCCCCGAACCTGTAGGCCCTGTTACCAGCACTAACCCCGATGAAAACCTGAGTATCGTTTCTATCTTTTCCCCGTTCTGCTTCGAAAAGCCCAGGCTATCAAGATCAAGTGGAATATCTGAACGGTTAAGGAGGCGCAGGACTATTGATTCGCCCCAAATCGTGGGCACTATAGAAATACGGACATCAAGGCGGTATTGGCCTGTTTCTATCTCAATATGGCCGTCCTGTGGCCGCCGGGTTTCCATTACATTAAGGTTGGCAAGGAGTTTCAGCCTTGTGGATAATGCGGAAAAACGCTCAGGCGACACCGTCCGGTTAAGAAGCAACACGCCGTCTATGCGGAAACGAACCACCCCGCCTTCAGTGCCCGATTCAATGTGTATATCCGATGCCCTTTTGGTTACCGCTTCAAGAAAAATACTATTCAGCAGATTGATAACCGGGGCTTCGGACAATTCATCTATACTGGTGCTGCTGTGGAATTGACTTCTCTCGCTTTGGGGAAGGCTGGGCAGGGATGAACCAACATCTGAATCTACATATATTCTTGAAAGATGAAGATTTAGTTCATCGGTACCGATAGCAGTAAAACTACAGGCAAAGCCGCTGTATGCTTTTTCGAGCCTTGCCTTTAATGCGCCGTCATTCGTATCGAGCATACCAAAACTTACATGCTCGTCATCGCTTTCAAGAATAACCACTTTGTTGGCGGAACAGAATTCCGGCTGAAGGTTAAATTTCCTCATAGGGCAACACTAATTCCTCATATAACTTTTCTAAACGTTCTTCTTCGCTTAGAGCGTCGTATTCATAGAGGTCGGCATGGGGCACAAGGTATATCAGCATCTGGGTGTTTTCCTCGCTGTTCTGATTGCTCTTGAAAAGCTGCCCAGCAATAGGGATTTGCGAAAGCCCCGGCGTTCCTTCTTCAACAAGGCTCGTATCATTCTGCCTAAAACCGCTGAGCACTATCGTCTCGCCTGAGCGCGCTCGCACCTGTGTTGTTAATGTTTTTTCTGATGTTGGCGGCGGGTTCCCGATAGTCGACGAGGTATCCGCTCCACGCTTGGAGAGAGAGGCGCTTATCGTAATAGTAATCATATTATCACCCGATACCCAGCCTGAAATGTCGAGCACCAGCCCGGATTGTATCTCGCGTGTTACACCGGAATAAAGAGGCTGTCCTGTCTCCGGGTCTATGTTGTAGTCGCGGTAACGATAGGTGCTGGTGTTTTCAAATTTAACCTGTTGGCCCGAAAGCCCGTAAAGCGTTGTATCAGCAAAAACACTCGCCTTGTTATTAGTTATAGCGCTGTTCAACATTCCGGCAAATTGATAACCAAAAGTTGATATAACATCAAAATTAAGATTGAGAAGCTGCCCCAGTTGTCCGGTGACCATTGTCTGGTCACCTGCCTGTAATTCTCTTGCCTGTGCCGATATATTCCAGTTAAAGCCTTTGGTGTCCTGCATTTGTATGATAAATAAATCGTAGCGTATCCGTTTTGCCGGACGGTCTATCAGTTTAAGGTCTGCAAGAAAGGCTACAAGGCGTTCCTTGGTGCCGGTGAAGAAAACCGTATTCCCGTTACCTGCATCGCTTAACTCTTCCTGTCTGACAGAAGGTGGCAAGGCTTTTAATAAGTCTTCGGTGCGGATGTATTTCAACTGAATCGGTGTTGATGCTTTTGCTGTATCCATTTTAGATATAAACTCTAATATGTCAGTATTTGTGATATTATCAACAAAGGCCAGAAATTCCGTGCCTCCGCTTAGTGAAAGAGTCGCTACATTAGGGAAACGAGCTTGCAAGAGGGGCAGGAATTCTTGTAAAGAAAGATAGCTCAGCGAATAGGGCTTCCATTCCTTTCCAGCATTCTGTATGTTCTGTATTATCTCGTTCTGCTGTGCCGGTAATAGATACCATATTCCATTATTTTCTTTATAAGCTGAATTACACTGTTCAAGAATCAACTTCAAGGCGTCTTCAAATGACTTGCCGCTGAAATTTAGTTTTGCAATAATCTGGTCGGTACGAACAAACGAAGCATATTCTTTGTTAGCCGCTTTGAACAGCTCATTCACCGCATCGCCAAGACGTGCCCCTTCAATAAATGCCGTATAAAGATTATTCTGTAGGTCAATTTGAACCTTCCCCATAAGGGAACCAGACAAAGACTGAGATGGAGCATTCCGTGCTATTTGAATATAAGTGTCTGCCTTTTTCACTTCATATTCGGTGAAAGGCTTCATAATAAGCTCCGCCGCTTCTACTGCACTTGCATTTTTAAGATGCAGCGAGATGCGCATCGTGGGCAGCACATCGGGAATAATTGTCGTCCCCGTTGCCGCAGTTACTTTTTCCAATAATTGCGAGGCTGTTGCATCGTAGGCGTCCAGGTTGATGGTCCCGTCATTATTCTTTGTTATATGAACCCGGCTTACCAGCCAGCCTTCGTTTTCTTTGTCTACAAAGAGGCGGTTAGTTAAAAGAAAGGCGTCAAAGGCTCTGTCGAAATCCGTTCCCTTATACTGAAAGGTTGCCGTCCCTGAAACAGTCGTATCGGCAATGATTGTTCGCCCGGCGTAGCCTGAAAACACATAGAGTATATCGCGGATGTCCTGGTTTAGAAACTCAAAGCTGATAAGTTTAGCATCCGCCGTCGTTGGCTGGGTCTGGGCAGGGATGGCCTGTATAAGAAGTGTAAGTAATAGTGATAATAGAAATAGTTTTTTTATTCTATGCATTATGCTCCCCCTTATGCATATATAATTCTAACCGCCATTGTTGCAATAGCGCCTGTTGCCATAAATGGTATAAAACGTATTGTTCTACTTTTTTTGATTACACAATAGAGAATTCCACAAAAACAAGCAAATATTATAGCCGGGAAAAGCCAAAACAAACCCAGAACTGCCCCCATGCAGCCTGCATACCAGACATCGGCAAGCCCAAGTTTATGATGGGTCAGTAGCCATACCAGCAGAAATAGACCTATTCCAAAGAGCGCTCCCATAATAGAATCTATAAACACTTTCTTCCCTATAAATATCTGCAAAATGAGTATTGCTACTATGCAACCCAAAAGCATAACACGCAACACTTTTCCTGAGCATATATCTTGTAATGTAGCAATACACGAGACCACTATAAAAATAGCCAGTGGTAATATTTTAGTCATAGGTCAAATTGTATCCCTTCTTTGTATTTCCTACTATATTTATGTACCATACCTTCAACATCATAGGCGTAGTCCTACTTATTGTCCATGCCTCCTCCTGTGCATAGAGGCTGAAGCTGGTGCCTGTGTAGCGGCTGTGGTAGTACTTTTCAAAAACAATTTATACTGTTCTAACATCTATAACCATTCCTCTAAACCTGCTTTATTAAATAAATCTTTTATAATAGCAACAATTGTTTCCATTTTCCGTTCGTTTGTTTTATAAAACGGACTCCATAAATTTAAAGTAATGTTGTTAAATTGAGTGCCAAATGCAACCAAGATTGTGCTTCCATCGGCACCAACAATACCTTCATTAGATAAAAGCATTTCCTTTAAGTTGATATCTAATAACTTTTTATATGCTTCGTCAAAATACATTTGATCAATAATGATGGTTTTTTCAATATTCGTATCTTCATATCCTGTCTTGCCATCCATTTGTTTAGTAGTGATATACATAATGTATTTTTGTTCACTCATTTCTAATAATAATTCAATCTTGTTATATGGAATACGTAAACTGTGTTGATACTCTACTTTAATAAATCTATCACTTCCACCTTGTGCATAAATATTTATAGAACTGATTAAGATAAAAACTATAATTATTTTTATTTTCATTCTCTTTTTCCTCCTCTATTTACCACATGAACCATTGGAATATGCATTGTTATTATTCTTTTGCGTTGGATCTTTTGGGTCACTCGGCATTTCTTCATTTATAACTGTGACGGTATCAGTAGTTGGGTCATATACTTTCAAAGACCCATTTGGAGTTACCAAATAGAAAGGTTTTTGATATTTTTCAGATGTTTTTTTATCCGTATCAGAAAAATTATTACCATCATATTTGGGGTCATAAGCAGAATGGGTATGTGCACCAGCGACAGCTACATCAGGACCTTCTGGTGGCGTAGGCAATGTAATATTACTTACATCACCAGTTGTTGGCTGCATATATGTATACCCGTCATTTTTTGGAACAATCGTTGTCCAGTATTCTCTATTTTCATTTATTGAATTGTCGTTGTAATTATTTCCAAAATCAGATGCAGCAGCATCTGGTGTTGGGAAAACATCTCCTGGCTTTAACCCCCACAAATCCACCCAATTGACCGGGTCATTGTTCACATAAGCGAACCAGTTGTTCCCATCCCTAACCGGGTCTACAGTGGTAAAGCGGGCTACACTTGGTTGGTAGTCCCTATACCCGGAGTCATACATCCCGGTAGTCACATCAAAAGGCTTTCCCGTGTAGCCATAGTTCATGCCCCCGGTAAGGTTGCCCTTGTAGGGTGTCCCGAAAGTATGATATGTCATCATTTGTTGTTTGTGAATCATAACTGGTCTGCCTCTTTCAACCTTTCTTGCAAGTCTTTTACTGCTTCGTCCGAACGATAGTACTCAATAATCTTTTGTGCATCAAAATTATACTTTCTTGATATTGTTTTTGTCTCATAAAACAAACCCTTTTTAGTAAAAATCCATGATTCGTGTCGTTCAATTTGAGATTTATAGTTATTTCGAATTTTTATTAAATAATTTATATCATATTCAGCTAGTAAGTTGCCGATCGAATCTTCCAGTTTAAATGAAATTACATGATTATATTCTTTATGTCCCATTGCCCCTGGCGCAAACACCATACCAGGTGTAAATTCGATATGATTATTTAATATTTGGCCCTGATAATCATAGGTTACATAAACTATAACATCAAACGGATAACCATTTGTTAAGAATAAATTACCAGATGGGTCACATGAAGTAAATTGTAAAAGAAGAATAACAGAAAATACTAAAATAAATTTATACATAATTTTACCTCCGTGTCCCTGGTATCTCTGATGCATCATCTGCGGCAACTTCAAAACTAGAATTTCCTATACCGCCGTTTATAATTGCCGATACACCCCATATAACTGGCATCAATATTCCATACTTTTCATATTGATATGTATGTTCTTCTTCATGCTTACCTAAATTCACATTTGCTGTCCTATCATATCGTAAAGTTGTAGTATCTGCATTCCATCCTGTAGTGCTACCACCTGCATGAATTATAGTATTACCCAATGTAATTGAACCACCCCAATTAAGCCCGGTTGTAAATGTAATAGCATTATTACCCGGTTTAATTGAACCGCCATTACCAGTTAATATGCTTATGCCAACAGTAATAGTACCTACCACAAGGCCTATCGCTGTTATGGGTGCTGCAATTATTTTACCAACAACATCGCCGACAGTTTCCCAGAAAGATGTTTTTTTATCACTCGCCGTCAACCCCCAGGGGTCCACCCAATTGACCGGGTCATTCGCTACATACGCAAACCAGTTAGTCCCATCCCTGACCGGGTCCACAGTGGTGAACCTCGCAATGCTTGGTTGGTAATCCCTGTATCCATAGTTATACATCCCCGTAGTTGCATCAAAGGGCTTTCCCGTATAGCCATAGTTCATACCCCCAGACAGGTCTCCTTTGTAGGGCGTCCCGAATGCGTCATATTCATACCTTTCTTCAAGAACACCATAGCTGTCATAGCTCGCTTTGACACTACCCAGGATGTCTTTTCCCAGATAGGATACCCCGCCCCTGTTCGTCCCGCTTGAGGTGTAGCTGACCGCTACCGCCTCGCCCTGTGCGTAGAGGCTCACGCTGGTTCCCGTGTAGCGGCTGGGTGATACTGTTCCGGTGTTGGTGTTCCGTGTCCGTTCGGTGGCGGAGGTGTAGGAGCCGTCGCCGACATACCGGTAGCGGAGGCCGCTTACTGCATTGGGGTCGGTCTCTGTTGTTGTGTCTGCATCGGGTATGGCGTAGTATTCATTAAAGCCGCCTCTGGAGGTGAGTTGTCCTTCCTGCAGCACATCGAAGGTGAATGCGTCATAGAGGGTTCTCACCGCCTGTGCGCTTCCCATTGCCCTGTTTGCCGGGTTTGCATCTTCGCTTACTGTTCTCCTGCCATAAGCGTCATAGGTATAGCCTGTGGTGGAGCGGCTGTTGGCTGCTTTGTTATAGACCATTGACGATGCCATGCGGTTCTGCCCGTTGTAGGTGTAGCTTGCTTCCTTGAAGACGCCTGTTTCTGTTAGCAGGTTCCCGTCTTTGTCGTAGGTGTAGGCTATAGACCCCTTCTGTATCAGCCTGTTCTCTTTGTCGTAGCTGTATCTTATTGTTCCCCAGCCTGTTACTTTTGCTGTCCTGTTGCCTCTGGTATCATAGCCGTAGGTTTCCCGCCAGATGTTCTGCCCTACGCTTAATCGTGAGCCAAGATTCGTGTTTGCATAGTTTAAGGCGTTACGCAGTGCATTCATTTCAACACTTGTCAGCATATACCTCTCAGGACCGGCCTGGTTTTCCATGTAGACTATGCCCGATTCACTTGCTTCCTTCCGGGCCGCTTCCATAAGCTCTGCGCTGAAGGGGTAGAGCACTGTCTGTAATCTTGACTGGTTATCATAGATATATTTTGTAACACTGCCTGTATCGTCAACACTGAATGTCCTTCGCCCCTCTGTGT
>JAISIL010000111.1 GCA_031262035.1 Spirochaetaceae bacterium | reverse complement strand
CAGGAATTCTTCGGCGCTTTACGCCATGAAATCAGCTACCATCTCTACTCAAACTGGGAAGAACTTTTCTCTTTGCTCGCCGAAGTCGCCCCTGACGGTTGAATTATGAATTACTGCTCACGCGGAGGCGCGGGGGCGCGGAGAGGACGATTTTTGATATTTTATTTCAAGTTTCGATAGATTAGATGATAAATGACAAGATTTTCAAACTAAAACCCCGCGTTCTCCGCGCCTCCGCGTGAGAATTTTTTATTTCGTTTTAAACTGCGAATTACTGAGGGTAAAAACTGAGTGTCTATGAACAGACAACGATTAGACGCACCAAGTTCGTGCTGTCTGTGTGATTTGCCATAGGCAATATCATTCGTGGCTATAAAGGGAGAATTTCAAAAACGCAATCACAGCGACCGGAATATTTTCCCATAAGCCGTACAGAATTTTTTGTGCAGGGGCAGCCTATGGGTCTTGTCGTACTCTGTTATCTTGGTATCCAGCATTCTTTTAACATCACTGATAAAAAAATCGTGTTTAAGCATTTTTATTGTTTCCCATTCATAGGGGTTAACAATGCTGCTTTCGGAAAGCGCTTTTTTTACATCGATAATACTGTCTGTCTGGTATTTATATTTGTAAAATTCAAAGGCATCATCAAGGGTAAATATTTCGAGCAGGTAGCAAATATCAATAAAATCTTTTGCCTTATTCCTTTTGTTTTCTATTGCGCGTAATTTCATTGCCGTTATATCTTTCAAGCCTAAATAACGAATACCATCCTCTTTGTTAACCGGCTCAAGTAAATGCCGCATCGCTTCTGTGGAAACAAAATCAACTTTTATTTGTTTTTCTTCATTGCCGCCTATTATCAATTGCAATATTGCATCTTCTGAATGAATAATTTCATAAGCGTCTTTATAATGCACTTGCAAGTATTCTTCAATCTTTTGTTGATGGATAATTTCTGCTGTAAAAAGGTCTATATCTACCGATTCCCGGTGCCCAATTTGCAAAGCAAGAGCCGTGCCGCCTACCAAGGCAAAATCTGCAAAGAGATTATCACTTTGTATTTCACGCAGGACCTTTAATAGGTCTTCGTTAACTGTGCCGGTTTGAAGCATTTGAATTTCCTTAAAGGGATGCCAAGGATTGCATTAAGGTAGCAGGCTGTTCTTCTGTTCAGATTGACAGACTTTATAGCTGCCTTTTTAATGATTTTTGTGCCATAAAATGCAAATAATTGCCGTATATCTTCTTCGTTGCCGTAAACAAGGATTCGTTCAATAACAAAGTCCTGCATTCGCACCAGGTCGGGAACCTTTATTTCACAATCCCAAAAAGGAACCTTACTGAAATGAGGCAAATCATGAGCGTCTATTTCTATGGTCTCTGTCTTTTCTTGCATTTGCATTAATCAGTTTACTCTCGATATACTTGAATGTCAAGGGGGAGAAATGAAAATTCAGTAATTACAAATTCGAGCATAGCGCACGGGGGACAGGACAATCTTTTGCTCGGGCTAGTTGAAAGTTCCGCCTTCGGCGGCGTCTTTATATGATGCCTACCGACAAAGCGATGACAGCAACTTTCAAATGCCCTCTCAAAAGATTGTCCTGCTCCCCCTGCCCCACGCTGAATGATGTAATACTGCATTCTCACGCCCATGTAATTCCCGCCATCATCACAGATTGCCATGACATAGCACGAAAAGCATGCTATAATACGTATCATCAGTATAAAAAAGAGAGGTGTTTTTTGAAAAAGAAATTTTTGTTTGCTGTTTTAGCGCTGCTTGTTTTGGCTGTGTGCACATCGGCTACGGTGTCCTACCCGATTCCCGGGACGGGGAAGGCAGGGGCTGCATCGAAGGTCTACTTTATAAAATCGATAAGCCCGGCTGCTTTAGAAAAGGTTTATGCGGCGCTGGGGCGTGCTCCGGCTGGTCAGGATAGGGTAGGGGTAAAGGTCAGTACCGGTGAGCCGCCTTCCAGTAATTATCTGAGGCAGGATTTGATTGGTTCCTTTGTCAAATCGCTTAAAGGCACCTACATTGAATGTGACACCGCTTATGGTGGACAGCGTTCTGCCACGGCGATGCATTATCAGGTGGCAAAAGACCACGGTTTTGAGCCGATTGTGCTTATGGACGAAAAAGGTGATATGTCTATTCCGGTGAAAGGCGGCACACGTATGAAGGAAAATATTGTCGGCAAGGCTTTTCCCGATTATACCTTTCAGGTAGTGCTTTCTCACTTTAAGGGCCATGGTATGGCAGGCTTTGGCGGGGCGCTAAAGAATATGTCTATTGGTTATGGTTCCGGTAAAAACGGCAAGAACCTGATACATTCAGGGGGCGGCGGCAAAAGCTGGACCCGCGAACGGCCTGCTTTTCTTGAAGCAATGGCTGAGGCGGCAAAGTCTATTGTAGATTACCTGGGGGCCGACAACTATATCTACATCAATGTGATGAACCATATGTCTGTAGACTGTGACTGCAACGGCACACCGGCAAAACCAACCTGCAAGGACTTAGGCATTGCGGCAAGCCTCGACCCGGTAGCGCTGGATAAGGCATGCCTCGACCTTGTATGGGCAGCACCTGATACAAAGGACTTAAAGCAGCGTATTGAAAACCGCAATGGTGCATTAACCGTCTACCATGCAGCAGAAATAGGACTAGGCAATCTGGAGTATGAATTGATAGAATTAAAATAATTAGTATGAGGTGATATGGAATTTGGAATTGCGAAGAAAGAAGATGTAGCGGATATACTTGTTTTGTATAAACAGTTAAATGCAAGTAACAGCGATTTTAGTATAGCAGATGCACATAAAATATGGGATAAGATAGAAAAAGAAAATATCAGATACTTTGTTGCCAAAGATGCCGGCAGGGTAGCAGGTTGCTGTTATATAGCAATCATACCAAACCTGACCTTTAATGGGAAAGCGATAGGCTACATTGAGAATGTAGTTATCGATGCTGAGCATCGGCGGCAAGGTATCGGAAGGGAGATACTGAAGAGGGCAGTGGATTATGCAAAAGAACAAAATTGTTACAAGGTAGTATTGCAAAGCGGCAGCGAAAGAAAAGATGCACACAAGTTCTACCAATCAATTGGCTTCGATGGTAATTCAAAAAAGGCCTTTCAGATACGACTAGATACTACTGAGGAGGAATAGAATGATGGAAATTAAAAGAATTTTTGTTGTAGGCGCAGGCCTTATGGGGAGCGGCCTTGCACAGACTGTAGCACAAAGCGGCTTGGAAGTAGTGCTCAACGATGTAACAGAAGAGGCTGCACAAAAAGGTTTTAGCCGGATACAAAGCAGCCTTGAAGGCCGTGTTGCAAAAGGCAAGATGTCCGAAGAAGAAAAGGATGCTGCCCTGAGCCACATTTCCTGTGCAGGAACACTGGAGAAGGCGGCAACTTGCCAGCTTGTTATCGAAGCGGCTTACGAAAACATTGGTGTAAAGCAGGCTGTGTATAAAAGCCTCGATGAAATTTGCGGGCCGCACACAATCTATGCTTCTAACACTTCGTCTATATCAATTACCAGCTTGGCCTCGGCGGTGAAGCATCCTGAAAATTTTATTGGGATGCACTTTTTCTCTCCGGTGCCTGTTATGAAACTTTTGGAAATAACAAAAGGGCTGCGCACATCGGATGAAACACTACAGGCGGTGAAGGCGGTCGGCGAAAAGATGAACAAGGTTATCATTGTATCAAAAGACATGCCCGGTTTTATCGTAAACCGTATGCTCGACCCGATGATTAACGAGGCTATCGAAATACTCGACCAGGGAATTGGTTCTGTTGAAGACATCGATAATGGAATGAAGTATGGCTGCAACCACCCCATGGGCCCCTTAGAACTTGTCGATATGATAGGCATCGACGTGCATTATTCGGTTATGCAGGTAATACACAGCGAATTGGGAGAATCAAAATACCGGCCTTCGCCCCTGCTCCGCAAAATGGTCCAGGCAGGCCTCACCGGCAAGAAGGCAAAAGCCGGCTTCTACCTCTACGATGATGAAGGAAAAAAAGTATCGGTAAATCCAATCTTTGCAGGATGACTATACAGGCATGTGGTCTCGACAAGCTCGACCACCGCTGGTCGAGCCTGTCGAGACCACTGGTGCTTGAGCTACCCACCGCTGGTCGAGCTTGTCGAGACCATGGCAAAAGTGCAAATCTTCTTGTCTCATGTGTTACATAAGGAGAGGGCAATTTGAAGATTGATGTTGCTGCCTGGTATGAACGATACGGCGCCATGGTTATGCGGCGCTGTTCGAGCTTGCTACACAATGCAGAAGAGGCAAAAGACGCCGCTCACGATGTCTTTTTTGTCTTGCTAAAAGAAGAAAAGCGCCTTAAGGCTGATTTCCCTTCAAGTTTGCTCTATACAATGGCAACAAACACCTGCCTGAACCGCCTGCGCAGGCGAAAAAGGGAAGGCGAGATGCCGAAAGATGATGAGGGCCGGCCCCTGGAGACGCCCTTTATCGACCGCGGCTTTGAGCATATCGAGGCAAAGACGCTGGTGAGCCTGATTTTAGAGGACGAAGATGAACGGGATAAGGCCATTATCTACATGCACCTTATCGACGGCATGAGTTTGCAGGAAACGGGGAAGGCAGTAGGCCTTTCAATATCCGGTGTGCGTAAACGGGTAGAAGCCTTTAAACACAGGGCAATGGAGAAAATTTATGGAAAGAATATCTGATTTACTGCTGGAACGCTATAACTTAGGTGAAGTTACGCGGAAGGAAAGGCGCCTCGTAGAAAGAAGCCTTGTTCTTGATGCTTCCTTAAATGAGCGATTAGAAAGAATAAATGCTCACGCAAAGACGCAAAGACGCAAAGTATTTTATTTCCCTTATTCCCTTCGCGCCTTTGCGCCTTTGCGTGAGAATTATAAATATATCTTATCAGCAGCAGTCTTGTTATTTGCCATCGGCCTTCCTATAACTATCTTTTCTACACATCATTCTGCGCCTGCTATACAGGAGATTGCAGGTGAGCGGGTAAAGGGCACGGGAATTTCAGGGCCGGAACTGAGGCTCTTTGTCCAAGGTGGGACGACAGCGGCAGACAACAGCAGCCTTCATGCCGGTGACACTGTGCAGTTGGCCTATGCAGCGCCTGGGGGTAAGGACTGCTATGGGGTTATTTTTTCGCTTGACGGCAATGGTGTAGAAACACTACACTTTCCTGCAACAGAAGACAGCTCGACCAAATTGGAAACAGGCCGTCAGGTGTTTTTAAGCGAAAGCTACACATTGGATGACGCACCGGAATTTGAGGACTTTTATTTTATCACCTCGGATGCGCCCATTGATATAAAAAACATAAGTAATTGTCGCAAACTGATAGAGCAAGAAGGTTACGAAGTAGCTTTTTTACATGTGAATAAGAAATAAGGTTTTTAAAACCGGGAGTGATTATGAAAAAGAGTATGACAGTATTAGTGATTACACTATTTATGTTTTCGCTTGGCACTCTGCTTTTTGCAGCAACACCAACGAAGCGTTTCGGATTGTTTATCGGTTCAAATAATGGGGGCGCAGGCCGTGTAACACTACGCTATGCCGTGCGCGATGCCCAGTCTGTTTCCGATGTGTTTTCTTCGATGGGCGGCGTGGAAGCCGGCAACAACCTCCTCCTTGTCGAGCCGACAGTCTCTGCCATCAATCGCCGCCTGAATGAACTGCAAGCACAAACAGACAGTGCAAGGGCACAGAACGAACGCACAGAATTAGTGTTCTACTATTCAGGCCATTCCGATGAAGAAGGCCTTTTGCTGGGCCGGGAACAGTATTCTTACAAGGCGCTCCGCGAAAAAATCAATGCGGTAAAGGCCGATATGCAGATTGTTATCCTCGATTCCTGCGCTTCAGGTGCTATCACCCGTGCAAAGGGTGGGGTAAAGGCACAGCCCTTTCTTTTTGATACTTCTGCCTCGCCTGAGGGCTATGCCTATCTTACCTCAAGTTCAGAAGATGAATCCAGCCAGGAGTCGGACGCTATCGGTTCCTCTTACTTTACGCACAGTATTCTTACCGGTCTTCGCGGCGCTGCCGACTCTGCCGCTCTCAATGCTTCGGGCGACGGCCGGGTAACACTCAATGAGCTCTATCGTTTTGCCTATGATGAAACTTTATTGAAGACGGAAACATCCAGCTTTGGTGCACAGCATCCGAGTTTTGATATTCAGATTTCAGGTTCAGGCGATGTAGTGCTCACCGATTTGAACAGGATGAGTAGCGGCCTTCTTTTTGATGGCGATGTAACAGGGCGTATCAGTATTCGTGATGCATCAGATTTTCTGGTAGCCGAATTGAGCAAAGCAGGGAACAAGAGCCTTGAGCTGGGCCTTGATGCGGGAAGTTATCGGGTGCTTCTCCGTCAGGATAATTATACCTACGAGGCAAGTATCAATCTTACAGAAGATGAAACAGGCGAGCTTGCCCTTGCAGATTTTATCCGGGTAGCAAGCGATAATACAGATGACAGGCTGCGGGGCGAGGGTTGGCACCCTCATAAAAAGATAGACTGGAAGAATTTCTTTAGTATAGGTATCGGCGGTAGTTTTTCCTATGATTGGACTCATTACAATCTGCAAGTCCGAAACAGAGCACAGAATATTAATACGAAGACAAGCGGCCTTTTTAATACCGACATGCTTTACGGCGGCTATGTATTTTTTGATACCCCGTATTCGGGCCTGAATATTGGTTTTAATGCCATCAATATTCCGGGAACAAAGGCAATGTTTGAGCATGCCGGGCTAAGCGGCGACCGAAATGGTTTTGTGCTGAGCCTTGTTGCTTATGGTAAGTGGCCCTTCAAAATAAATGATACACTGACTCTGTATCCTATTGCCGGTGGCGGCGGTTATTTTGGAAAGGACGGGCAAAACAACCTGCTCGCCTGCGGATGGGGGCAGCTTGGTGCAGGCGCAGACATCAGCCTTGGCGAAAAATTGTTTATCCGTGTAGAGGCGCTGTATAAAGCGGGCTCAAATGGCGGCAATGTTGGAGGGGACGACGCTGTTGAAGATTATTATGAAACACTGTATCGTCCTTCGGGCTCCCCAGGTTTCGGCTATGATGATGATTACTATGAAACAGAGGTAAAATTTCTTGCCTTAAGCCATGGCCCCGAAGTCCGGCTAGGCATAGGTTTTAAATTTTGATAAAATGGGTTATATTAATTGTAAATATAATAGGAGAAAAAAATGAAAAAGACAGTTTTATTGGCAGCATTGTTCTGCTGCATGGCTGTATCGGCTTTTGCGCAAAGCGGTTACACAGGCCCCGGTTCCGATGCAGGAAAGACGGCAATCACCGTTGCAGAGGCAAAGAAACTTTGGGACGATACCCCGGTAACCTTGCATGGCTTTATCACCAGGGCATTGAGGGATGAAAAGTATGAATTCACCGATGATGCCGGAGATACCATGATTATCGACATTGATGATGATTTCTGGCGCCTCAACCCCGAAATCAAATTTGATGACAAACAAAGGCTTGAAATCAAGGGTAAAATCGATGTGGACGATCTCCGCAAACAAGTAGAAGTGCGGAACATTACCCTGCTGTAATTGCAATAAACTACCACGAATGACATGAATCCGCCTAGTGGCGGACACGAATATCTGTCTTCATTCGTGTCGGCGCAGCCGATTCGTGTTATTCGTGGTTAATGATTTTACCCTATGTTAAAAGAAGTAAAAGTTGCCGGACGGAATGCCTTCAGGGCTAACCGGAGTGCCTGTATTATAGTCAGCCTGCTTTCCGCTTTTTTGATTACCGGTTTTTTCAGTATCCAGGGAACGATTGATTTTTCAATGACTGTCCTTGAAACGGTAAACAAGGTTTTTAAACTTGATAAAGCTCAAGAAGTCCTTGATGATATTGTGCTTAGTATCGAGAAACTAAGTGCAGATACCAGTATCGGTGAGTATTCAAGCACAGGAGTTTTGCATCTTGTGTATCAAAATGCGAAAATCGGGCGCAGCTTGTTTTATTCATTTCTTCATTCTCTTATGGATGCAATTCAGCAAGGTTCTCTTGCCGGTTTTCTTATCGCCGGAGTGCTCCTGGCTTTAACGCTTCTCTTTTATGCTTTTATTCAAGGGGTTTTAAAGGTAGGTTCACGGCGTTTTTTTCTGAAAAACCTTATCAATAAGGAGCCTAAAGCCCTGCCGGTGCATGCAGGAGTCATTCTTTTTGGTTTCAGGCGGCAGAAAACAAAGCATCTGGCTTTCTGTGCATTGTATAAGATACTGAGATTAATTCCCTGGGCTCTGAGCCTGGTACTGTTGCCGGTGAAGCTCTATGCCTACCGCTTTTACGGATATATCCTGGCTTTGAACCCCGGGATGAAGGCCGGCGAGGCAATTGCATTAAGCAGTAAAATGATGCAAGGCCGGAAATGGCAGGCCTTTTGTCTGGATATTTCATTTTTTGGCTGGTATCTGCTTGGTATTTTTACCCTTGGCCTGCTCAATTATTTTTTTGTGAATCCCTACCGTTATTCCGTATGGGCTGCATTTTTTGAAAAGGTAAAAAATGAAGAAGCAATTGTCATTGCAGAAGATACAACAGAGGAAAGTGTTCACCGTCCCCAGATTGATTGGCGCCGTGATTATTCTGCTGTGAATCTTGTTCTCTTATTTTTTATGTTTAGCTGCATTGGTTGGCTTTGGGAATGTGTTTACTTTTTTGCACAGGGACAGGGTTTGATTAATCGCGGCACGCTCTATGGCCCCTGGCTTCCCATTTATGGTGTTGGCGGTGTTGGCACACTGATTATCTTCAAAAGGATTCGGGAGAAACCCCTTGATGTATTTTTTCTTTCGATGCTGATATGCGGAATTCTTGAATACATAACAGCAACAGTGCTTTTGTATACCAAACATCTTGTATACTGGAACTACAATGGTTTCTTTTTTAATATACAGGGACGAACCTGTCTTGAAGGACTCCTCGTATTTGGAGCAGGCTGCAGTGCCGGTATCTATATAATTGGCCCGGTCTTTGACCATAATCTTAATATGATACCATTGAAGTGGCGGAAGCGGGCGCTCTGTCTGCTCGCTCTGTTTTTTGTTATCGACCTTATCTGTTCAACAATCTACCCGCGAAGCGGTGCAGGAATTACTTCCTAGCATTCATTCAGGCTCGTGCTTCCAGAATACCGTAATAACTAAGCCGCTTGTATAAGGTGTTTCGGGCAATACCCAGGGCTTGTGCAGTGCGTGATATGTTCCAGCGATTTTCTTTAAAGACTGTATAAATTCTGTCTTTTTCAGAGTCTGCTATTCCTACTCCCTCGTGGTAGGGTATATTGATACCCCCCTCCCCTTGGGGGAGGGGCTGGGGGAGGGGTATGTCCGCCACTTGCTCTGTCATCTTTGGCAGAGACTCTATCAGCAGTGCATCAATCTCAGTTCTGCCTAAAAGGCTCGCCTGCACAAAGGCCCTTTCGACAAGGTTCTCCAACTCGCGCACATTCCCCGGCCAGTTGTAACGGGCAAGCAGCGCCAGTGCATCATCGGTAAATACAATCGGTCGAAGGGTCGAAACCACCTGCTTCCTTCGCAGAAACTCCCTGGCAAGCAGGGCTGTATCCCCGGCCCTTTCCCGAAGCGGCGGCACGGTGATGGTTATTACATTAAGCCTGAAAAACAGGTCTGCACGAAAGGTATTTTGCTGCACCATCTGTTCAAGGTTCCGGTTACAGGCTGCAATGATTTTCAGGTTGAGCGATGTCTGCACGGTAGAGCCGACACGGGCAATAGACTTTTCCTGCACAACACGGAGGAGCTTTGCCTGCATCTCAAGCGGAAGGCTGTCAATTTCATCAAGGAAGATGGTGCCGCCGTTTGCCAGCTCGAACTTGCCTGCCTGCCCGGCCTTTTTTGCGCCGGTAAAAGAACCGGTCTCGTAACCAAAAAGCTCGCTTTCAATAAGTGTCGGAGGAAGTGCTGCACAGTTTACCGCCACAAAAGGCCCCTTCCGAAAAAGACTGCAATTGTGTATCGATTGTGCAAACATCTCTTTCCCTGAACCGCTTTCACCGTAAATCAATGTGTTGCTGGGAATATCGGCAGTCCGGCGGGCAAGGTCGACCGTTTCCCGAATGGCAGGCGACTGGCCCAAAATGCTGTCGAAAGTAAAACCGGCATTCCAGCCTGAACGCTTAATGATATACTCGTATTTTGTTTGTAACTGCAGATTGTATTCAATGGCCTTTCCGAATGCCTTCATGATGCTTAATCGCTGTTTGCAATCCGGACTAAAGCCTTCAATAAAAGTTATCGCTCCCAGGAACTTTCCGGCCGGAGAAAGAATCGGCACACAGGTGCCAACACATTGATGGTTTCGCACATCGTAATGTTCTGCAAGGATGAGCTGCACCGGTTTCAGTGTCTCTTTCGCAAGGCTCATCGCAGTGGTGCCGCCTATTTCCTCGCCCCGCAGCGCGCCGGGGAGTGAAGGAGCGCTCCAAACCTTGCTTGCCTGCGTTTCGGCGCCGAATACCTTAATCAGGCAGATTTCGCTATCGTAAAGGGTAATGCGGAATTCTGTTTCATCTTCACTTAAGGTTTCGAAAATCGGCGTTACCGCATCAATCAGCGTCTGATTTTCTTCCTGTTTTTTCTTTAAGATTTCTGCAGGGCAATATTTCATTTCAATCTGATAGGGGTCAAGCCCCGTCGTCTTACTCCGCTGCCAGGAATGCCAAACCTCCGCCCGCACCAGCCCCGCAGGCGGCATAATATCCCGGTCAACAAAGTCCGTCCAGGCTTCTTTTACTTTATCATAATATTCGATATCCTGCATCGCTTGTATTATATCACATATTTCTTGCTTAGACAAGAATCAAAAGCTCACGCAAAGGCGCAAAGGCGCAGAGTCGCCATAACAAAAATATCCTTAATCTTTCTAATCATGATAGACAAGAAAGAATAATAATAAATTATCAAACAACAACTCCGCGCCTTTGCGGCTCCGCGTGAGCTTCTTTCCTGTGGCATAGAAATTGCTAGACCATAGAAAGCATATCCTGAACTACAATAATGAACAATATTTGAGCAAAATGTTCAGATTGTCTTGAACATTTTGCTCAAAAGAGAGGTGAGTATGAGTGAAAAAGACATGTCCACAGCCCTCTCGCTTGAGAAGCAATTGATTGAAGACCGGCGGGCGCTCCACCGGATACCTGAATGCGGCGTCGACTTACCCCAAACAACTGCCTATGTGAAAAGCCGGCTCGACCGGCTTGGCGTCAAATACCGGGATTGCGGAAAGATGGACGATGCCGACCGGAATGCCCTTGCTGCCTGGGGTTACAAAGGGGTGAGCGAGTGCAGCGGAATTCTTGCGGAAATTGGCACGGGGCAAAGCCCCTGCATTTTGCTCCGTGGCGATATGGACGCTCTGCCTGTGCATGAAACGACCGGCCTCGATTTTGCATCTCCCGGTAACACCATGCATGCCTGCGGGCATGATACCCATACTGCGATGCTTCTTGGGGCGGCGGCAATTCTTAAAGGCAGGGAAAGCAGCCTTAAGGGAACAGTAAAGTTGATGTTCCAGCCCGGCGAGGAGGTTGCTATCGGGGCCAGGGCGATGATTAACGATGGTGCGCTGGAAAACCCCAAGGTCGATGCGGCATTTGCTATGCATAACGGTCCCTATCTGCCACCGGGGAAGGCAATTTACTGTCTTGGTGAATCATCGGGCTCGCTTGATACCTATGCATTAAAGATAAAAGGAAAGGGTGCGCATTCTTCGCAACCCCATTTGGGAATTGACCCGCTGATGATTGTGCAGCAAATATACCAGGCATTGAATACCCTGCTTTGCCGGGAAACAGACCCGGCCGCTTTTGCAACCCTTAATTGCGGGGTAATCCACGGCGGTGCTGCAAGTAATGTTATTCCCGATGAGGCCGACTTAACTTTTGGTTTCAGGACACTGAATGCAGATACACGGAATCATCTCTTGAAACGAATTCCCCAAATTGTTGATGCTACCGTTAAGATGTGGCGCGGAACTTATACCTGCTCCGAAACACACCTTCCCTGCACTGTTTGTGATATACCACTAACTAAAACACTGCTTCCCTTTATTGAAGAAGTGCTGGGCGAAGGAAGTGCCGAGGTGCATTCCTGCCTTGGCGGCGCTGAAGATTTTGCCTATGTATCAGAGAAAGTGCCATCGTTTTTACTCTATTTAGGTTCCGGCGGGGAAGACACTGAACAATGGCCGCCATTACATAACCCTGGTTTTCATGTTGATGAAAAGTTTCTTGCACAAGGGGCTGCAGTCTATGCAAACTGTGCAGTCCAGTGGCTTAAACAGTATAGCGCTTAAGTAAGATTTACTTAAACAGTATACTATTAAGATATATTATTTTAGTACAATTAAGGAGGTACTAATTATGGACACAGTAGCAAAGAAAACGCCGCGTTTTCCGCATGTGTATCTGGTCTTGCTGATTATCATGGTATTTGTCAGTATTCTTACCTACATCATTCCGGCAGGCGTTTATCAGCGCGTTCCCTCTGAGGTGAACCCGGCGGTCATGGTTGTTGATCCAAACAGCTATGCGCATGTCGAGGACAATCCCGTCGGCTTGATTGAGTTTTTCTCCTCAATCTTGAAAGGTTTCATGGGAGCGTCAAGCATTATCGGCACGGTTTTGTTTGCAGCAGGCGCTATTGCTCTGATGCAATACACCGGTTGTATGCCTGCGGCAATTCAGGCGCTGCTCCGGCGTTTTAATGGCGGCGGGCCGGGGGTGATAGTAATCATCTACACAGTGTTTGTGTTTCTTGGTGTAGTCGGTTACTTTGAAGCATCCTTCCCCTTTATTCCTGTTATTGTCACTATGTTTATGGCGGCAGGTTATGACCGCATGACCGGTGCAATGCTCCTCATGTATTCGCAGGCTGCAGGCTTTACCTGCGGTATGGTGAATCCCTATTCAACAGGTATTGCACAGGCGATTATCGGCCTTCCTATGTATTCAGGAATTGGTTACCGTGCAGTGGGCCTCGTGCTGCTCTATGTGCTTGGTTTAGCCTTCCTCTTGCATTATGCAAACAGTATTAAGAAAGATCCGATGAAGAGCGTTTGCGGCCAGGAGTATCTTGACCAACTGGCACAGAAGAAAGCTGAAGTGAATATGGGCGACCAACTTAAATTTACCGGCAAGCATATCATCGGCCTCTTGCTTTTCCTCGGTGTTATTATAATAACGATTATCGGCTTCCTTAACTGGGCCTGGGGTTTTAATGAATTGGTTGGTTTCTATGTAATTCTTGCAATCGTTCTTACCCTTATGTTCCGTATCAATGCAAATACTGCCTGCGAAGAATTTATCAAAGGCGTTAAAGATGTTGTCGCTCCCTGTTTGGTTATCGGCCTTGCCCGTTCAGTTGGTATCTTAATTGAAGGCGCCCGGGTAACCGACACAATGGTTTACGGTGTTACTACACTGCTTGGTGGCACAAATGGTATTATAACACTACTTATAGTCTTTGTATTTATTTTAGTGTTCGACTTCTTTGTGTCATCTGCAAGCGGTAAAGCGGTTCTTATTGTCCCGATTTTAAGCCCTATCGCACAAATCCTCGGTATTAATCAGCAGGTAATTGTTACCATGTATCACTATGCTGACGGTATTGCCAATAACTTCTGGCCAATGGGTTGTCTTGCAGCTCTTTCGCTTTGCAAGATAAGTTATGCGCAGTGGGTTAAGGTATCCTGGAAATTCTTCACCTGCCTCTTCATCCTTACCTTCGGTTTGGTTGTTGTCGCAGATATGATGAAGCTGGGGCCCTTCTAATGTAGTATGCTGTAATGCATCCATAGACTTTAGCCGTGCACCGTCACTTTCGGTGCACGGCTTTTTAAAAACATGATGAAGTATTTTGACCCTGCAAACCCGCCTACACATTCTATTCCTCTTGAAGGAAGCAGCCTCTATATGGACGATGAAGAAGCCCGTTGGTGGCTCTACAAGTTTGCAGGCCACCCTATTGAAGAAGCAGAGCCAGGCTTGCTTGCAGGTTACAATTGCAGTATTGAAGAACATTTATCGAAGCCGCTCGATTTTACCCTGCCTGCCGGTTTTAAGGCTGAGGTAGAAATGACGATGGCTGCTGCAGGTGATATATATCCTGCACCGCAATTGAATGAGCAAAATACTAAGCACAGTTTTGATGATATACAAGCATTTTACTTTGATAATGATCTTGTGTATGCAAACCTTGAAGCTCCGGTTTATCCGGAAGCGCCTTCCTTTACTCCGGTATCTGCAAGCGATTATGATGCCCAAATAGAGGCCGGGGTATCCAAGCCTCCTCCCCCGGTAATGAACCTACGGGCAGAAACAATAGAGATCTTTCATCGGAACGGTAGAGGCAGTAAGGCATCCGAAACGCTTCATTGTTTTTCCACGGCAAACAATCATTCTCTTGATATGGGAGAAGACGGCCTTGTTTCTACACTCAAGTTTCTTGACAGCAAAAAGATAATTCATTCGGGCACAGCCCGAAGCCTGGAAGAACAGACAAAGTTCCCGGTTATTAATATAAATGGCATCAAGACGGCAATTCTTTCTTATACCTTTGGCCTTAACCTTAATCTTCCCCTTCCCGGAAAAGAATACCTGGTGAATCTTGTTCGCTTGAATAAACCGGGTGCAGATCTATCCCTTATGGAAAAACACATCAAGCTTGCTAAAGCAAGCAATGCTGATAATGCAGCTAAGTCAGCAAATGCAGACCTGGTTGTTCTCTGCCTGCATTGGGGTCTTGAATTTGAAAGTTTTCCCCTGGCCTGGCAAATATACCTTGCCCATAAGCTTATTGAATCCGGGGTGGACATCATTATTGGTAATCACCCGCATGGCATACAGGGTGCAGAAACACATCACTATATTGACAAAAACGGCATAGGACGAACCGGCTTGGTCTTATACGCAATGGGCGACCTTATTGGCCCAATATATGTTATAGAATCACTTCAAAAAGAAGGCCGTCCCCTGCCGAATAAGCTCAGCAATCTTGACATACTTTGCAATTCTTCACTGGGAGCACTGGCAAAAATTACCGTGCAAAAAGGCAGGCTCAACGGCCGTGCAGAAACCTTTATTAGCGATGCAGACATCAAAGTGCTGCTTCGGTATTTTACCTACAAAGACACCCTCTGCACCGGCTTCAGCCTCTGGGACATAAAACATTTTGCACAAAAGCTTGCAACAGGCGAAATACACCCCGGCAAAAAAGCCACAGAAGAATTCAACCGACTTGCCGCCCTGGCACAACGGGTTTTGCATTACTAGGGATGGCCGCCGGAAGCTGCGCATTGTTTCATCCTTAATCCAATATCAAGTGTTATCCTTAATACATATTCCCTTATATCATTTCTTTTTGCATAATCTCTGCTATCCCATTCTGTTCCCGCTAAAGTATCCCCGGAATATAATAATTGCCCAAATGCAACTTTATTATATTCTGCTACAGCCATATATGCTGAGGCTTCCATTTCTACTGTTACACATCCTTCCTTTCTTCGTAAATTTATTTTTGAAACTGTTTCCCTATACATTGCATCTGTAGTCCATGTTTTCGCTTTAATATAGGGTAATTGCTTTTCTGTAAGTACCTCCTCAATTATTTTTACTACATCTGCATTAGCAATAATTTCCCGTGATGGTTTAATATAATGATATGATGTTCCTTCATCGCGAACAGCAGATGTTGGAATTATCAGATGGCCAACAGCAATTTCTTTCTGTAATACTCCACAACAGCCACAGGCAATAAATTTATTATATCCCAGTGCCGTTAATTCTTCAATTTGACCGGCAGCCATTGGAGCGCCTACACATGCTTGAATTAAGCCTATATTAGTTCCCTTATAATTTAATTCATATACCGGACATGTTATTCCTTCAGATTTAAGATATGAAACAGTTTTATAGGGAAACTCCTTTAATATTTTCTCAATAGCATCAGAAAAAAAGCACAACACACATACTTCAGATATATTATCTAATGCAGTAATAATTTTTGTTGGCCTTATGAAGGCATCCTTATCTTCATCAAATTCCAAAATCGGAAATTCCTTTATACCTACTGTATACATCATCGTCTTCCTATTCAATTACTATATCTTCCGATTTAAAGTTGCTATAATATCTTCCTTTTGTTGCCGTAAACTTTATTACAGTATAATCTCCTCCGAATACTCCATCTTTATAATATATGTTATAATCGTCCTTCCATAATTCTTGCATTATGGTTTTGTCTTTTACTATTTCCATATTTCCTACTAACATTATTCCCCGGAAAAACCGTTTGTCACAAAAATACACACAAGCCTTTGCATTATTTGTAAATTGTTTAATTCTCATCGAGCCAGCATTAGTGTGCCAAAAAATTTCCTTTATACCATTTCTTTTAACTGGGGTCAACATTGCCTTTGTATTTGGAAAACCTTCTTCATCTACAGAACTGATAAAACTTACATTCTGTTTATCAATTAAATTCCCTATCGTACTTTCTGCATCTTTCATAAAAACACCTCTATATATTTTATCATACTTTGTATTCTCTGTCAATGGCTCTTTGAACAGCTCTTTGAAACATCAACAGGGCAAAATCATTTAACTTTGAAATCATAAAAACAACCACGAATATACACGAATCGGCTTCGCCGACACGAATAATCTATGTTAAGTAAGCAGAAATTCGTGTGGCCGAAGGCCATTCGTGTTATTCGTGGTTACTATAAAGTTAAATGATTTTGCCCTGGCTGTTGTTTTCCCACTTGCAATAGCGCGCGGTATGTGCTATACTAAAAATATGGGAAAGAAGGCGGCAATACCCGCCCCGAAATACAAAGATACGCTCTTCAGAACACTTTTCAAACATGATATCCCTGCGTTGCGCGGACTCTACGAGGCTATTGAGGGGGTCAAAATCGATCCTGAGACCGCAAGGAGGTAGCAGATATGTTTTATGGCGAATGGGATCAGGACATGGCAATTGAAGTAGCAAAGGAAGAAGCCGCTGAGAGGGCTCGCAGGGAGACCCGTGAAGAGACACGTAGAGAGACCCGTAGAAAGACCCGCGAGGAAGATATCAAATTCTTCCAAAATGGTGGTACTGTCGAAGAATTTATGAATCGATACGGCAGAAAAGTCGCTCCGCGCGGCAAGACAGGGACAAGAGGCACAAAGGCAAAGAAGGCCACGGCGATACAGATGGCTTGATAAAAGAAAAAGAGGGTAAGCGACTGCCCTCCGAGAAAAAACACCTCCATATATTTTATCATACTTTGTATTGCCTGTCAATGGCTCTTTGAACATCAACAGGGCAAAATCACTTAACTTTGAAATCATAAAAAACAACCACGAATATTCACGAATCGGCTTCGCCGACACGAATAATCTATGTTAAGTAAGCAGAAATTCGTGTGGCCGAAGGCCATTCGTGTTATTCGTGGTTGAAACTATAAGGCTAATATGGTATAGTTGCTATCTATGACAAGAATCATCGTAATTGACGGCATGGGCGGCGGTATTGGGGCTGAACTGGTGGGGAGACTGCGGCAGGGTTTAACTGGTTCTGCAAAAATAGATAGCATAGAGATAATCGCACTGGGGACTAATGCATCGGCAACGGAAAGGATGCTGAAAGCAGGGGCTGCCCGTGGGGCCACCGGGGAAAATGCTATCAGGGTGTCCGCATCGCTGGGGGACTTTATCGCAGGGCCTATCGGTATAGTGATAGGGAACAGCATGCTCGGTGAGATAACGCCAGATATGGCAAAGGCCGTGCTGGAAGCGCCGGGGGAACGGGTGCTCCTTCCCCTGCAAAACGAACATTTCCACATTGCCGGTTTTAACCCGCCCCCGCTTACAAAACAAATAGACGAGGCTGTCCAATATATTGTGGGGAAGATAAATGACTAATACCATTAAAGTCTACACACGGGAAGCGACAGAGGATTATACTTCTTCTCTGGCAAACAGTGTGCATATTAGCCTGTGCAGTAATGGGAACGATATGCCGCTCAATCGGAACTACGGCATCCTTTTTGCGACCGGTGCTATTGACGGGGAGGACAGGATTGTCGAGAAGGGGCTTTCCCGGCCCAGGGTCTTTCGTCTTCAGGCTAAGGGGAGCGGCGAAGCGGTTTTTGGAATCAGCGCGGAAAGGGTTATGCAGGATGGCTCAAATGACGAAAGTGCCGACGGAAAGCGCCTTTTGTGGACCACTTCGGATTTTATCCATTTTAGTAAAGAAGAATTACTAAGCTGCGATGATAGCTCCGGTGATGAAGTGCAAATTGATGACAATCTTGCATCGATAATAAAACAACATTACTTTATTCAGTTGAATACCACTGTAGATACAAGTCCGGCAAAGTTGTATCGATTTCCACTGGCCGAAGGCTGGGCCGACCCGGTTATTTTCCCCTGGGAAGGCAAGTATTATTTCCTTGCCACAAACGATAACACAAATGATGTGGGCCTTTATGTGCGCGAGGCGGCTAGTGTTGATGGCCTTTTCGAGCCGGAAACCGAGGTGCATCTCATCCTTGATTATAATGAAGAAAAAGGCTTTATGCAGACCTTTTGGGCCCCTGAATTTCATGTCATCGGCGGCGAGCTTTACATCCTCTTTGCAGTAAGCGGGAAGAAGTGGGAGCCGCAGAGCCACATGATGCGGCTGCGCAAGGGCGGCGACATCAGCAATCCGCTCGACTGGGAGCAGCCCAAGCGTGTCGAGAAGGCCGACGGCAGTTTCCTTGCCGAAGGCGACATCACTCTTGATATGACCTATTTCTCTGCCTGTGCTAAACACTACCTTGTGTGGTCATACCGGAAGCACATCGGCACTCCCCTCGACTCAGGTTCGATGCTTTACATCGCTTCCACCAGTGCAGAAAGGCCCTGGCGCCTGACCGGCGCGCCCGTCTTGCTTTCCCGTCCGCTCTTCGGCTGGGAGAACATTCAGGGCACCATCAATAACGAAGGCCCCTATGTGCTCAAAAAAGACGGAAAGATTTACCTCTATTATTCAGGCGGTGCGGCAGGCGGCTATACTTATGCAATTGGCCTCCTTTCAATCAAGGAAGACGGTGACATCCTAAACCCAAGCGCCTGGGAAAAGTCCCCCTGCCCGCTGATGTCCTATTATTCCCTTGAGGGCCAGTATGGGCCGGGGCACAATTCATTTTTCAAGGATGCCGAAGGGCGCACCTTCAATGTCTACCACGCACAGACAAGCATTGGCCGTAGCCCTCGCTGCACAGCAATACGGCAGGTCCTTTTCCGCAGCGATGGAACGCCGGTGCTCGATTGGTAGATTGCCAGACATCAGACTTTAGCCGCTAAAGCAAACATCCTTCACGCAGTTGCTTGATTATGCCGTATGCAAATGCCTTTATATCCTCAACGGTATCGGGTGCATTCTTCTGTTCGCTGCCAAGGTTCCGCCAGTGCAGTATCTTTGCGCTGGGCGGGTTTCGCATGGCAACCATTTCGGCAGCCTCAAGAATATCGGCCCCATATTCAGCGGCATCAAGTATTTCATCAACACCGGCCGCAGAAAAACGGTGCATATGATTCACCTTTATAGAAAGAGCCTCCTGCAGGCGGCTAATGGCAATTTCGGCATGGTGTTCACGGTTCGGATTATAAAGGATACGGTCATCACTGCGTTTGCGGAAAAAGCCCATCACCGCAGCGGCAATAGAGGGGTCGCGCACCGTGCCGTCAGGGTAGACGAGGCCATGCACATCTGCCCAGGGGCCTTCGATAATCAAATTGAAGATATAAAAACCAATATGATACCTGGCGCAGAGTTCCAGTTCGGCATCGTAGGGGTTTGCACGGCAGGCGCAGCCGGTTTCGGTATTCATCACCGGCTTCCCTTTTGCAAAATCGATGGTCATTTTCAGAGCGCCTTCCATTTCGGCCCTGGTATGGAGGTAGTCATGATAACTGATGACATCCACCAGGTCGGCGCTGGTCTCTACATGGGGGGCAAGTTCGTGGCCGACAGTCAGGGGAATAGTCCGGTCGATACCGGCTATCATCTGGCAGCACTTCCGTGTCCAGTCGCGAATATTATTCCAGCGCTCCTCTTTTTCATTTTCCGGCGCATTGTGCAGATACTCGCAGCAAAAGGGCTCATTGATAGCGTCCCACATGATGATATTCGGCTCATCTTTCAGGGTATTGATGACCGCCCTGCTATAGGCCTCGGCGAGAGACCACTCTGCGGCAGTCAGCGGAGTAAAAGTATCCAGCGCATTGCCGTTAAAGAAAATCGGCATCAAGGTGATGTCAGCCTCTGCCGCCTCTTTGGCATAACTTTTCAGCATCTTGCAGTAGCCCTCGTTATCCTTCTTCCATGCCTCCTCTGACATCCAGAAGCGGATAGAATTGAGATTGAGCCGCTTCATATAGCCAAAGTCGCGCCGCCATATTTCCCGCATCTTGGCAACATCAGTTCCAAACCCCGGCCCGTGACAAACCCCACGAACAAATGAATAATCGTTTTGTAATTTCATATTAATCCCCCTGATACTATCTTATCATGTATCCCCTGTTCCAGCAGCTTGGCGGTAAGACCGCGCACCTCTACACTCAGGCGGGAGAGGCTCTGGAACGCAGACTTAAGTTCGTTTGACGCCTGCATAATGCTCTGGCTTGATTCCATCACCTGCCCGGATTCCATAGAAATGCTGTCCATAGCGCTACGGACATCGTTAGAAAAACCGCTCTGCCTGTCCAATTCCCCGCTTATTTGAGACGAGGAAGATGCAAGACCGCTGATATCATTCCTCAGTTCTTCACTAATCCGCCTCTGTTCCATGGTCTGTCTGGCAACTTCAGCAATCTGCTCCCGCGCCTTTTCAGCCTCGATGTTTATCTCCTCAATAGTCTTGTGAATATTTGCCGCATGTTCCACACCGTTTCTGATATTGTTCACAATGCCGCTCACCGCGTCCCTAATATTACCCAGTTGTGTTTTTTGCGAATCTGATATGCGCTTAATTTCCTGTGCTACAATACTGAAGCCCTTGCCGGCCTCGCCTGCGTGGGCAGCTTCAATGGCTGCATTCATTGACAAAAGGCTTGTCTGTTCAACAAAGTCATCTATAATGCTTACCAGATCACTGATACTTTGCGATGAAGTAGAAACCAGTTGCATTGCCTCGTCAAGAGCCTTGGCAGCGGATGTGCCGTTTTCAGTCTGGCCCGCAAGGCCATCCGTAAAGCGTGCAGTCCTTTCCATATTGGTCGATATAGTATCTGCTGCGTCAGAGAGAGCTGTGCCTGCCTGGTCAATACGGGAGACGCTTTCATTCTGTCCTGCCAGGTTGGTATTTATCCGCCCTATCGAATTGATAAACTCGCTCACCACCGCATTGGAATGTTCAACCTCCTGCCTCTGGTGCTTTGCCTTGCTGTCTATATCGAGCACGCGCGCCTCCGCTGTTGCAGAGGCGCTGTTTGCTATGGACACCGCTTTTTCCAGTTCGGTACCCAATTCAGCCAGGGCCGCGCTGACAGCCTTCATCTCATTAAACGAGGCCTCGAGTTTTTTCTCGTCCTCCTCTATCATCTGCCTGGACTTCTCCGCCTGCTTCCGCATCGAATCCTGTCTGAGCGATAGAATAAGAAAGATAGCTATATTAAGAAGGAAGATGCCGATGCCCTGGAGCCAGGCAAAGGGGGCTTTCCCTATAACAGAAAAGTAGACGTCATGGCCTGCAAAGCCTATACCTATGGCGATGGCCACAAGAAGCGCCAGAGCTTCTTTTTGACCGTTCCGTAGCGCACGGACACAGACAATACCAGAGAAGACAATGGCCGCGAGTATAAAGAGACATTCAATATTAAATACCAGGGCCAGGGTGCTTTCGTCTCTGGCAGCGAAGATGCAGACCGCAGTCATCACCAGGGAGATGCCTGCTCCCAGTGGAAGAAGGATGCGCTTCTTCATAGTATTGAAAAAACTGGTAAAGAAGGGCGGGAAGAATGCGAGAGACCAGAGTATACAGGCGCGTGAGATCCCCCGAGCCCAGAAGGCGGGTGTGGGCCAGAGCGTGGCGCCCAGATTTGCCATATAGACCGAGGCAAAGAGCATGATTGCCGCATAGTAGAGATTAGCCTTGTCTTTGCGGTTTAAAAGGAACTGGAAGAAGACATAAAAACTCAGGAACAAGCCCAGCACTGCCAGAATAGTAAAGAAACTGCCGTTGAAAAAATCAGAGAGGCCGCTCAAATACTCAGATGCAGCCTTGTCCCCTATGGCAAAGAGCGGCAGGCTCACTGTGCTTCCCCTGAATGAACAGCGCATCGCAATGCACAGTTCCTCACCTACCTGATACTGCCCGGGAAGGGGAAAAACCGAATTGTAGGTCATGGCGAGGTCCCAGGGCGAGATGCTGCCCCGGGAGGCGATGTAGACGCCGTTTATGTAAAGCTCCAGAGCCGGAGCCTGGTTGCCCACCAGGAACCAAAGCCTCCCCTGGGCAAAACCGGGGACAGTGGTCTTTCCCCTCAGCCAGAATACGGTTTCCGGCCCTCCGGGTTCAATCGCGGCAGGTGCAGTGATTGAATGCCAGGCGGAATCGTCAAAGTCCGCCGCTGCCCAGGAACTGTCATCCCCGGCCATCCACTTCCACAAACTTATGCCCTGACTCCTTCCTGTGTCCGCGCAAGAGGCCAGACAGGAAAGAGCCAGGCCGAGGGCAATAGCCTTCAGCAATTTTTTCATTTTTACATTCCTTTTTTTAACGAATCTAGGGTAATTATACATTATTTGGGTGCAAAGTATCAAGTGTGCCTCGCATGCAGTTAGTAATTACAAATTAAAGCGTGGGGCAGGGGGAGCAGGACAATCTTTTGTGAGGGCATTTGAAAGTTGCTGTCATCGCTTTGTCGGTAGGCAACATATCAAGACGCCGCCGAAGGCGGAACTTTCAACTAGCCCGAACAAAAGATTGTCCTGTCCCCCGTACGACAAGGCTTGAATTTTTAAAAAAGTCCTTGACTTTTTGGCCGGTATTAGGTATATTATAGTCATGCGCTTCGGTAAAACGAAGTGTTGAGCAGGCGATGAGTCATCTGTAGTTGAATTAAGACAGGTATGAATTATAATTATGCCTATACTGAATTCTTCAATCGATGGACTGAATTGTTATTCTGCATATAGGCTATTTATCTTCCGGGTGGGTTGTATTGAAATACACCTGGGGCATAATTATAATTAAGCCCCTGTA
>JAISIL010000010.1 GCA_031262035.1 Spirochaetaceae bacterium | reverse complement strand
AGTTGTGGACGATACTTGGCAAAAGGCTTTTATCACTGCCGTCAAAATTGCTGGGGTTTAAGCCTTTGTGTTTGTATATTGCGACATGGCTTTTGATTACAGGGCATATCCGGGACTGGATTTGGTTTGCGGTGATGGTGCTGGTATTGTTCGGGGTGGTGGGGTTGAAGGTGATTACGAGGTATAGGCAGGAAAGCCCCCACCTAACCTCCCCCAGAGGGGGAGGGACTGAAATTGGAGGGTGATGAAGGGGGTGTGATTGTAAAGGGGGCGTTGCTCGCAACGCCCTCTTTACAATGACACTCCATTCATCACCCTCCAATTTCCCGGTGGTCGAGCTTGTCGAGACCACTTTGTTTGTATCGTGCAATAACCTTCAACCCCACCACCCCAAACAACACTAGCACCATCACCGAAAACCAAATCCAGTCCCGGATATGCCCGGCCACCAATAACCATGTTGCAATATACAGACACAAGGGCTTAAACCCCAGCAGTTTTGACGGAAGGGATAAAAGCCGCTTGCCAAGTATCGTCCAAAGCTCCACCCAAGACATAGCCCATGTAGGCTTGTCATAAATCTGTATTCCATCACTCGTAGACATACTTCAAAAACTCCTTGTCTAAATCGTATCTTGCCCCTTCATCAGACAACTTTTTCAAGGCCGCCTTGTCCAAACCGCGAACCTCAGTGCCGGCATTCCGGTTAAAGAACCAAGCCGAAAGCCTGTCAAAAGTCCGCAACCTTGCCCCGCCTTCCTGTGAGTTCAAAATAATACCCTCATCAACAAAGCCCGAACAATGCACAGCCTTTTTCGATTTTTTGTCGACAAAGAAAGCTACACGGATTGCATCAGGCGCTGGATTTTTCACCGTAAAAACACGCTGATACAAATCGTCGGCCGTAATGCGAACCAGATATCCCGTAGCTGCCAACAAAGCCAGACACACCGCTCCTGAACAATCCGAAGCCTCCGGGTTCTCTTTTCCCCAACCATAAGGTGAATTGTATTGAAGAAGTAGAAAGAATGAAAACTTTTGAGCCTCGCTCATCTTATCAAACTGCTTCTTCTCATTCCCAAAAATCTCAACCCAATTCAATTTCATACATGCCCCCTATACCAGAAAATTCACCAGAATACTAACCACTAGCGCCATAATTGAAACCGCCAGCGATACCATAGAAATAAGCGTTCTCGCTCTCTCTCCGTCCCGCTGTTCCAGCTTCACCACACGCCCCATCACATGAGCCTTAAACTCCGACAGTTCGCCTCGTAGTTCGCGCATCTCCGCAAGGTTCTCAACGAGCAACCGCCTGTCTTCCATTGTCATTACATCATTCATTTGCTACCTCTCTATACCAAATTCTCATACCCGCTATACACATCAGCAGATATATTCCCAACCACAAAATACCGCAAAGGTCCAATCACCTTGTCAGCAGTATTCACAATCGTTTCATCAGCCACCAGCAAAAGCCGTTCAAGGTTAATCTTGAATATCCCTGATACACCGCCCTTAAAAACCTGTGCCGTAATGGTCAGGTTTTCAATTATGTCAGGTAGTTCAGTCTTCCCAAGAATACGATGCAACCGCACAAACACCTTCGGCTTGCCGTCTCGCCGTGTCTTAATCGAAAAGCCATAAATGCCCGACACCTCAACACCATTGACCTCATACCGAATACCAGCATCATTGAACAATGGATCATTTACGGTGGTTGAGCCTGTCGAAAACACCTTATCACTACCAATCACAACCGGATTATTCCCCCCTCTCATTTCAATTTTCAGCGTTATGTGCTGTATGTCATCATCGTTACCGGAATTATGAACATTCACCACTCCAAAAATCTTTCGCCTGAGATACAAAGACTGTATCTCAAAATCCCAAACCGAGCACCCCTCATACGATCGTTTTTCACAACCCCTATCCTGAATCAAATCAAATGTAGGACTTTTCTTGAGGCTTTTCATAACAAGGCTATGATGATAGAGGATATCACCTTTCCCGGTGGTCGAGCCTGCCGAGACCACACTTGCTTTTTGCTCCCTGCCAAACGCAAGAGCCAGCAACAACGGCGCATTCCCCACCGTAAGCGGCGCAATCACACACCCGGCCACACCGTCAACCTGCCTTGTAAAACTCGTCTTTCCTGTAGCCTCATCGGTATCACGAATGATAGACACCGCCTCCCTGATGCTTTCCTCCGAATAGGGAACAGAAGCCGAGATGTATTTAGTCTTAATCGTAATAGTGCAATTCTCTCCGTTCATCTCACCGCCTCCACCGTCACCCGAACTGTCAAAACCACATCCACAGGTGAGTATTTTTTACCAACAATAACAGCCCTATCGGCAACACCGCCCATCGTACTATTGCCTGCCAACGCCTCATCAAACGCCGCTGCATACCTGAACCCCGCAACCTCGTCTGTAGTCTCTATGACAATCTCCACCAGATAAGCATCAACCTGAACAATCCGCTCCTTCTTGTTCCGCTCACAAGACAAAACCGAAACCTCCGGCCTAACCGTCCCCGACCCAAAACACGCCTCAAACTCAAGGAAGGGCGGGGCTTGCCCCCGTCCCTCATCCTCTCCATCCAAAATCTCATTCACTGCCGGAACCACCCTGTGCCGGATAGCCGTCAAAATCAAATCTTCCACAACCCTCAAATCATCTTCCTCCGATACGGCTCCAAGAGCATCCTCACATTCTCCGGCATCGCCGCCTCAAATTTCTCAACAGGAACACCCGAAAAGGCCTGCCGCCCTCGTCCTGCCCCGGTGGCCATGCCTGTCGTAACCACCCCGGCCTTCTTCCCCCGCCACCTCGTATAGTTCCACATCGCCAGCTCCAAACACGCCGACCCCAGGTCAGACGGCACATGCAGTAACCGATACCCGGCCCGGTACATCACCCGAACCGCCGAGATACCAGGCACCAGCTTCAACCCCTGCGACAGTTCCAACACAAAAGGCAGGTCTACATCGTCCCCACAATCCGGCCAAACGTTATAGAAATCCGGCTCAACTATCCGTGTCGCTGGATGTCTCTGCTCCTCCCTCTTCGGGGAAGGCTGGGTGGGGGTCTTCACCGTTCCCACCGTGGTCAGCCACACCCCCAGAACCTCCCTCACAGGGTATTCCCTCAAGGTCAAAATAAAGTCCCCCTCAAAAGTCAGCGTCTCCGTGACCTTCCGCGCCATCAGCTTCCGCCTGCAATAGCCCTCTATCGCCGATGAAGCCGCCTCCAAACAATACCGGGCAAGCTCATCTTCCCGGTCATCAATCCCCATAATCAGCTTGAAGTGTTCAAGCGGTATGAGGCTGTGAAAATGCGGCTTCCTGCCGCCCCCTGTAGCTTTGCCACAGGGCTTGCATTCTTCGTATCTCATGCTATAAATCTACAAAAAGTAGAATTTTCAAGATATAGAGGCAATCCTCTAGTTTTAGGGATAAAATCGCCTTTTCCCCCCTTGTATAAAGTGGCTTTATCTTGTATAGTGAATATATGGAAGATACCGAGAGAACCACAGAGAGCGGTAATGAAGCCCGTGAAACGGCAAACATCTTCGATAAATCCTTCAAACGCCTGATGAGGCTTTCAGATAAGGCCATAGTCCTCTTCATCAACGGCCTTTTCGAGACCGCCTACTCGCCTGAAAGTACTGTAGGCTTCCTATCCACGGAGACTATCAGCGACAACCTGAACCGTATAATCAGCGATGTGGTCATTTCCATCACCGAGCCGGGCGGAGAAGTCCACTATTATCTTGTAGAAGCCCAGATAGGGGACGATGAACAAATGGCCCTACGGGTCTTCAACTATGTCTATGCCGAAGGCTTGAAACACAAAACCATGGATGATGACGGTGTAATCACAATCAGGCTGCCAGAAGCCAAGGTCATTTACTGGGAAACTACCCGAAAAACGCCTGACAAGGCTATTTTGAGGGTGATTTCTCCGAAAGGCCAGGCCCTTGAATACGAAGTTGAGAGCTTTAAGTTCCTCGATCACAGCATTGAGGACCTCGAAAGGCACAATATGACTTTACTTTTGCCGTTTTATATGCTAAAATTGAGGAAAAGGATTGCAAAAGCACAGTCTGAAAAGGCATTAGGCGCTCTTTCAGACGAAATGCGTAGTCTTTGGGCTGAGATGCTAGAGGCGATTGACCGTGGCGAAGCCGAAGGCCAGTTGTCCCCTGCTGATGAGATTACCGTGTTATCGGTTCTCAAGCAGATGTTTAATGAGGTATATAAACCTTATAAAGGAATATTGGAGGTAAATACTATGATTATGAAAGATTCACCCATACCCGAAGTTGATGCACGGCTTGAGGCGTTATGGAAGAAGCAAGATGCCGACCGGGTAGAAATAGCCCAAAAGATGGTCGCCGACCATTTCCCGGCAGAGCAGGTATCTAAATATACCAGTCTCCCCATTGACAGGGTGCAGTCGCTCTATTCAGGGGGGCAGGCGCAGGGAGCACAAAGCCTTTATGCAAGCCATTAAGAGAGTCTTCACATGGAAACATCCCATACCCTAAGCTCTATCCGTCCCGAACTGGACTTGCTCACAAAGGCCATCGTGGCAACCGTCCCCACAGAACAGGTCTATCTTTTTGGTTCTTATGCTTACGGAACACCTACTGAGAAAAGTGACCTTGATATATATGTCGTCCTGAAAGATGATGCCCCAATGAGGGATATTGACGCAATGCACGCAATCCGCTTTGCTATCGCTCCCATTCAGACAATGCCTATTGACCTCTTGGCTATAAAAAAAGATAGATTCTATTATAGGTCAACCGGCTTTGCCACCGTAGAAAAAGATGTTTTAAACAAGGGGGTTAGACTATATGGATAGGAACGAGGAAATCCGGCAATGGCTTCATCTGGCAGAGGAAGATTTATCAATTGCGGAAAATTGCGCCAATTATATGCATCCAACTCCAGACGAGCGTATCTGTAATCTTTGCCAGGCAGTAGTTGAACGCTATTTGAAAGTCTTCTTGTTGGTCAATAATGTTATATTCAAGTATAACCATGATATAGTTACCCTTTGGAAACAGTGTGAAGCAATCATGCCGGAGTTTAATCGCTTTGCTTCTCACATCACCATTCTGGCCGATTACGCCGTATTTCCCCGTTATCCCAATGAATTGCAGTTATCAGAATCAGATATGCGCCTTGCTTTACAGTATGCAAAAGACATAAGGGCATTTGTGGAGCCGTTGGTTAAAGGTGGAAATTGATACTGTGTGATCCCATTCTTTTATATTTATTTCTATCATATTCTATCTTCATAATATATGGACTCTTTGGCAATACTTAATTTATATTCAAAATCATTCCATTGCATTTTACTGAATAAATCAAAGTCTTCTATCCATGTATCATCAACTTTACGTTCCCTTAAATCATTAATCTCAATTATCGCTTTTCCATATTTATCTGATAATGGTTTTATTGTTTCAATTGTCCTTTTATACGGACTGGAATAAAAAAGGTCAATATCAATTCCAGCAAATATTTTTATTAATTCCATTGCTCTGCTTTTTCCAGATACAGTTAAAGGTCTTAATATATCATTTTTTATAGTAATATCTGATTCACAATGCCTTATAAAATATATTGTTGTTTTCAATATTAACACTCCATTATTATTAACATTCCAGGTGTTAGCCTCGCCCGAAGGTCGAACGCTAACACCCGGTAATGCGAAGTCCAATTTGCTTTACTCATTTCCTTTTATTCCCATCTTTTTTCTCCTTTTAATTAAAAACATTATTTTTGATTATCTTGTTATGAAATATATTATTTTTCAACTAATTACTTTATTTATTTTTATGCTATAATACAATACTGTATATTCTTGTTCTATATTTCCCTTCAAAATATTGTTTATAATATCCTTCATTTAATAATTTAAATCCACTCTTCTCCAATATTTTCCAGGATTTTTCATTTGCATATTTTGCTATCCCATATATTTCTATTATTCCAATTATATTTTTTATGCTTTTTAAAAATGGGTTTATTATTTCACTACAATACCCTTTATTTTGATATTCAGTAGCAATGGAATATCCTATTTCTATTCCTTTGTCTATTTCACTTAATTCTATATGTCCAATTAATTTGTTACAACATTTCAATTCTATTGCATAAACCATTGGCATTTTATTTGTTTTATTATTGTTAATGAATTCCATTATTTTAAGTGCAGCATTATTTTCATCTATCAATACTTCATCGGGTAATTCTGCTTTTGCAATTTCTTCATTACTATATTTATAAAGTAATTCCGAGTCTTTTATTGTTAATTCTCTTACAACCAGTCTATCAGTTGCTACTATTATATTACTCATTATCATTCCTAATAATACAGTTTCTTATAGGCGCCAAGGAGAGTCTGTAGAAAAACCTTTTTGATGAAAAAATATGTATTGTTTAGGCCGCAAAACTACTGTTAAACAGCCTCTAAATACATTCATTTTTCGCCACTATACCCTTTTTCTACAAACTCCTGACGCAAGCGCGAAGCGATGGCCGCCGTACGCTTAGCCTTCTTACCCAACATTGTTTCTATCACCATTTCCCAATACGTTTAATATTTTACTTATTCTATACGTACAATCACTTATTCTATCTTTACCGTTTCTCCATGTGTCTGATAATGGATAATTTACTCCATCTTTTGATTCTTTTCCCATATCCCATACTCCATCAATTGCATTCTTATTCAACCACTCCGCTACAAACGTCAACAGTTTAGGCATATTATATTCAGATAGTATTTCTATCGTATGCAGATATGATGACGCTTCTTTAGACTTAAATTCCATAGGCATTTTTTTTACTGCATTATTATACATATAATAAATCCCTGTCTCATGTTCTATTATATATTTTAATACATTTCCTTTTATTTTGTTATCATCCAATTTTGATAACAATGACACTTGATAAAATGACACAAAGTCTATTAACCGTCCCCCACTCACTTTTCCTTTCTTAAATACCTTGTTATATGATTCCATATATGCATTATTATCATACTTCCCATTTATAAATGCTGCCGTTATTATCTCAAACCATTTTTCAGCTATTTCATTTGCCAGTTCATCTTCACAGGTAAACCTTCTTATCCATGTTGCCAGTAACAATTCCGTAAACACATCCCAATCATGAACTTTTTCCACACGGTCTGGAATAGT
>JAISIL010000099.1 GCA_031262035.1 Spirochaetaceae bacterium | reverse complement strand
CAGGAATTCTTCGGCGCTTTACGCCATGAAATCAGCTACCATCTCTACTCAAACTGGGAAGAACTTTTCTCTTTGCTCGCCGAAGTCGCCCCTGACGGTTGAATTATGAATTACTGCTCCGCACTACTTGACTAAAAATGCAAGTTACTGCATAATAAAAGCATGACACAGCATATTATTGCCGTTCTTGTGGAGAACAGGGCGGGGACATTGAGCAGGGTTTCGGGGCTTTTTAGCCGGCGGGGTTATAATATTGACAGCCTTACCGTTGGTGTTACCGAAGACCCTTCGATAAGCCGCATGACCATTGCCGTGTCCGGCGATAACGCAATCCTTGAACAAATTGTCAAGCAGGTAGAGAAACTTGTTGATGTTATTGCTGTGCGCCAGCTTTCCGATAGTTCTTCGGTGCGCCGTGAGCTGATGCTGGTAAAGGTGAAGGCCAGCGAAGTAGAACGCCCCCAGGTGATAGAGATTGCCGGTATCTTTCGGGCACGCACAATTGATGTCAGCCCCGAAACACTTACCATAGAGGCAACCGGCGATAAGGAAAAACTTGAAGGCCTTCTTACTATGTTACGGCCTTATGGAATAATGGAACTGGCACGAACGGGGCTCGTAGCTCTCGAAAGAGGGAAGAAAGTGCTCTCAGTGTAATATCTCTCACGGAGATACAAAGGACACAGAGCATTCTCTCCGTGTTCTTTGTGTCTCCGTGAGAATTATAATAATATAAGGAGATGAAATTTATGGCAACAATGTATTATGAAAAGGATTGCGATTTAGGCATCCTTAAAGGCAAGACCTGTGCGGTCATTGGCTATGGTTCACAGGGACACGCACATGCCCTGAATGCAAAAGAATCGGGCTTGAATGTCATTATCGGTTTGTATGAGGGAAGCAAGTCCTGGAAGAAGGCCGAAGAAGCAGGCTTTAAAGTCTACACGGCAAAAGAGGCCGCAGAAAAAGCCGACTTTATTATCATTCTTATCAATGATGAAAAGCAAAAGAAACTTTACGATGAATCTATTGCCCCCTCAATGAAGGCAGGTAAAACACTTGCCTTTGCACACGGCTTTAACATTCATTTTAAGCAGATTATGCCCCCACCCGATGTTAATGTCGTAATGATTGCACCCAAGGCGCCCGGGCACACTGTTCGTGAGCAGTATAAAAATGGTGCAGGTGTGCCGATGCTCATCTGTGTGCATCAGGATGCCGATGGCAATGCCAAGCGTATTGCAATGGCATGGGCGGCAGGAATTGGCGGCGCTCGTGCAGGCCTTTTAATGTCTACCTTTAAGCAGGAAACAGAAACAGACCTTTTTGGCGAGCAGGCAGTCCTTTGCGGCGGTATCAGCGCCCTGGTAAAAGCAGGTTTTGAAACACTGGTCGAAGCTGGTTATGAGCCTGAAAGCGCCTACTTTGAATGCTTCCACGAGATTAAACTTATTGTCGACCTGATGAACCGTGGCGGCCTTGCCTTTATGCGTTACAGTGTGTCAGACACAGCAGAATACGGCGATTATATTACCGAAGACAAGATTATTACCCCGGAAGTTCGGGAAAACATGCGTGGTGTTTTACGGGACATTCAGGACGGAACATTTGCAAAGAACTGGCTCCTTGAAAACCAGGTAAGCCGGCCCTACTTTAACCGCCGAAAAGCAATAGAAGCAGAACACCCAATAGAGAAAGTTGGCGAACAATTAAGAAGTATGATGCCCTGGTTAAAGAAGAACGAAGAAAAATAATTAAGGCAGTTTTGCATCTACTAGTATACGGAAAGCGTCTTCCCCGGTTTTTGCACCGAGTAAGGCGCTTTTTAGTTTTTTATTCTTTAGCCTTCCGGAAAAATAGGACAGAGTTTGCAGATAGTAGGCATGTTGGTTATACGCTGCGGCAATCATAAAAAGAAGGCGCACAGGAATATCGTCAAGGGTTGCAAAGTCTTCGATATCACACTTGCTAATACCTATAGACACCACCAGGTCTGTTATTGAAGGGAGCCTGACATGAGGAATTGCTATCCCCTGCCCTATTGCCGTGCTCATAAGTTCATCGCGTTTAAGCATTTCGTCAAGCAGTTCGGCCTTGTTTTTTACCTGTGGGGCTGTTGCAAGGTTTTCGGTAAGGGCGCTCAGGGCATCTATCTTTTTTGGATAATCAAGGAACACAATTCTTTCCGGTGAAAGTATGTTTTCTACACGAACTACCGGCCTTGTAGTATCATCTGCATGCGAAGTGAGCCTTTCGTTTACCCACTTTTCAATGTCTGCCTTCTTAAAGCGCCAACTGGTGCCTATTTTTCCGGCAGGAATATCGCCTTTTTGAGCCCAGTCATACACGGTGCGTTCAGACACACGTAAATAACGGGCTACTTCTTCTATTGTCAGTATATCATCTTCCGGTATCATACTGAATAGTATAGCATAAAACCGCACAATATGTCAATGGGTGCAAAAAAAAGCAAGCCTAAAAAGCAAGCCTGAGTTTTACTCCTTGGTAGGCTGTATCGGACATTACTTTCATAAGGCTTGCCATAGGGGCAGTGAACGAAGATTCCTTGCCGCTTTTTAAGCTCCAGTCTGCAGGCAGAGCAAAATCCTTTCCCTCTGCGTCAATCAGGGTTAATTGCGCATCGGCCGGTGTTTTAAAGCTCCATTGGAATATATAATTTTCAAGGCTCTTTTTTATGGTATCCGGCAGTTCCCTGTCGGCATGCTCCCTTCGATTAGCCGGGCCTAGATGTGCAATAAATACCGGGTGTGCTGCATCGCCATTATATTCAAACAAGGTATGTTCGCTTTTATCGCCATCATAGCTGGTATTAAAAAACTGCACAATAGCTTCGGGCTTGTCAAAATCAATAGTAATCGAATAGATATAATCTTGTTCTGTTTCTTTTTCGCTATACGATTTGAATGTAAGGCCGGGTATTTTTTCAACATTCTTTTTATAATTTTCTTCGGTATAGTATTTTCCCGAAACGCCATTTAACTGGCGGCTAATACGATACACCAAATGCACTTCACCTGAAAGGTCTTTGTTGAAGACAAAGGTAGTTCTTGTTTCAAAGCAGGAAACAAAGAGCATCATTACAAGAATTGCCAACAATAAAAAAATTTTGAGGAAAAAATTTTTTTTCATTTTTTTATAAACTCCTTTTTAAAATTCTTCTGAATGTATTTGAACATCCTGTATACGAATAGGCATATCATCCTCGATTGAGGAAAAAGCCTTTTGTAAAACCTCTTCGCCATAGACCCGTGAATTAGACACCAGGGCTGCTCCAATATGCCCAAAACACAATGAATCGAGCAGGTCTACTTCTGCAGCACTCATTTTATAGCGGCTTTTTAAACGGTCTTTAATCGATTTTACTACACGCCGTTTATCTTTTATGTTTTGCACATCGGGTATTTCGAAAATAAATTGAATCATGGAAACTATCATTTTGCTTTAATCCTGTCAATTATCTTTTGTATATTTGCCCTGCTTAAGGGATTATTATCCTCTTCGGTTTTTGTTGTATCGCCTGTGCTGCTAGTTGTAGTATCAGTGTTTGTAGTGTCAGTGTTTGTGGTATCAGTATTTGTGCCATCTGTGTTTGTCGTATCAGTGCCGCTAGTATCCGTGCCGGTGTTTTCGGTGCTGCCTGTATCTGTTCCGCCTGTTTCTGTAGTTTCACCTTCTGTTGTGCTTCCTTCTGTGCCTTCGGTGGTCTGCCCTTCGGCGCCTTCTGTGCCCTCTGCATTTTCCGTGCCTTCTGTGCTTGCAGTTTTTTTGTCCTTTGCATCGGGCAAAGAATCCAGTAAAATTTGCAGTTCTTCCAGCGCTTTGGCATAGTATTCTGCTTTTTCCAGGGCAAGGGCATAATCCAGGCGAATTAATTTTGTATTATCATCATCGGGTGGTTTTTGGTCAAGCCATGTTGCATAGTAGTCAAGCGCTTCCGGTTTATCCTGTGCATCTTCTACACGGGCCATTAAGAGTGTGGCATCCTTCCAGGCGGCATCCCGTATTTCGTTAAGGTAAGGCATGTAGGTTAATAAAACCTTTTCCGCTTCGGCCGGTTTTTTTAAGGCCAATAGAACCAGTGCATGGTTGTAGCCCGAGTCGGCACTATCCGGCACCAGTTCTGTTACACGGGTATAGTATTTTTCTGCTGTATCAAGGTTACCTGTTTGAATACGTGCATAGGCGGCGGCCTTTAAGGCCATAACATTATCCGGGTCCTGTTTCAGCACTGCCTCAAAATGTTTTGCCGCTTCTTCATAACGGCCTGTCTCAAAACAGATACGCCCCATCTGATACGAACTGGCCGTTTTGGTTCGGTCCATTGAAGTAGCCCTGTTGAACCAACTTTCAGCCTCGGCATACTTCGACTGTGAGTAATAGGCCATACCAATGGAATAATATTCTTCGGCAGTGGCGGTGTTTGAGGCGCAGGAGATAACAAGTAGCAAGTAGCAAGTAGCAAGTAGCATGGATAAGATTTTAAGAAGAGATTTGTTATTTAGTCTAATCTTCATTTACTTGCTCCTTGCTACCTGCTCCTTGCTACTTACTATAACACTGTATTTTCAATCTCCCTCAATTGGGCGCGATACAGGCCTGCTATGTTGCTGCCGTAGTCGGCTATTAGTTGGATGATGTTGCGGGGGTATTCTTCGGTGTCGCGGCCGTTGATGCGGTCGCCTGCGTCTCCAAGGCCGGGCATAATGTAGGCGGCGTGGTTCAGTGCCGGGTCCATCCAGACTGTGTAAACGTGGCCTTCAACACCAAAACTGTTCAGGGCACGAATAACCCTTAAGGCCCCCTTTAATGCAGCAATAACATTGAAGAACTGCACCGATCTTGGTTTTATTCCCTGGTCAAGAAGATATTTTACTACAGTTACGAGGCTGCCCCCGGTAGCATTCATCGGGTCGGCAAAAATCCAATCCTTGCCGTTAAGCTGTTCCAGATTGAAGAAAGAACGGTCGAGGTCGAGAATATATTCCATGTTATTTTCGTTTTTCGATTCATCACGCTTAATGCGGAACAGGGCGAATGGCGTTACATAACCGTGGCTGGAATATTCCTGAATCTCCTTACTCATTATCATCGAAGGAAGCAAAGCCCCGCGAAGCATGACGCACATGCAGGAATTCTCGATTTTATTATCAACATTGCCGATTTTATGCACCGCATAGTTCTGCACGGGGCTCGTGACCGGCGTTTTCACAATCAGATAGTTCTTATCGGGCCCCTTGGCGCCGCCATAAGCCAGCTTGAAGAGCAATTCGTAGGCTCGCTGGGTATAATAGACAAATTCTTCATGGTCGGTTTTCGAATCCCGAAGCTTCGCGATAACCCGCGAAGCCTCTGCATGGCTTTCATGGGGGGTTTCAAAGGGATAAACATGAATTCCCGGCCTTGCATTGCAGATTTCCTGCATGTAATCGCCCATTTTGTTGTAAAGCGATATAAGTTTTGCTTCGTTTGCAGGACTGAAATTACGCATTTCCTCCATTGCATCGGCAAAAATCTTGTCCATGCCGCTTAAAGCGGACTTATCGTCGTCTGTTAAAAAACCGTCAAGGTCTTGAGCCTTCAAAATAATCTTATTCATGGCCCTATTATATGATATTTACAAAAATCTGTCTAGGGTCTACATTGTCCACTTAAGGCCAACGAAGGGACGCAAAGCAGCACGGGCATACTCTGTCCCTAAAAAAGCATCCAAAGAATTAGCAATATTATAAAGATAAAAACCTATACTGATGTCCAAATCTCTTATTGGTGCAAAGGAAACATAGGGACCCAAAATAATACCATAGTGGTCGCCATATACTTTTTCATTTGCCCGTGTTCCGAGTGCATTTTTGTTAAGCGGAAAACTGATTGTCATACCCAGAAATCCGCTTATACTTGAATTCCAGGCATATTGCAGGTCAAACTCCAGGTCATTAAAAATAGCTCCAGCCTCATTCAGCGATACACCGACCTTTCCCCATTTACTACCACCTGTTCCGGGCACAATGTTAAAAACCATCATACTCAGAATTGCCGAGAGAGTAAAATTATCCAAAAATAAATTAAATCGAGGCCGCACCCAGAATTCTACATACCTTGGCTCAAGGTTAACAAAAATAAGACCCAGTTGAGCGCCAACATGGTGATTTTTAAAGCCTCCGCCAAAAGAAAAACCCGGTTGATTCCAACCATAGTAGCCGACAAATTGTGACCTGCTCTGCGCACTGCCAAACCAACCCAAGAGATACCAACCGGAATTGTTAAAAGTATAGTCTAGTTCAATTGAATAATCCGAAGGATGCCAGGAAGGAACATAGTAACCGGCATCGGCATTGCCGTTATCATCAAGAATCATTGAATAATCTAGTTGAAAAATCCAATTATCCTTGACTATAACCCAATTAAGGTTAGGAATTACCATGGAAGCCTGTCCTGTTTTGTGTTTTAAAGCTGTGCCGGTAGTGAACAACGCATAGTTTTTATCAAGAATATTTCCCAGAGAAATATCTGTCGAAAAACTTAAGCCTATCCCTTGATCCAAGGCTTTTGTCAAGGCGGCAGTTTGAATAGGGCTTCCCCATTGCGCAAATATTGAATGGAGCGGCAAGAGTGCCAGCACACAAAAAACTGCGCATAATCTTCTTTTTTTCATTTTACTTTTCCTTACTATATATAAAGAGAGCAGCTTCAGATGATCTATTGCCTACACTAAATGCTTTTTTATCTTCTGATAGATACAGACTGTCTCCCAATAGTATCTCGTTTGGATTATTTTTTAAGCTAATAGTATAGCCTGCAGGATAATCAAATTTACTGTCATCGTTATTATTTTCCAGCTTGGTCCATATAAGATTTTTCATTTTGTGACTAAAGTTGTTCTGACGAACAGTATCCGAGCTTGCTTCAAATGAATCTTCGGTAATAATACAGGTCGTTATGTCATTCGACCAGGTGCCGTAAAAATCATTTTCCGCGTATTCCCAGCTATCAGGAGGCAGCGAGTTGTGACAAGAGATAAAAATCAAGACAATAGATAATAGCAATACAATTTTCTTCATATCTTTAAGTATATGCATTTTTGAGAAAATTGCAAATTTTTAGCGAAAAAAAATAAAAAAATTTAGTTTAGTTTTGGAACTGGCTCAACTCGTTATCTTTTTACTCCAGTCGAATATATCAGCAAAGACCTCGTCTTTATTCTGTTCTAGAAGTATCTCGTGGCGGGCCTCGGGGTAGAGTTTTATCGCTACATCTGTTTGGCCGCCGGCCTTTAGGGCATCGCAGACTTCGCGGATACCCTTCCCCATTGCACCAATCGGGTCGCCTTCGCCGGAAATGACCAATATGGGCAGCTCATTACGGATACCCTCCGCCCAGCCCTTGGCATTGATTTCCTGCATCATTTTCAGTAATTCGCGGTAGCCTGAAATGGTAAAGGGAAAGCCGCAGTCCTTGTCGTTAATGTAGTTCTGCACCTCAGCGTCTATGCGGTTGAGCCAATCGAAGGGAGTTTTTGCGCCCGGCAAATTGCTTGCAGAACCAAGAAGCTTTTCGATAAAGGGACTGTAGTATGTTTCACCCTTAAAGCTGCCGATACAATTCACCAGGAAGGTGCCGGGGCCTGCAGCGGGGTTTGTCCCTGCCGTTCCCATAAAGATAGCGCCGTCTAGCTCCTTTGAATAGCGCATGGTAAAAAGGCGGGCAATAAAGGAACCCATGCTATGTCCCATAAGGATAAGAGGTATCCCCGGATAGTCTTCACGGGCAATCATGCAGAGTTTTCGCATATCCTCAACAAGATTATACCGGCCATCCTTTTTCCCAAAATGCCCCCTGAGACGATACTCGTCTTTTGTTCCCTGGGGACAGGTTTTTCCGTGCCCTAAATGGTCTTCGCCATAAACGGCAAAGCCATTTTCCGCCATAAAACGGGCAAATGCATCGTAGCGGTCGATGTATTCAGCCATTCCGTGTGCAATTACCAAGAGCCCCCTAGGTTGTGCCGCATCGTCAGCCCACTTGGCATAGGTAATTTCGCAATGTCCTTCGCTAGAAGGAAAAGTTTTATTGATATATGTTATAGCCATGGGAGTATTGTATCATGGATTTTTGTTTTTGTCAAGAAAAAAACAACCAGGTTCAGCAATTCTACATTTAAGAGAAAATCATAGGGGTTCTGTATAAAATTGAGGTGAAGTGATATAATAGAGCAAGAATGTTACTCTGGGAGGGGAAGCATGAGTGGTTTATTAAAGAA
>JAISIL010000075.1 GCA_031262035.1 Spirochaetaceae bacterium | reverse complement strand
ATCCTGCAAGCCAGCGCCTCTCCCTTTCGCCGACCTTTCTGACATTTCTTTGTCCCCCTGCTGTTATTATATCACATTTTTTCGCTTAAGTTTATGATGTTGCCACGAATTACACGAATACACACGAATAGCCCCATCAACATTAAAAAATATTTTCCATATTATTACTCCTCTCCCTGCCACTTCGCTGTGTTGCAGAGAATAACTGTCTTATCGGCTTTTACCTCAATAAGCCCCTCGCTCAGGGAGGCCTCTTTCCAAGTGCCGTCTTTGAGGATTTTTAAGGGGCCGCGGCAGACCGGGGCGGTAAAGGGTTCGTGGTTTGCCCAGATGCCTACTTCACCGTCTGCTATGGTCAGTTGAACCGCTTCGACCGGGCCGTTAAAAAAGGGCTCACTTGGTGTGTCTATTTCAAGGGCAAATGTTTTCATGTTATCTCCTGGGCTGGCTAACCCAGCCCTTACATTTTTGGTCGGCTAACCCGGCCTCTACTTCTTACTTCTTTCGAGAACATCATCGATGGTACCGGCGTTGAAGAAGGCGCTTTCGTTGATGGTGTCGCAGTCGCCTGCAAGTATCATATTAAAGCCGCGGATTGTTTCTTTAAGTGGAACATACTTACCCTTTGTGCCGGTAAATTTTTCTGCTACAAAGAAGGGCTGACCAAGAAAGCGCTGAATCTTCCGTGCACGGGAGACTGTCAGTTTATCCTCCGGCGAAAGTTCGTCCATACCGAGAATGGCAATAATGTCCTGCAATTCCTTGTAGTGTTCAAGGGTTTCTTTTACCTTTTGTGCCGTTTGATAATGTTCTTCCCCTACAATCTCCGGGTCGAGGATACGGGATGTTGAGCCAAGGGGATCAACGGCCGGGTAAATACCCAGGTCTACAATCTTCCGGTCCAATACGGTTGTTGCATCAAGGTGTGCAAAGGTGGTGGCCGGCGCAGGGTCGGTGAGGTCGTCGGCAGGCACATACACGGCCTGCACACTGGTAATACTTCCCTTGTCGGTGCTGGCAATCCGTTCCTGTAAGGCGCCCATTTCATTGGCCAGCGTCGGCTGATACCCTACGGCACTGGGAATACGGCCCAAGAGAGCAGACACTTCCGAGCCTGCCTGAATAAAACGAAAGATATTATCGACAAAGAGGAGCACATCCTGACCTGACTTATCGCGGAAGTATTCAGCCATGGTAAGGCCCGAGAGCGCAACCCGCATACGGGCTCCCGGCGGTTCGTTCATCTGTCCGAAGACCAGGGCGGTCTTATTGATAACCCCTGAATCGTTCATATCGTTCCAGAGTTCATTACCTTCACGGCTTCGTTCCCCGACACCGGCAAAGACAGAATAACCCTGATGCTCTGTTGCAATATTACGAATCAGTTCCATGATGATGACGGTCTTGCCTACACCGGCGCCGCCAAAGAGGCCGACCTTTCCGCCCTTTGCGTAGGGGGCAATAAGGTCGATAACCTTGATGCCTGTTTCCAGGAGCTCTGTCGCCGGCTTCTGTTCGGTAAAACTCGGCGCCCCGCGGTGTATCGAGGCATATTCCCTCGCAGTAAAACTTCCCCGGTCATCAATGCATTTACCGACAACACTAAACATCCGACCAAGCACCTCTTCGCCAACGGGCATCTGCAAGGGCTTGCCGGTGTCTACAGCCTCTATCCCACGGGAAATACCTTCCGTGGCCTGCAATGCAACACAGCGAACACGGTTATCACCAATATGCTGCAAGACTTCGAGCACGACAGTCTTAGTGGTATCAGCAGTGCTGATATTTACTTCCAGTGCATTGAGTATCGGCGGCAATTCGCCTTCGTTAAAACGGACATCAATAACAGGGCCAACAACCTGTGTTATAATACCTGTATGTTTATCTGACATAATTATTTCTCCTCATATATCATCATTTTTTTCATATATATTCCAGGGCAGGCATACCCTGCCCCTACGCCAGGGCCGCGGTGCCGGCGCTGATTTCTGTTATTTCTTGTGTTATGTTGGCCTGCCTTGCACGGTTGTAGAACAATTGCAGCTTGGCCAGCATATCTTCTGCATTGCGGCTGGACTGGTCCATTGCGGTCATTCGTTCAGCCTGTTCGCTTGCATAACCTTCGAGCATTCCCCCGTATATTAATCCTGCAACATACTGCGGAGCCAGAGCATTGAACACTTCTTCAGGGGAAGGCAGATACTCAAAGTGCTCGTTCTTTGCAAGCGGCACTTCCCCTTCGTTGTAACGGAGCTTTCGCATTTCGTCCCGGTTAAAGGGAAGAAGAAGGCGTTCTTCCGGTTTATGTTTGAGTATGTTCACCATTCGTGTGTATACCAATCGTATCTCGGCAAAATCCTTGTCGGCAAATTGATTAAACACAAATTGTGACACCTTGTCTGCATCCGAGGCATCGGGCAGCTTACCGTTAAAGCAGAAGGTTTTCAACGTTTGCAAGGGGCTTCCTTCAAAGTAGCGCTGTCCTACCTGGCCTATGACAATAAGAGAGGGGTCTTTTATTGTTGTGCAGAGGTCTAAGACATAATGATAGACATTGGAATTGTAACCCCCTGCCAAACCCTTATCGCTCATAACTACTACTATAGCAGTTCCCCCCTTACCGCTTTTAAAATAAGGACTGTTCACCTGCCCTACACCATTGAGTATATTGGTCATAGTGCGTTGTATACGGTTAAAGTAAGGTTCTGAATTCGCCAGGACTGTTTTACCCTTTCGCATCTTCGATGTCGAAATAAGGTTCATCGCCTTGGTTACTTTTAGTGTCTGAGAGATTGCCCGAATTCGTAATCGTGTATCCCTTAAACTAGGCATCTTTCACCTCAGTTTTTGTTGCATCAGTTTGTGCAGCATACTTGTCCATTGCACTGTCCATCGCCTTTGCATTATCATCGCTGATTTCTTTTGTTGCGGCAATCTCGGGCAGTAATTGCGGTTCCTTTTCCCGAAGATAATCAAGGAAGGCCCGAATGTAGCGGGGCACATCGCTGAGCTCTGTGTGCATCAATAAGCCATGTGTTGCAGCGTAGAGCATCACCGCCTCTTCCTCCATTGCAAGAGGGCTATAGCGGGGCTGCTTTAAACATTCCATAAGCCGTGAACCTTGTGCAAGCTTATCCTGTGTATCCTTGTCAAGGTCGCTACCGAATTGTGCAAAGGAGGCCATATCACGATACTGTGCCAGCGAAAGCCTTATTTGCCCGGACACCTTCCGCACAGCCTTTGTTTGAGCGCTGCCGCCGACACGGCTTACCGAAAGGCCCACATCAACAGCAGGCCGGAGGCCCTGATTAAACAATTCAGAATCGAGGAAGATTTGCCCGTCGGTTATTGAAATAACATTTGTCGGAATATAACTGGATATATCCCCCGCCTGTGTTTCAATAATGGGGAGGGCGGTAATACTCCCACCACCAAGTTTGTCGCTTAACTTTGCAGCCCTTTCAAGAAGGCGGGAATGCAGGTAGAAGACATCGCCGGGGAAGGCTTCCCGTCCGGGCGGCCTTCGAAGGAGCAGCGAAATGGCACGATAGGCCACCGCATGCTTGGAAAGGTCATCATAGATAATAAGCACGTCCTTACCGGCCTTCATAAAATATTCGGCCATTGCACAGGCTGCATAGGGGGCCAGATACTGCAGGGCCGCAGAATCCGAAGCCGAGGCAAGCACCACCCAGGTGTATTGCATAGCCCCTGCCTCTGCAAGGCTTTCTATGATTGCCGCTACTGCCGATGACTTCTGCCCAATAGCACAATACACACAGTAGCAGTCCTTTCCCTTTTGGTTAATGATTGCATCTACTGCGATTGCTGTTTTCCCCGTTTGCCGGTCGCCGATAATCAATTCACGCTGGCCACGGCCAATGGGTATCATGCTGTCTACCGAAAGAATGCCTGTCTGAAGCGGTGTGTCGACAGCCCCACGGTCAATAACCGGCGGTGCAGGCGATTCAACGGGATACTGGTCTTTTGCAGAGATAGGCCCCTTACCGTCTACCGGCTCGCCAAGGGGGTTTACGATGCGTCCTAAGACAGCGTCCCCCACCGGAACAGATACAATCTTCCCTGTTCCCCGGGCTTCTTCGCCGTCCTTTACCGCATCACCGCCTTCGAGCATAACTACCCCAACAGACTCTTCGTTGAGGTTCATCACGATCCCTTGCGACCCTGAGCCAAATTCAACCAGCTCGCCGTAGACGCATTTGTCAAGGCCGTCCACTGTTGCAACACCGTCGCCGACAGTCACCACCGTTCCAATGGTAGCGCTCTCCGGTTTTGCATCCCAGGATTCTATTTCTTTTTCAAGAACTGTTGACAATTCACTAAAATCACTCATATAATCTCCATAATTAACCACGAATAATTAACCACGAATTACACGAATGGCTTCGCCACACGAATTTGTTGTATCAAGTAATAGTCAATTCGTGTAGCCGAAGGCTATTCGTGTTCATTCGTGGTTCAAAATCTTCCTCATACTCTCCAGTTTCCCACGCAAGCTGTAATCCCAAAGCCTTCCGCCAATGATGATACGGTAGCCGCCTATCAGTGCCGGATTTTCGGTGACAGAGACCTTGTAGTTTTTCTCTAATTCTTCTACAAAGTCTGCATCGGGCTTCCCTGCTGAATCAAGCCGCAAACGGGTAACACCCTGTAGTTTCTCTACGGCAAGCTCCAGGCCGGCAATAAGGGCCGGGGTTTCTTCCCAGTGTCCATGCCGCACAAGGAGGCAGAGGAGGCGGGAGGCGTAAATAGTCTCACGCAAAGGCGCAAAGGCGCAAAGGCTTTGCTTCAAGGCGTTCTCTAACCTTCTTGATGCAGATAAACCAGAAAGCCTAACATGATGCAATTTTTCTAATCCTGCATAGATTGCTTTTAATGCATCAAGACCGTCTACAATATCCTTTGCGTCCTCTGCGGTCTTTGCGTGAGAATTTTTCCTACAAGCCCCGATAAAAGCTTCTGTCCAGCGGTCAACTTGAAACATCATTTAACCCCTCGACTTAAATCGGCCAGTATCAATGCGGCTTCTTTTCGCCGGTCTTCGTCGCTGAACTCGCGCTGCAAAAGTTTTGCCGCAGCGGCTATGACCAATGCCGCCGCCTCGTTGCGGAAGGTGGCCTGTGCAGCGGCCCTTTCGGCCTTAATCTTTTCGTCTGCTGCTACAAGCCGTGCCCTGGCTTCTTCTTTTGCATTGGCAATAATGATGTCTGCCTGCTTTTCCGCATCCGTTTGAGCAGCCTTAATCAAAGCAGCCGTCTCTTCCTTCACCCGTGCCAGTTGTTCATCATACTGATTTTTTACCAGAAGGGCATCGGCCTTTTGCTTTTCAGCAGCCTCAATATCAGCCTGCACCGCCGCCTGCCGATTCGCCATAAACTTCGTCACCGGCTTAAAGAGGATTGCCCGCATTATTACGAACAGAACGCCCAGGTTTACCAGAGTTATTAGAAATGTTACGCTAAAATTAAGCATACTTTTTCTCCATAATTAGATAGAATCTCTCCCCTCCCTCTGGGAGGGGTTGGGGGAGGCTTGAAAATTTGTATAACCCCCACCCAGCCTCCCCCAAGGGGGGAGGAGTATGACTCTATATCCTATCCTAGTGCGTAAAGAATATCATCAAGGCCACGACCAGTGCATAAATTGATGTTGCTTCAGCGAGCGCTGCGCCCAGGATGAAGAAGGTCATGATTTTGCCCTGCTGTTCAGGCTGGCGGGCAATTGCCTGACAGGCGCCGCTTGCCGCAGCCCCAATTCCGATGCCGCCTCCAAGGCAGCCAATCGCCGCTAATCCGGCGCCGACTAGATACAAAAAGTTTGAATCCATTTTTTAACTCCTACTATTTATTATATAGTAAAGGCTGGCAAACCCAGCCCTTACGCAAATTCTATACCCATACCCATATTGAGGTATATCACCGTCAAAAAACTGAAGACCAGAGCTTGCAGGGTGCCGTCAAACCAATCGAAGTAAGACGAACCGAGCATCGGAACAATCAGGGGGAAGATATATTCCAGCATCTGCATGATGATAAAAGCCCCCAGCATATTCCCAAAAAGCCGCAAACAGAGGCTCAAGGGTTTGGTGATATAGTCCAGAATATTAAAAGGCAGCATCACCGGCATCGGGTCAATAAAGGTTTTAAGGAAGCCTTTCATGCCCCGCACCCCGATACTTGCCACAATAACCATAACAATCGAAACAATTGCCAGCGCCGCCGTTACATTGATGTCCCGTGTCGGCGGTTTAATGTCAAAAGGAGCGGTAAAACCGAAACCGGAAATCGGAGATAGCACCGGAATGAGGTTCATAAGAAAGATAAACATAAAAAGGGTGCCAAGATAGGCCGAAAAATACCGGCTATACTTTCCAAAATAACTTTTGCAGATGTTATTGACAAAATCCACCGCCCATTCAAGGAAAATCTGCTTCCCACGGGGCACTTTTTCCAGCCGGCTCCTCCACCAAAGCCCGCCTGCAATGCATATCGCCATACAAACCCAGGTTGTCACCACCGTTTCCGTTATGGGAATACTTGCCCCCCCCATATGCCATGTCCAGATGGTATTTATCTGAAGGGCCTCCTGCAACTTTTCATTTAAGCTCATACTTCAAGTATAGTACACCGACTGCAAAAAAAGCAAGGTTTTTTGAAAAAAAATTTTTTGCTACAGTTTCTGTAAAAATGCCCTTGACATAATTCAGAGAAATATGTATAATTATATGTATGATATTTGACTGGAATGCAGCCAAAGAGAAAGATAATATTGAAAAGCACCATGTGAACTTTACACAAGCACAGAAGGCCTTTGATGACCCTTTGCATTTTACACGAAAAGATACAAGACATTCCGGTCGAAGAAATAGATATAACGAAGACAGGTTTTTTTGTTACGGTTGTGATGAATATGGTGTTCTGACTGTGAGATATACCCGACGTAATCATATTACCTGGATATTTGGAGCAGGCTATTGGAATGAAGGAGAAGAACTATATGCGGCAAAGAATTGGGACGGTTAAATACACACCGGCACCGCCGGACATAGCAGAGGCAATGAAATATGCAGTCCCCTTGACCCCGGAGGAAGAGGCGGAACTGCTTATGGAGCCAGATGAACTGCCAATGCCTGAGCGTAAAAAGAAAGTTACGATTATGCTTGATAATAACAGCATAGCTATTTTCAAGAAGGTCGCTCTGGCTCATCATGTGCATTATCAAACACTTATCCGGAAAGCGGTAAGCGCTTGTGCGAAGAAATACCAGAAAGAATTTGCTTAATTCCTAAGCCTCATTCGTGGATACATTGCCATACTCCCCGTTTTATGTTATTCTATTCCCTGTAATGCCGATAGAGAAACATATTAATTTCTTTGAGATGGAGAAGGCCATAGATGAGGCGCCGTTTGAATGTCCGGTTTGCCATATTGTCAATAAGCGGGCTTGGCGTTATCTGGATAATATGCTTTTTGAACATGTTTCGGACAGGGGCTTTCGGGCCAAGCACCGGGAAGCAGGCGGGTTTTGTGCGGAACATGCAAAATCCCTTTCTACATTCCGGGACGGCCTTGCCGTTGCCATTATGGGACAGGATATCCTGGAAGACCGGATAAAAGCATTAAGCTCAGGCAAAAAATGGCAGCCCAAAGGCTGGTGCCCCGTTTGCGAAGAACGTGATAAAATTGAACATGAGTATTTGGGTTTTCTCGTAAAAAACAATGAGGAAAGCCCTGAAGAAAAAGAATTTTGTGAACTATTTTATAAGAGCAGGGGCCTTTGCATTCCCCATTACACAGTGATGGCAGAAGGTGTAAAAAACCACAAATTCGGGAATATCCGCAAAGTCCCGCAGTGGCTCAGCAACTTTCATTTAAACCGCTACAAAAGGCTTCTTGAACGAACCCGGATAATGATAGACCTTTCCGCCTACGGCCGCCAGGAAGAGTTCCGGCAACTCAGCCCCGAAGACCAGATTGTCTGGAAGGAACTTGCAGCCTGCCTTTCAGGCAATGCGGTCCGCAGTAGGGGTGGGTTTTAAACCCACCCCTACTGCGCATACATGCCATCAACAAGGATGCCGCTCCAAAGGGAGGAATAGGCGTCAATGTTACCGACGGCTTCTTCCCAAAGGCTTTGCAGGGCGTATTGTTGATTCCGGCGAACGGGGCGGCCTCTTGGGTTCATCTGCGAAAGAAGGGTTTCCCCGCGGGAAAAGGCTATGCGAAGGTTATCGAGGTTGCCAAAGTAGAATTCGCCATAATCATCGGGCAATTCAAAGCCTCTTGGGGCAAGCCCCTTGGCAAGGGCTACATCAACAGGAATCCACCCCAGGCCGCTTAGCCAAAATTCCGACCAATAATGGCTCACCGTATTGGGGAAATCGTTTACCAGCACACCAGCAACCGGTTCGGCCGGCACTGCAGCAGCCCGAAGAAGGGCACAGAGAAGCAGGTTTGCGCTGTAAGGACTTGCAAGTTTCTTTTCTAAGGCACTGACAGCATTATCCCCGGCATCGCCGACACTATCATCCCTGGCATCCTTGATATCAATATTGCCGATTACCCAGTTAAACACCCGCCGGGCCTTATTGTAAGGGTTTGTTTCCCGGGCTATTATCTGCAAGGCCTGCTTCTTAATTGCCTCATCATCGGAGGGCACCAGCAGGGAGGGCATCAATAAATTGCTTTCCAGGGCAGAAGGCTGCGGCTCGGCACGAACCTGTGCGGCAGTTACCCTGGTCTGGACCGAATAGACATCTACAATGTAGGACTGCTCGATACGAAGGGGCTCACCGGCCTGTAAATTATCCAGTTTATAAAGGCTTACCCCCTTGTAATCGGCTATATAAGGCTCGGTATTTCTTTCCAAAAGCTCCGAACGCCTTTGACTGGCCGAAATAACCGGCAGGGGCATCCACATATACAGGGTATTATCCCCCGAGGCATTCCCCACCCGGATATCAACAGAATATTTAATCGTATAGTTTCGCTTTTCAGGAAAAACCTTTGAACCGGGGCCGGCAGTAACCTCAAAATAAAAAGGCGCGCTCATTCCCTGCCTTGTTTCAATATAGATATTCCCTGTAGCGGCGCCATCGGGCACAATAACCTGCACCTCCCGGTCGCCCCAGGAGATATAGTTAAGGTCATGTTCCGAGGTATCCACCAAAGATAAATCCCCCGTGCCGGCATAGGTAAACCAGACCCGGCAGCCTTCACGGTTCAGGCTAAAGTTCGAGCCCTGAATCCGAAGCGGCATGCCAATCCGTGCCGATTGTGGAAGGAGGCTTGAAATAAGAGGTTTTTCCTCTGTATGCGCCGTTTCATCGGAGCTGGGAATCTGGCTTTTATTCCCCAGCAGCGCCGCATTGCTCACCTTGTTCCCCACATAGACATAGACAAGCCCCGAGTCGCCAAATTCCGGTATAATCAGGCTGATTTTCCTGTCGCTCCATTCAAGATAGGCCTGAGACACGGGGCTCGCCCCGCCTATGGTGATATAAGATTCGCCCCGTTCCCTGCCAAAACCCGAACCTTCAATAAGAAGCGCTTCGCCGGGAGTTCCCAGCCGTGGCGATATTGATGAAATATGAGGCTGTGAATTACTACAGGCAGAAAATGCCAAAAGGCAAGAGAGGCTGATAAACGATAGTAAAAATCGAAACCTATGATTCGTCGTCTGGGCTTTCTTCTTCATTGGGGGTATCTTGTGTATAGGGGTTAAGTGCAACAAGCATTTCGATAATTGCCTGATCCAAAGACTTCGATGCATTTTCGGCATTCCCCAGCGGGAAAAAGTATATAAGTTCCCCCAGGCTCACGGGGATTGAGTCCACGGTATACTGATACTGTAAGCCCTTCCCGGGCATTTCAACACCAATCTGCCCCTGGGCAAGGAGCATAAAGGAGCCGTCTTCTGCATGATAGGGGGTAAAAGACACCTGAACGAGCACATTGCTTCCCTGCAATTGCACCCCGACCGGCTTCCCCGGCACTGTTGTCCGTGATATATTGGCGCTCCATAATTCCGATTGCCCTTCGCTCAAGACCCTTGCTTGAATAGTTAAGACCAGGGCTGGCTCCACAGGCTGAACTTCTTGTGCACTTAGGGGGGCTCCCTGAAAAGCAAACAGTAACAAGCCTACAAGAAAACTCATTGCCCCTTTCCGCTCCAATTAGCCGGATGATAATCGGCCGCACGAATAATTGCAGGCTTTCCCAGCGGAGCAAAACTCTGTTCCACCGGCAATTGAATAATATCCATACCACTATTTGAAAAATATTTTAGGGCCTCATCCATGTTACTAAAGACCGGATAATTTTCCACAGCGGCACTAGCGGTCGAATTTGCCCCTGTATCGGCAACAAGCGCTGCCGCCTGTGAGCCGGCTGTGTTCAAGCGGGCAAACTGAAGGCCGAAGCTTAGTGCAAAGAGGGCAAGAGCCGCAGCGCCTGCGGCCAGAATTGCCGAGTTTGGTATTGAAACACGCCTCTGCCAGAAATTCTGCCTCTGCGGGAATAAAAGCTCAGGCCTTTCCTTCCCTTTTGTCATCAATTCTTTTTCTTTTTCAAAAAAAGAATCAATTCTCTGATAAGAATCAATCTTTGCCGAACATTCGGCACAGGAAACAAGATGGGCTTCCAGTTTTTCCTTCCAGGGGGATGGAAGTTCGCCGTCTACATAAACCGATAATAATTCTGCATCAGGACACATTATCTACCTTCCTTATTCGTATTATCGAATTCTTTCATCAATTTTATAAGCCTTTCTCTGGCCCGATATGCCCGAACCTTGACATTCCCCTCACTTATGCCAAGGGCCCGGCCTATTTCCTTATAATTCAGTTCCCCATACTCCTTTAAAATAATCACAATCCTTAATTTTTCGGGCAGCTTTTCAAGGGCTTCCTTGACCGAAACTGCATCCTCCTGCTTTTCCAGAATTTCCGCTCCGGAATAGCTGTAAACAGGCGCTTCATGAAAAGAGCGCTGGTAAGCATTCTTTTCCCGTTCCTTACGCTTAGCATAATTTAAAGAAGCATTTTTGACAACCCGTATCAACCAAAACCGCGCCTCATCCTGATTGGGAAAAGACATATTTTTTTGATACAACTTGATAAAAGCTTCCTGACAAAGATCCTCAGCCGCTTCACTGTTCCGGGTAATTCCAAAAGCTACCCGATAGAGAACCTGATAGCAGCTTTCGTAGATAGCTTTGAAATAACCTTCGTTCATTAAATAAAACAACCTATTTCTCTATAAGTTACAAACGCAAACCTACGGTTTGCTTACGGAGTTTCTTTCAGAAACTCCCCGCTGACCAACTTGAGCTGCCGTCTTTGTTGTCGGTTAGGACGACGCCTTTTGCCTTGATTGCAGCGCGGATGCTGTCGGCTTTTGCCCAATCTTTTGCCTTCTTGGCCGCTGAGCGTTCTGCAATAAGCCCTTCAATCTCGGCAGCAAAAACCGGGTCAACTTCCACCTGATTATCTGCCGCTTCTACAGCCTCTTTCAGCCCAAGCCCAAGCACCGTATCCATATCATAAACCGCATCCAAATCCCCTTCCTTCACCGCCGCCCAGAGGGCCGCCAGCGCGCGTGGAGTATTCAAATCATCATCTAAAGCCTCATCAAAGGAGCTCACGCGGAGCCGCGGGGACGCGGGGTCGGAATTCGATTGCGTAGCGCCCCCTCCGCGCCTCCGCGCCTCCGCGTGAGATTTTATTTTATCTAATAATGATAATCTAGAAGCCCGCGCCCCCTCCAGCGCTTCCCAGGAAAACTGCAACTGGCTCCGGTAATGCGCTCCCAGCACCAGATAGCGGTAATCCAGCGGGTCAAAGCCCTTGTCGATAAGCGTTTGCAGGGTAAGAAAGCCGCCTGCGCTCTTGCTCATCTTGCCCTTATCCAGCACGAGGAATTCATTATGAACCCAGTATTTTACCCAAGGATGCTTTCCCGTGGCCGCTTCGCTTTGTGCAATCTCATTGCTGTGGTGAATTGCCACATGGTCAATGCCACCGGCATGTATGTCAAACTGTTCGCCCAGATACTTCATGCTCATAGCGCTGCATTCAATGTGCCAGCCGGGGTAGCCGGTGCCCCAGGGACTGTCCCAAACCAGGGCCTGACCCTCGCCATCCTGGCCGATAAACTTGCTTTTGGTAAACCACAGAACAAAATCGGCAGGGTGTTTTTTGTTTGCATCAAGGCCGGTGCGGGATACCGTTTCTTCATCGTTTATATTGTTCCGCCCGGAAAGTTCCCAATAATGGTCAAACTTTGCAGTATCAAAATAGAGGTTTCCCCCGGCGCTGTAGGTATAGCCATTTGCCTCGATTCTTTTAATCAGGGCAATCATCTCGTCAATGTGTTCGGTGGCCTTGCAGACAATGTCCGGCCACTTTATATTGAGGCGTTCGGTGTCCTTAAAAAAGGCCTCGGTATAAAAAGCCGCTATTTCCAGCACCGACTTGTGCCTTTCGCCGGCGGCTTTTACCATTTTGTCCTCGCCTTCATCGTTATCGCCGGTAAGGTGGCCCACATCGGTAATGTTCATTACATGGGTCACCTGGTAACCGCGCCTTCGAAGGCTGCGAACCAGGGTGTCGTGGGTTAAATAGGCCCTGAGATTGCCGATATGGGCAAAATTGTAAACCGTCGGCCCACAACCATAAAAGCCCACATGCGCCCCGCTGGTCGAGCTTGTCGAGACCACCGGGACAAATTCTTCAAGTTTCCGCCCCAGGGTATTGTATATTTTAAATGCCATATAAAGATTATAGCAAATACAAAGATTTTATGCAAGGCAGGGGTCTTTAGGCGGCCCGTGGAAAAAAACAAGTAGGGGCGTTGCGCGCAACGCCCCTACGGTAAGGGCGGGTTTGAAACCCGCCCTTACCACCCACACCTACCACCGATTGGTGGTGCACACATGCCGGTTTGCATACCGGGCCTTGGTGCCAGGCATGCCTTTATACCCTGGGTGTTTGATAGCGGTCAAAGATACGCAATAGAGCATATACAGTATACGAAATAACTGCAACAATTAAACAAATTGCCATTCCGGTAGTCATGTAAACCTCCTAAATACCGAGTAATTGCATATACCATGCCATGCGAAAAAACAACCAACCCTACCACCGATTGGTAGTGCCGTTTACGCGGCCCGTGGGCTGTGCTGTTGTTGTTCTTCCTTTTTCCATTTGTGGCAGAGCCAAAGTGTGCCTATGCTGAGACACAAAAGGCCGATACTAATACCGAAATCTGTCATACTGCACTCCTTATCCATTGTAGTATTTGTTCAATAACTGAAACAATACTTGCCACTCCTACACAGGCGGCAACTAATTCGATAATTTGTCGACCCTTATTGGGAGGTCTGGATACTTGTTCCCTGATTCCCGCCACATCGACTCCAATGCTACCGAGGATATTTTCTATCCTCTGAAACTTGATTTTTTCGTTCGCTTCCATACCCCATGTATGGGCGAAATGTCTTTGTTGCTTTCATTATACATTATGCGCTGAAAAAAAGCAACCACGAATAACACGAATGATATTGGACCTGACCCCAACAGGTAGACAAAAAGTTAAGCCCATAATACAATTTACAGGAGTGAAATTATGGGTAAAGAAAAACGAAGGACTTACAAAAAGGAATTCAAAGAACAGGCGGTA
>JAISIL010000071.1 GCA_031262035.1 Spirochaetaceae bacterium | reverse complement strand
ATCCTGCAAGCCAGCGCCTCTCCCTTTCGCCGACCTTTCTGACATTTCTTTGTCCCCCTGCTGTTATTATATCACATTTTTTCGCTTAAGTTTATGATGTTGCCACGAATTACACGAATCGGCTTCGCCGACACGAATAATCTCTGTTAAGTAAGCAAAATTCGTGTGATTTGCCGTAGGCAATATCATTTGTGTTATTCGTGGTTACTGTGTAAGGTTCTTGTATAAATTTGCTTTTTCTGATACACTTCTTGCAAGGGAGAAGTTAAGATGAATAATGCTATGCAAGCCTATATAAGTAACCTGTCTGAAGTGGCGACGGTTATGCCGGAAATTGCTTCGTCTATTGTCCATGAACTGGAGAATCAGCGGAAGCGAATTAAACTTATTGCAAGTGAAAACTACTGTTCTATGCCGGTTCAACTGGCAATGGGGAACCTTTTAACCGATAAATATGCCGAAGGAATGCCGGCACACCGCTTTTATGCCGGTAATGAGAATGTAGACGCTATCGAAAGCCTCTGTGCAGAAGAAGCGAAAAAGCTTTTTGGCGCTGAATATGCCAATGTCCAGCCGCACTGCGGGGCAGACGCAAACATGCTCGCCTATTGGGCCATCCTTTCTACCCGCATCGAAAGCCCTTATCTGGAAAAACTGGGGGAAACAAACCTCTATAAATTAAGCGGCGAACAATGGAAGGAACTAAAACAGGCGCTGGGGAACCAAAAGCTCCTTGGTTTGGACTATTATTCAGGCGGCCATCTGACACATGGTTACCGTTACAATATTTCTGGGCGTATGTTCGACATTTACGGCTATTCGGTCAGCAAAGAAACCGGCCTTCTTGACTATGATGAAATTGAAAAAATGGCAATGGAAATAAGGCCTTTTATTCTGCTTACCGGCTACAGTGCCTATCCCCGGAAGATTAATTTCAGGCGGATGCGGGAAATTGCCGACAAGTGCGGCGCGGTCTTTATGGTAGACATGGCACACTTCGCCGGCCTGGTGGCCGGTAAGGTCTTTACAGGCGACTATGACCCGGTGCCGTTTGCCGATGTGGTAACCAGCACCACCCATAAAACCCTGCGGGGGCCCCGTGCCGGTTTGGTTTTGGCAAAAGCGGAATTTGCAGAGGCCCTGGACAAAGGCTGTCCCTTAACCATGGGTGGACCATTGCCCCATATAATTGCTGCAAAGGCCGTGGCCTTTAGGGAAGCAAGACAGCCTGAATTCCAAAAATATGCGGCAAAAATAGTAGAAAATTGCCAGGCATTAGCGGCATCCTGCCTGAAAAACGGCCTCGATGTTCTGACCGGGGGCACGGATAATCACCTCATCCTTGTAAATGTGAGGAATTTGGTCTCGACAGGCTCGACCAGCGAGGGGTATCGGGATAGAACATCCGAGGAGCATATCACAGGGAGGCAGGCGGAAAGCGCCCTTCACGAGTGCCACATTACGCTAAACCGTAATAGTTTGCCCTTTGACCCGAACGGCCCCTGGTATACCAGCGGTTTACGCATCGGCACAGCAGCGGTAACCACCCTGGGTATGGGGCCTGAGGAACTCACTGAAATCGGAAATATCATTGCCCTGGTCCTAAAAGCTACAAAACCGGCGCTTGATAAGACAGGCAAGCCCTCAAAAGCGCGCTATCTGATTGAGCCTGCGGTCAAAGAAGAGGCACAGGCCCGGGTAAAAAAGATTCTGGACCGTTTCCCGGTGTATCCGGAGCTTCATTTAGGGCTTTTAAAAGAAACTTTTTGTAAAGAATTTTAAATAAAATTTCTTTTGAACAAAATAATTTTCGCTAAAACCTTGATTTTTCCCTTGACATGTACTATACTTTAAGTGTAGATAATTTTTTAGAGGAGTAAAGTAAAATATGAAATTAAAACTTCGTTTAAGCGGCATTGTATTTTTTATAGTACTTGCTACGATTCTTGTCATTTCGATTATTCTGCTGAATCAGGCTTCAAGTATGCAAAGAGCCGTTTCGCAGGATAACATCACCAATGTAACCGGTGTTGCTTCCAAAGTTGTAAAGGAAAATCTGGAAGAATACTATGATATTGCCGGTTCCGTCGTCGCAGTCTTTAACAATTATGAGACTGTTCCCGTGGAAACCCGCCGTGTGCAATTTGACGGAATCCTTAATGCAGTAGCAACGAAATATCCGACAATTATCGGTATTGCAGGCATCTTCTTTCCGGGAACCCTGGACAATAGTTCCAGCGCCTACGATACCTGGTATGATTGCACCTCGGGAAAAGCTGTCCAAAAGCATTGGTTCACCGATGCAGGCGGACAATCGGCCAGTGTGGCCATTCCCTGGCTGCAAAGCATGAAGACAAATAGCGCTGTTGCCACAACCGGCCTTGACAGCAAATTGATGACCATCAATGTAACGACCGATGGTAAAACCGTAGAGACCGATTATGTTCAGATATGGCAGACAATTAAAAACCAGGCGGGAACAGTTGTCGGCGGCGTGGGCATCAATGTCAGTCTGAGCAACATTCAAAACCTGATTGCTACCTCGCCCGATCTGAAGAAAAGTTACCCCGAAACAGGCCGTATGCTTATGTTCGATAGTGCCGGCGTGTGCCTTGGCCACTACAAACCGGAAGATATCGGCAAGAAAATTACCGACGAGGCTATTCAAACCGTTATGGGTAAAAAAGCGGTAGACGATACCCTTACCACCCTGAAAAACGGCAACCCAAATGTAGGCAACAACAATGGGCGCTTCTTTGTCAGTTATCCTTTTAGCATTGGCGATTCGGGCACCAACCTAACCGTTCTTTCTTCTGTAGAAGAAACCGAAGTCTTTGAAGCGGTCGATAATATGGAACGCTTTACCTTCGTTCTTGCGGCAATTATGATAGTTATTACCACCCTGATTGTCTGGTTTGTTTCAGGCAGCATTGCAAAACCGATTGCCAAGACCGCCGCAACACTGATGGATATAGCCCAGGGCGAAGGCGACCTTACCGTCCGGCTCCCCGATGACAAAAAAGACGAGATAGGCGAGCTGGGAAAAGGCTTTAACCTTACCATGGAAAAGATTAAAAACCTGGTAAAGAGCGTCAAGAATCAGTCGATATCCCTCTTCGATATTGGGAACGAATTGGCTTCGAATATGACGGAAACTGCCGCTGCAATCAACGAAATTACCAGTAATATTGACAGCATCAAGGGGCGGGTAGTGAACCAGAGCGCCTCTGTTACCGAAACAAACGCTACAATGGAGCAAATTACGGTAAATATTCAGAAACTTAATGAACATATTGATAAACAGAGTGAATCGGTAGCCCAAAGTTCGAGTGCAATCGAAGAAATGCTGGCAAATATTCAGTCTGTAACACAAACCTTGGTTAAAAATGCCGAAAATGTCAACTCTCTTTCCTCGGCAAGCGAGGTTGGACGCACCGGTCTACAGGAAGTAGCCGCAGATATTCAGGAAATCAGCAAGGAAAGCGAAGGTTTGCTGGAAATTAATGCCGTTATGGAAAACATTGCAAGCCAGACCAACCTTCTTTCGATGAATGCAGCCATTGAGGCAGCCCATGCAGGCGAGGCCGGAAAGGGCTTTGCCGTTGTTGCAGACGAGATCCGCAAGCTTGCCGAAAGCTCCAGCGAACAGTCCAAGACAATCAGCACCGTGTTGAAGAAGATTAAAGACAGCATTGATAAGATTACCAAGAGCACCGATAGCGTTCTCAATAAGTTTGAGGCAATTGATACCGGCGTAAAGACCGTGTCCGACCAGGAAACAAATATCCGCAATGCAATGGAAGAACAGAGCGAAGGCTCCAAGCAGATTCTGGAAGCTGTTGCAAAGATGAATGATATTACCCAGCAGGTGAAGGCATCGAGCCAGGAGATGATGGAAGGAAGCCAGCAGGTTATAGCCGAAGGCCACAACCTTGAACAGGCAACCGCAGAAATCTCCAATGGCATGAACGAAATGGCAACCGGTGCAGAACAGATCAATGTGGCCGTTACCCAGGTAAATAACATCAGTGGTAAGAACAAAGACAACATTGATGTGCTGGTAAAAGAAGTATCGAAGTTTAAGGTAGAAGATACAGCCGATACGGAAAAACCAGCAGCGGCCGGCAAAAAGCCGCCGGAAGTAAAAAAGAGTTAAAGTATTAAACAATCATACCCGATAATACAATGGGGTATTGACACTTTGATAATAAGGTGGTAGATATTCTAAAGGGTTATCGGATATGATTGGTATTGATGTTTATGGGTTGTTAGAAAGATTTGCCGTTAAATCTCAATCGCCGGCAATAGAGGTGGGGATTTTTGTTAAGGCACTTCAATCTTATGCCCAAAGAAACGAAGATGAACTTCCCGAAATGGATGAATGGGCTGCAAAGCCTGCCGAGCTCTTTCGGGAAAATATCATACCTTACGAAAAACAAAAAAAAGTTAAGTTTTTTACCGATGTACGGGGCATGGAACAGGTCTTTCTTCCCGAAATCTTTGTTACTATGCTGTCAAACGATTATGCCATGGTAGAAAATGATACATCCCTGCCTTTCCCTGACGAAAAAAAATACGAAGGGGTTGTTCCCCCTGAATTTTTACGACAAATTGATGTTTACGATGAACTTAATGTCTATTTTGAGAGGCCGCAATCAACAAATTTACCTATTTTAAAGCTTGTTTTGCATAATTCATTGAGCGGAATCTTTGTTCTTGCCCCGGACCTTCCACGCCGTGTGCTTGAAATTGCCATTATCAAAATTCGTGCATTTTTACGGACCCACGGGAATTCTGAATTTTACACACACCGCTTAACCGCTTCCAGCGAAGGCAGGGCAAATCTGATAAAGGATATGATTAATCAGATTGAATCCCGCCCGGTAGAATGTGTTACCGAAATTGAAAGCGGCGCTGATAATATCAATATCTTTTGGCTGAATTTCTGTTCCAGCGTCAGGTCGCAGTTTGAATTAAAGACAAATTTTGAAAACGAAGATGTAGCGGTGATGCAGTCTATTGTCATTATCGAGGCCCTTTGCTCTTACTATAAGGTCAATGCAGTGTATCAAAGAAATAAAACATTGGGCCTGCAAGCCCTGGAAAGCAAGTTACGGCATACACCTTTTTACCATACCCTT
>JAISIL010000009.1 GCA_031262035.1 Spirochaetaceae bacterium | reverse complement strand
CATAGAAGGCGACCAACCTAAATTGACATTGAACTGTGGTTCATACTCAGTCGAACCCGAGCCCCTGCCAAACTGCGCCTCTATGGTAAGCGGCACTATTGTTCCAAAGGGGTCTTCGGCACTCGTCCCTGTTCCTGTATACTTTTCCGTTGACAGCTCCAGACTATAGGGATTTGCCGTTTCGGTAATAATCAAAATATTTCCGTCTACATTCGCCCCGGTTATTTCCCACGCTTGAAATGATTTACCCGTTTGCCCTTGAGCAGACAATTGTATGGTTCCTGCTCCCTGTTCCCGAATAACTTGAGTATCCTCGCTTATTTCCAAAGGCTGCCCATTAAAACTAATTGTTCCACCGTCTGGTTTCTTGACTGTAATATCGTATTTTGGAATGCGGTCTAGAATACTATCCACAAGAAAAGGAGCAAATTCTTCCGCTTCGGTTTCAGTTTGATACACCAATTGGTCGGAAACAACCAATTTTTCTGTAGTATTATCATATAAATAGAGATAAAGCTGTGTTTCACTTCTTGTTGTATCATAAAGCAATTCGGAAGTTAAGCTATAAGTACAATCAGAAGCGCTTTTCGGATCAGGGGGAACAGCAGGGTCATCCAGCGTCTCGCCAATCTGTGCGGTAGTAAATCGCCCAATACTCGAAGCCGCTATAGCATTGCTTATTATCCCATTTATAGAAGAGGCATTACTCTCGGTGGGCACATCAGTCGCCTTTAATGGAAAAACAGCCACCGAAACTTGAGCAAAGAGAGACTTTCCTTGAAAAAACAATATGCCTAAAAGAAAAAGAAGTATCCTTTTCCAAGTACCTCTTAATACCATACTCTAATTTTCGGCTTTTAAAAATAATAATTGAGGATTTTATACAGTTAATATATCAGCATGGCGTCCCCGTAGCTGAAAAAACGGTATTTTTTCGCCACAGCTTCTTTATAGGCGCCAAGAATCATCTCAGGGCCTGTTTGTTTTGCCCCTTTGGCCTGGCAAAAAGCCGAAACAAGCATCAATAGTGTTGAGCCCGGCGTGTGGAAGTTGGTGAACAATGCATCGGCCACCTTAAAATGGTAACCGGGGTAGATAAATATGTCGGTAGAACTATCTCCGGCCCTTATGCACTGTGCCGCATCATCCCAGGCGCTTTCCGTGCAGCGCATACTGGTAGTGCCTACCGTTACTACAGGCCGGCCTGAGTATTTTGCATCGTTAATCAGCCTTGCCGTTGCCTCATCAATATGGTAAAATTCCCGATGCATCTTGTGTTCTTCTATATTCTCTTCCCGCACCGGCAAAAAGGTTCCCAGCCCCACATGCAGGGTAATAAAGGCAGTGTCAATGCCGTTTTGCCGAAGCTCATTTAAAAGGCCCTCAGTAAAATGCAGCCCTGCCGTTGGGGCAGCCGCAGAACCTAATTCCCTTGCATACACCGTCTGATACCTTTCCGCATCTTCATTTTCGTCAGGCCTCTTTATGTAAGGCGGCAGAGGAATGTGGCCATTTTTCTCAAGCCATGCCTCGTCTATGGGCTGGTCGAATTGCAGGTAGCGATTGCCCTCATGGAAATGGATTGTAGCAGTTAGTGGTTTCGACAAGCTCAACCACCGGTCATTGAGCTTGTCGAAATGACCTTCCCCTTGCGACATGCTCCCCTCCCCTTGCGGGAGGGGTTGGGGGAGGGGTTTCGAAAGATGCCCGTCCATAAAAACAAATCGTCCCCCTTCCTTGTGCCTTCTCTTTTTCTGAAAAAGACATTCCCATGTAGAACCACCATCGCGGCTTTCTAATAGAAGAAATTCGATTTTAGCCCCTGCCTCATCAAGGCCGTAGATGCGGGCTTTGCGGACACGGGAATTGTTAAAGACAAGGAGAGGGGGCTTTGGGAATAAAGCTTTAAGGATTGCAGGCAGTTCCGACACCATTCTATCGCTTGTTTCACCGCTTTGCCGGTCGAGAAGCATCAGGCGGCTGGCTCCTCGTTCTGCCGGTGGGTATTGGGCGATGAGGTTTTCGGGTAGGTCGAAGGTAAAGTCTTGTAATTTCATAGGATTAACCGCGAACCTCGCTAACCACGCGAACATTGGCTTTCTGGACAAAAGGGCGTCCAATAATCAGGCGGTGGCGCTATTACATCTATATTACTAATATGCAGCTTCCAGGCATGGAGCATCAGGTGTTTAATGCCCTCGCCGCCATTTTCTTTCGATTTACGGACAATTTTGTTCAATTTAAAGTCTCCGTATTTATCGTCTCCCAAAAGAGGCATGCCGATGGCCGCCATGTGTTTACGAATTTGGTGCATCCGCCCTGTTCCCAGCCTTATTTCCAGCAATGCCACCCCAATACCGGCATTCGCCAGCGGAAAAACATCAATAATCCGGTATCGTGTTTCAGCAGATTGCACTTTCCCTTTAGTTTCAAGGGGCATATTGATAGTTTCCCATTTTTCCTCCGCGCCTTTGCGCCTCCGCGTGAGATCTTCTTTACACAGCGCCAGATAAGTCTTCTCCGCCTCCCGCCCTTCAAATATCTTTCCGAAAAAGGCCGCTTCCTCCGCCCCCTTCGCCAGAACCACAATCCCCGAAGTATCTTTGTCCAGCCGGTGCACCAGGCGCTCTTCAAAAAGACTGTCCAGCGACACCGTCTCCCCTGCCCCACCCTGACAGGCCAGCCCGGCAGGCTTATTCACAATAATACAATGCTCATCCTCATATAAAACAGGAATATTATTTCTATTCACACCGATAATTATAGTATGTTCGAAAAAAAATTTAAAGGACTGTTACTTGCTACCTGCTACCTGCTACTTGCTACTTCTTTATCCGCTGAGCCGCACATATCCGAAACCTATGGTTTTTCTATCGACCTGCCCGAAGGCTATCAGCTTGAAGCAGGAAACGGCAAGGATTCTTTCAGTTTTGCCTCTCCCTGGAACACTAATTTTACCCTGCGCATCTATCCCACTGCACGCTATGCCGACACCAAGGCCCTTGCAGAAGGGATGACAAAGCAAATAGCCAGCACCGGCGACATGAGCGATTTTACCTATCGGGGCGAAAAATCCTATCTTATGGAACTTGATTTTAGCCTGCAGGGCGCGCACTATTCAGGCTGGGCGCTTGCCCTAAAGCTTCCCTCTCAAAAAGGGATGCTCGCTGCCCTCGCCTATGGGCCGGCCACTTCAGGCGCAGAAGCCAGAGCTCTGGATAATTTACATCTTTCCTGTATTGATTCTGTCCGGCCCTCGCTGAGTGCAAATCCCGTTCCCGGCCCGGTCAGCGCTTTCTCGCACCCCAAGGGCGAACGCCAGAGCGCAGCAATCAAGCTTTCCCCTGACAAGACTATCCAAAGCTTTATTCATAAGGATGATGCTGATGCAGCCCAGGAACTTGTTGAGCGTGAATATCAGGTTTTGACCCGTTACCAAAACCGGCCCGAACTGGAGGCTGCATGGAAACGTTATTATAGAAGAATTTTTGAAGATTCCTTCTCGCGCCTGGATGAAGTTTCTTTTGATATCGAACGCGCGCTCGGCTACCAGGACCGGCGGGACTTCGCCGGGCAGGTTCTCGCCTGGACACAGTCTTTTACCTACGAACGCAACTTCGATTCAAGCGACTTCGTAAACCCCGTAACGGCAGCTATTGAAGGCCGTGGCGATTGCGATAGCCGTGCAGTGCTCTGGGCTATAGTCCTTGAACACAACAACATCAAGGCCGGCATCATGGTCTCGCCTGAATACAAACACGCCATGGGCATTGCCGACATCCCCAAGTCGATAGGCAAGGCTGCTACATCATCAGACGGTGCACGCTTTACCGTAGACGGCAAGGCCTACCTGGTTGCCGAAACCACCGACAATGTAGCCATCGGCCAAATCGCCCAATCGGTCAGCCGTAAAGACAAGTGGTTCGGGGTAGTGTTTTAAGGCTTACCAGTGTTTATCAATACCGGCACGTTTCATGATACCATTTGCAGTGTGGCGCGAATAAATTTTTCCATCGACGGTAACTTTTAGATCATCTTTTACCCAAATATCATGGTCGCCTTTACCATGATGATGAAAAGCCCAGCCATTTTTACTTAATTCCTCACGAACTTTTTTCTCATACTCAGCCATTTAAACATGAACCTCGGTAATACGCTCTGCCTTAAAATCAATTTTTGCATCATGTACATTCAATAAATCAGGAACAGCGTATTTTACTCTTTCCATAAGTGCATCAAGAGAACCGGACTCCAGAACAAGACCTGGAACATCATCACTTGTTGCTAACCATACAGACGCTTCATCATCCCAATCCAATTCAACTTTACAATTACTCATACTAATTCCTCCACCATAAACTATATCTTCTACCATTCTAAAAGTCAAGGCCCATGAATCATAGATTAAAATGATGAAAACCCCACCGTCCCGCCTATATACACTGCCTCTATTCTGCCGCCTTTTTTCACAATGCGGCCTTGTAATGTGCCACCTGGTTGTCTTATTTGCAGGGTCTTTTCCCCATCGGCCATTTCCTGTGCTGCATAGACCATTAAGGCCGCCGTCCCTGACCCACAGGATGATTCAAAGACAAGGCTGTCTGTCTCTGTAACCCACACCACAGGCTGCATAAAGTTGGTGCTTGGGTTGTAGAACATAACACCGAGGGCGTCAATATTTCTCTCACAAAGACACAAAGAACACAGAGAAGATTTTATTGCATAGAAATTTTTTTCATTTGCTTCACTATCTGTAACAATAATATGCGTGATACCTTGGGAAAAGACCACTAATTGAGACCTTTGTGTCCTTTGTGTTCTCTGTGAGAGTTCTTCTATACCAAGCGGCAGGGGCATACTTGCTTCGGTAAAGCTCTTTTCCGTGTCTACATTCACCGGCACCGGTTCTTTTGCCCCCGAACAGATAACCTGCATGGCTGCCTTTCCCTTAATGCCCTGTTCTTTTGCTGCCAAAAGGCCCAGAGACCGGGTTGCATTGCCGCAAAATTCACCGCCCATCATCATCAGTGTTGGTTTTTCAGGGAAATTGCTGACAAAACCTACCTGTTCTATTCTTTGGGAAGGGCCTTCAAGCAGTTTTTTGCAAAGTGCAAGCCTTTCAGCCTTATCCTCCGGTGCATCAAAAATAAAGGCCGTGGTATTCCCCGCCGGGTCGGCAATAATTGTTTTCATACGATTTACTTTTCCTTAATTCTTATACATTTCTTTTCCACCGACAATCACGGCCTTTATTCCCATAGGCGGCAAGGCACAGCCTTTTATGCCGTAAGTTGCCTGGTCGGCAATTGTTTCAGGGTCAAAAAGACAGAGGTCTGCATCACAGCCCTCCTGTAGCCGGCCCTTTTTCGCAAGCTTTAATTTGCGGGCGGGCATTAAGGTTAGTTTTCGCAGGCCGTCCATTAAGGGCATTACCGAGGCGGCATTGTTCCCCAACACGAATTCCCGTAGAAACCTTGCAGGCGAACCTGCGGCACGGGGGTGGCACATGAGGATTTCTTTTTTCATGCCGGGGAGTTTCACCTTGGATAAAACAGCATCACTCCCCACAGAAACAAAGGGCAGTTTATAGGCGGCCTGTATGTCGGCAAGGGGGATGGCATTATGGCAAGCAACGGCAGTGTCAATGGGGCTTGCCCGAAGCATCTTGAAAAGAGTCTTTGTGCAATATTTCCCTGCCAAGGGGCCTGATAATATTTCTAAATCTTCAACCTTAAAATTAAAATCATCAAACCCATTATCAAACACCGCCGACTTCAGCGATGTCGCCCAGGTATCGTAAGGGTAGACATCAGCGGCAATATCAAGCCCGCTATCAATTGCTTTTTGTATCATTTCTGCGGTAACTGCAATATTACTTGCTCCCTGCTCCCTGCTACCTGCTACTTGTCCGTAGACATTTGCTGCATAATGGGAAATTTCCAGCGAGGCCCCGGTTTGTTTTGCCGCTTTCAGCACCTCATCTACTGTTTCTATCGCCTTGTTCGGTGTATCGTAGCGCATGTGGACGGCAAAGAATTTATTTTTTTCTGCAACCGCTTCACAAAGGGCGATTAGTTCTTCAAAACTCGTTCCCGGTGCATACTGCAAACCGAAAGAGACGCCCACCGCCCCTTCGTCCAGAGCCTCTATAGCCATTTGTTTCATTTGAACAATTTGTTCCGGGGCAGCGCTATCGTATTCACCAATGCCCAATTGTTTTCGCAGGGTGCTGTTCCCCACAAGGGAGAGGCAGTTCACCGGCAAGGCTTTTTTGTTCAGTGCATCAAGGTATGATGCAGTGGGATAATTGCTTCCCCCGCAGTTGCCGCCAACAATGGTCGTGTTCCCCGTGCGGACAGCACAGGCGGCAATCTCGGTAGGAAAATTGAATCCCCCCCCGGCAAGCGAGGAAGGGGACATGTCTTCGTGTGTATGTATGTCGATAAAGCCCGGCGAAAGAACAGAACCGGTGCCGTCTATGGTTTGCCGCCCTTCGAGGGTATCGGCGGTGATGCGTGTAATTGTGCCACCGGAAATGCCCACATTGAGAACGGCATCGAGGTTTGTCTCAGGGTCCATCACCCGGGCTCCGGAAATTACGACATCATACATATAAACCTCAAAAATTAACCACGAATAACACGAATAGCCCTACGGGCTACACGAATAAAACAAAAATCCCATTCGTGTGGCGCGTAGCGCCATTTGTGTTATTCGTGGTTTTTATATTTTCGCCTTCGCAGGCGCCACGAATGCCACCACCACATATGCCACCAGCGACAGCACCGCACCAGGCAGGATGGCGCTTATTGCCAGGCCGAGGAAATTGGGAACGATTGTCCACAACAACCAGCCTGCAAAACCGGCTACTATCGATGCTATTGTAGCGCTTTCGCTCGGTTTTTTCCAGACGAAGCCGATAAGGATAGGCACAGCCAGTGTGGCGCCGGTAATATCTGCGCTCATTACCCAGAGGGCAAACATATCGGTGCTGAACATCAGAACAATCAATGTTGCAAGGCCGACAATGCCGGTCACAATCTTTCGCATCTTCATAAGGAAGGCGTCATCTTTATCCCTTTTCATCAGGGGTTCAATCAAGTCCTTGGAAACGATGACCGCAGAAATGAGCAGAACCGAGTCGGCAGAACCCATAATAACGGCCATCAGCGCCGCCAGAAGGATTGCACCGAAGACATTGGGAAGATATTTCATAATCATTGCAGGCAGAAGGCCGTTTGCGCCGCCGTCATAACCGGCCATCAGTTTAATAGAAGCAAAACCGAGGAACATAACCGCCGCCGTCAGGAAAAGGTTAGCAAAAATATAGGCGCCAAAGGATTTCTGAAAGACCTTGGGGCTCTTCGCCGCATAGACACGCTGCCAAATATCAGGCCAGGAAACAATACCGAGGCCCAGGGTGAGCATCGAGGCAAAGGCGTTCCAGGGGGTAACAATACCGAAGGGACTGGTCTGCGCAGGCGTTAGAGAATCGAAGAGGTTCTGGGCCCCGCCGCCGCGCACAAGGAAGATGATACCGAGGGCCACAACGCCGAGCCAGGTCATTGCGCCCTGCAAAACATCGGTGCTGGCAACCGACCAGAAACCGCCAAACGAGGTATAAATCACCACGATAACCGCCGAAATAATCAGACAAGCAGTAAAATTGATGCCGGTAATCATGTTAAGGATTGTCCCCATCGCCAGATACTGGAAGGCAAGGATTGCGATGTAGGCCAGAGCGATAAAGACCGAAGCGATATACTTCGAGGCCTTGCCGTAACGGAACTGGAACCAGTCGCCGATTGTCTCACCACCCTGTTCGCGCCCGAACTTGTTGATTTTCGGCCCCAGATAGAACAGGTAAATGAAGTTTGCCATAACGCCGCCGACAAAGAACCAGATCTGCGACATACCACGGATTGCCCAGTAGGAGGTAGCGCCCATAACCGAACTTGCACCGACGATGGTAGCCATCATGGTGAAGAACATCAGCACGGGGCCAAAAGTGCGCCCGCCGACCGTGTAGTCGCTCGATGTTTCCGTCTTCTTTTTGCCAAAATACAGCCCAATGCCGATTGTGATGGCAAAATAGATAATCATTACAACAATATTAGTGACCATAATTTTTTTCTCCTTATATGGTAAATTTTCAATTAAATTCCGGTGGCCCGGCTTATCGAAACCACAATAAACATATTAAAAACGGGTTACTTGGGGTCCCATTTGAGGGTTTGCCCCGCGGCAGTTTCCTGCCTCTGATTAGAAGGTGCGGCTGGGAGCCGCATGAGAATGGTGATGATGCTGTTTAAAACCGACCGTTTTCATAAACATAAACCCATTATATAAAAAACTGCAAAAACTGTCAAGTGGGTCTGTATATTTTTTTTAGAAAAATTACGGCACAGCAGGGCTTATCATCCCTTCCTCCAATACTTTTGTCTGCATTTCTAACCAAGTATTTTGCGCAATACGCATATTGTGCATGCTCGGCGCATACGGGTGGCTTCTTCGAACTGCTCTGTTCCTCTGCACCCTGTACGCGATGCCTCAAAACTAAATCTAGCCGAAAGGGATGGCTGACTCAAAACTCAATATCTAGTCCAAAATATATAATAGTTCTACAGAGGTGTAGAACAAATGGATGTGGATATGAA
>JAISIL010000129.1 GCA_031262035.1 Spirochaetaceae bacterium | reverse complement strand
CTGAGCCCGAGCTACAGTTGGTATGTTTCCGATAAGGATGGCATATTTGGGGACCCGGTTCCGGAAGTTACCAGCGATACCTTCCCCTTAAAAGACGAATACCTCGACTGCACTATCCGGGTAAAAGTAACAGCCTCCCCCCTAAAGAGTGCTGTGTATGCGCATCGGGTGTATACAAAAGACCCCGACCTCTGTATCTCGGGTGAGGTCTCTTTAACGAGGCCGAAAAAACCTGGCTTGGATATGTTGACGGATACTTTTAAGGTAGACCTAAGCAACATATATTTTGGCACTAATGATACCAAGGGAGACTCAACCGGGTACACACCAAGCTTTACCTGGCATATCGCAAGCAAAGATGCCAATGGCAACTGGGAGTATGATGAAGATAACCCAATACAGGGCCCGCTGACTGCCGCTGAAGGCGGGGATACGCTTGCCCTGGATCCGCTCTACCTTGACTGCATAGCCCGTGTAACAGTAACAGCTTCGCCCCTTGAAGGCGCTGTGTATGGGGAAAAACTGGTAGAATTGCCTTTGGGAAATCAGTCGGGAATTGACCTCTCTATTGACGCCCCGAGTAATCTCTACGAGCATATTGCCATAAACGGTCAGGACGAATGGTATCAGGGCAAAAATGATGCCGGCAGCCTTACAGAATGCCTTAATTGGATTAATGGAACAGCGCAGAATAATAAGATGGATGGCACCAGCGTCTCGGGGCTTGCCGGGCGTATTTTCCGCATCGCCCTGGAAGACGACCAGAGCATCGGCCCGCTAACCCTGGGTGCTGGGACTTACGCAAGCATTCAAGGCGGTCAGGGGAGTCCTGTAAGCATTATAATCAGAGGGAATCCCAATGGGCATACTTTAGATTGGAGCGACCGGGTGGAGATTAACCCCACTACAACGGGTTCCCTCATAACGATTGCCGCTGATTCATACATCAGTCTGACGCTGGAAGGAGAACTCACGCTTCAGGGGAAAAGCAATAACACGGCTGCTTTGGTCTCTGTGGGCAGTAAAAGCCTGCTTACCATGAACACCGATGTGATTATCAAAGGAAATCACAATTATTCCACGACCGGCGGAAGAATCTGCGGCGGTGTGTATCTCGCCTCCGATGCTGCTTTCACAATGAACGGCGGAACAATAAGCAACAACACTGTAGACGGCCACGGCGCCGGCGTGTATATGGAACAAGGCAGCAGCTTTACCATGAACCGCGGCCAAATCAGCAATAATGTTTCAATGACCAACTACCCCGCATGTGGAGGCGGCGTGTATGTGGGTGCCAATAGTACATTCACGATGAAAGGCGGAACAATAAGCGGTAACGAGGCATCTTCCGGCGGCGGCGCTGGCGTGTATGTGGCCTCAGGCGGCACCTTCACCCAGGGCCCGGGCGCCACTGTAACTGATGATGTAGTCGAAGAGTAGCAGTAGTAAGTTGACTTTTTTGGCCGAATCCGCTGTGCATCAGAATGCCGGGTATAACCACAACCTACCGTCTTTATCCCTGAGCTGGTAGAAGCGGCCTTTTTCTGTGGCTATAATGCCGGCAATTATTTCTTTGGAAAGCCTTATTTTCCCGCCGCCACCGGGCAGGTCTACTGCGTAGGGGGGCACTGGGGAGAGGCCTTCTTTTACTCGGTCATACAGTTCCAGGCCTTCTTCCAGGGGCACACGGAAGTGTTTTGTTCCCCGTGCTAAATCCAATTGAAAAAGGTAGTAGGGTTGCAGGCCAAGGCTGAGGCACTGACGAAAGAGGCATGTTAGTGTGTCAACACTGTCATTAATGCCCCGAAGCAGCACCGTTTGAACCAGCACGGGAATGCCTGCATTAACAAAGCAGGAAAGAGCATGCCGGCATTCGCTCGTCAGCTCGTCCGGATGATTCAGGTGAATAGACAAACGAAGGGGCTTAAACGAGGCACACATCGCCACAAACTCATTACTAATACGGCTTGGTAAAACAACCGGCGCCCGTGTGCATAACCGAAAAGCAATATCAGGGCTGGCCTGTCGAATATCCGCAAACAAAGACCTTAATTCTTCATCACTCAAGGTAAGTGGGTCACCCCCGGAAAGTAATATTTCTTTTATTTCGGGATGGTTGTGGAGGTAGGCTACATACGCTCCCCTCCCCCTACCCCTCCCGCAAGGGGAGGGGGGTATATTAGATGGGGGTAAATTAGAAGGGGGGGAATTATTTGAATTATGTATCCAGAGGCGTCTGAAACAATGTCTGCAATAGGCAAAACATTTATTTGAAGCAAGCAACAAGGCGCGGTCGGCATACTGGTGCACCAATCCCGGTGCTGCATGGTAAAGGGCCTCGCCAAGCGGGTCATCCATGGCCTGTTCGTCCGGTTCATCTTCAAGGGGGCTTGGGTAAAATTGTTTGTGCACAGCCGGAGAACGCTTGGCTAGTTCTTCTATATACTGTGTAAGTCGTAATTCCAAATTACCCCCACCCAACCTCCCCCACAGGGGGAGGAGTAGTAGTTATTATAGCATTAATGAGGCCATCACCTTTGCGTCACCAAGTATATTATTCAGGTAGGCATATTCGTTTGGTTGGTGGGCACATTCTGCAATGCGGCACCACACCGCTGCATCCATACCAATCTTGCGAAGGATTGCCGCTATTGTTCCGCCGCCAATACCAATGCACTTTGCGTCAACAGCATACACTTGCTGCACAGCCTTTTTAATGGCCCCAATGATAGGAGCATCTTCCCTTGTGGCAGGGGACTCAGCGCTTTGTATGCCTTCCACCCTTACCTGCACAGCGTAATCTTTTTCTACCGTGGCAGTAATAGAATGAACTTCTGCCAATATATCAGTGTTTTTATAGCAGGGTAAAATACGGTTGTCCATAAAAAACACATCTTCACCGGGAATAGTGTTTATATTTGGCACATTGGCAAGTTTCTTTGTCGGTTGAAAGCTGGAGTAATCAGGCTCGAAAAGGCTGTCATGGGCATTAAACTTGGCGCTTAAACCACGGTGAAGCCGTAAGGCCAAATCGGAACCGGCAATAAAGGCATTGTTCCCCTGGTCGGGGGTAGAGGCATGGGCTTGTTTGCCTATTGTGGTAAACTGCAACCAAAGAGTATTTTTTTCGGCAATTTCAATAGAAGCGCCCTGCGGGTCGCCGCTATCGGGAATAAGCGCTACATCATTTTTTGCAAAAAGCTCCGGATGATTTTTCACCAGATATATCACGCCATATTCGCTGCCCATTTCTTCATCGGCTGCAAAGAGTAATTTGATTGTTCGTGCAGGTTTTGTGCCGGTTTTAAGCAGAGCAAGCGCTGCCAGAACTGAAGAAACAAGCCCCTGCTGATTATCTTCAACACCGCGGCCAATTAATTTCGTGCGCGGACCTTGCCCGCTATCTTCTGTCTCTGTCTGCAATTCCCAGGGGTTCGAATCCCAGAGCTTTGCTTCTCCCGGAGGAACAACATCAAGATGACTGATAATCCAGAGCCTGCCATTCTCATTCGCCGCATCATTCTCGCCTTCAATAGTAGCAATCAGATTTGGACGAACACCGCCTTTTGCCGAGGGGTCGGGTGCGTCAAATCGCTGTATAGTGCTGATACCCTGTGCCTTAAGCCAGCCTTCAAGAAAGAGGCACTTATCAAGCTCCCCTTCCCCACCCGAGCCGGGAGAAACGGCAGGCCGCTTGCAGAGTTCGCGCTCCAATTCAATTGCCCGGTCGGCAAAAGAATCAATTGTGTTAAAAATACTATCCAGGTTAGGTTTCATGTCAGGCCCTCTTATACACACGAAAATAATCAATAAAAGAAATGATAGACAGTAAAGCTGCTATAACAAAAAGTATGTTTGCTGCAAGTGAAAAACCGCCGGCAAGCGACGGGTATCCAAATTGCTGCATAGTCAGGCTGACCATTGTTACTACACAGGTAAGAAAATAGCTTACCGTTTTTGTTTTACCCAGCCAGCGCGCTCCCTGGGCGATACCTTTTTTCTTTAACATAAGGTTACGCAAAAACTGCACGGAGCTTTCCCGAATAAGAATGATAAGAAAAGGAATCGGGTTTAAGATGCCGAATTGGGTAAAAGTAAAAAAGAAGATGATATGCATCAGGGTGTCGGCAAAGGGGTCAAAGAGTTTACCGAAGTCTGATACCTCTTTCATGCGGCGGGCTGCAGCACCATCAAGGGCATCGGTAAGTTCAGCAAAAAGAAAAAGAACCCAAAGAATAATGAGCGCAGGGAGCGCTCTGCCGCCGGTGATAAATATCAGTGCATAAAAGATGGGGGCAATGATGATACGGCTTGCAGTTAATTTATCGGCTACTGTCATTCTTCTATCTCCTTACAAACATCAATCCATGCCTTTGAACAAGATATTTCTTCCAGTTCCGGACAAGTCAGTTCAATACAGGAATTTGCGCTTCCACAGGCTGGAAAAACCGTGCTGAAACGGTGCAGTGATTCATCAAGATACACCTCGGTATTAGCCCCCTCGGGAATACCGAATGGGCAAACGCCGCCCGGTTCGTGGCCGGTATACTGTAGAACCTCATCACCGTGCAACATCCGTGCCTTATAGCCGAAATAATCTTTGAATTTTTTGTTATCGATTTTTACATCGCCGGCGCAAACAATCATCAGCGCCCCGTCTTCCTTCTCTTTTTTAAAGGAAATAGACTTGGCAATCCGTGCTTCCTCAACACCCAAGGCCGAAGCGGCCTCTGAAACCGTGGCAGTAGAAGCCTCTCTTTCAAGAATTGCATTCCCCTTGCCCCATTTGTTTAAATATTCCTGTGCATTATGTATTGACATGTAGGTATTATAATAAGAACAGCGCTTTTATGCAAGGGATAATATTCGTGTCGGCGAAGCCGATTCGTGTCCATTCGTGGTTTAATGAAAGTCGCCCCATCGGGGACCGATTTCTACAGATGCCTTGAGAGGAACACGCAAGCGATAGGCGCTTTCCATCTCTTGCTTTACCAATACGGCAAGCGCAGGGGCTTCCTCCTCAGGCGCTTCAAGGATAAGTTCATCGTGAACTTGAAGGAGTAGTTTCGCATGGAAGGTGGTCTCGACAGGCTCGACCACCGGTCTTCGCAGGGCGGCATCAACTTTTAGCATTGCCAGTTTTACTATGTCGGCTGCGCTTCCCTGGATTGGGGTGTTTACTGCCACACGCTCGGCTGCATTCTTCTCTGTTTTGTTTCGGGAATTAATCGCCGGAATTGCACGCCGGCGGCCCATAATAGTCTCGGCCCAGCCACGTTCTTCGGTCTCTTTAATTAATCTTTCTATATAATTGAACACTCCCGAATAGGTATCAAAGTAGGCGCTGATAAATTTATTGGCATCGGCACGGCTGATATTCAGTTCATTGGAAAGCCTGAATGCACTCATTCCATACATCACCCCAAAGTTGATAGTCTTTGCCATACGGCGCATATCATGAGTCACCTTGTCTTCATCAATACCGAAGATGAGCGATGCAGTCCGTGCATGCACATCCTTTCCGCTTTCAAAAGCTGCTATAAGGTTTTTGTCCTCGGAAAGGTGGGCAAGCACTACCAGCTCTATCTGACTGTAGTCTGCACTAACAAGCAGGTTTCCCGGGCCTGCACAAAAGGCCTTTCGAATACGGCGGCCTTCTTCGTCCCGTATCGGAATGTTCTGCAAGTTTGGGTCGCGGCTGGAAAGGCGTCCGGTGGCGGTGCCTGTTTGGACAAAGGTAGTATGCACCCGGCCATTTTCGTCCATCTGCTTCGGCAGGGTATCAATGTAAGTGTTCATCAGTTTTGCTGCCGTGCGATGGCGGACAATCAGGGCAGGCACCGGGTCGACCCTTGACAGTTCTTCAAGGACTGCCGCATCGGTGCTGTAGCCGGTCTTTGTCTTTTTCGGCGGCGTTAAACCCCGTTCTACAAAAAGCACTTCCTGTAACTGTTTTGGAGACGCCAGATTAAATTCATGGCCGACAAAACGAAAAACCTGTGTCTCCAGATTCTTTAATTCCTCCCTTAGTTCCTCACCAAAAGTTTTCAGTTCCTTCGGTTCAAGCAGAACACCCCGGCATTCCATTTCGGCAAGGATTGGGAGCAAGGGCATTTCAATATCGGTAAAAATATGCAGTTGATTTGTTTCGAGCAAGCGTTTTTCCAGGACCTCTTTTGTCGTTTGCGTAGAATAATTTCCCCGGTCAGAATCAAGAAGCCAGGAAGCAATCATCGTATCCCATATCTTACACTTCCAATGGGGAAGCCCTTTTTCGAAAGTCATTTTATAAAATGGCTTTATATCATAGCCGACTATGGTAACAGAGGGGTCTTGTAACAAATCTTCAGTATATTCAATCTCTTTATTTTCTCGCAGAGCCCGCAGAGGACGCGGAAAATCTTGAGGGTTTTGCTGAGATGGCTTATCACTCCCCCGCGCCTCCGCGCCTCCGCGTGAGCTTAATTTACTGGCTATCTGCCTAACCTCATATTGAAGCAGAACCTCCACCCCCGCCTCTCTATCAAGTTCCTGTGTAGCAATTTCTTCTATAGATAGCACAGGCGCATCAGTGTTGAGCGCAATCAAACTTTTTGAAAGATAAGCCGAATCCTTCCCCTCAGCAAGTTTCTTTCCTACCGAGCCTTCAATGGCTGCAATGTTCTTGTATATTTCATCGAGGCTGCCATAACGGGTAAGCAATTTTGTGGCGGTCTTTTCCCCAATGCCTTTTACCCCAGGCACATTGTCGGAGCTGTCCCCTATAAGGCTCAGCAAATCAAGCATTCCCGAAGGCGGCACTCCCCATTCGGCTTTCACCTGCTCGGCGTCGACCTTTTCGTAATTACCTCCCTGGCTGCTTCCACCGGCAAAACCCTTCACCGGCCGCAGTTCGTAAACACCGTCACCAACCAATTGAAGCAGGTCCTTGTCCCCGGAAACAATATAACACTGGCGGCCATCGGCCTTGCACTTATTGGCAAGGGCTGCAATCAGGTCATCGGCTTCAAAGCCTTCGGCCTTTAAGACAGGGAGTTTCAGTGCATTCAAAAAAGCTTCAACCCAGGGCACCTGTGCATGTAAATCATCGGGAGCCTTCTGCCGCGTAGCCTTATACTCAGGATACATCTTATGCCGAAAGGTTGGCCCCTTTGAATCAAAAGCAGCAACATAGATGGCACCGTCGGTGGTTGAGCCTGTCGAAACCACCTCTTCATTCAGCAAATGGGTCACGGTCTGGGCAAAGCCGAAGAGCGAAGAAACATTCTCCCCCCGGCTATTCCGTAAAGGCCGGCTGATAAAGGCAAAATAATAACGGTAAATCAGGGCATAGGCATCGATAATATACAAGGGCTTTTTATTCATAGCTCCATAATAGACGATTCTCTGAAATTATTCAAGGGCAGGCATTTTTATGCAGGGCAAAATCATTTAAAAATTTACAACCACGAATGGACACAAATCGGCTTCGCCGACACGAATAATCTATGATTTGTATTTAAAATTCGTGTCCGCGAAGCGGTTTCGTGTTATTC
>JAISIL010000025.1 GCA_031262035.1 Spirochaetaceae bacterium | reverse complement strand
GTCAGTTTCAGCGCACAGCAGCATAACTCCATCGCCACTGTGTCGCTTTTCCTCAGAAGCTTTATCAGCCTCCCCCGTCCTTCCGCATCCGTTTTGAAGCCGTGCCGGGCTATCCGGCCGCCTTCCAAAATGCACACTTCCATCGTCCTTTTCGCAAGGTCGATTCCTACATACCGTTTGTTCTGTTCATACCTTCTTGCCATCTTTCTCTCCTTATGATAAAATCGGAGGAACGGGAGTCCTCTGCCGGGAGCTCCGAAATCCTATTCGAGGTTGCGGGGCCTCAACCCCGCACCTCATTTTTGTCTTCGGACGCCGTTGCGATTACTATTTGTACCGAAGTCGTCTTTATCTGATTCCTCAGACAAAGCGTTCCTTCCCTTCAAGCACCAATCGACGTCGGCTCCCGTATTCCGTCGAATACAGAATACCCTTTTTGACAAAAATATCATATAGAATTTGTAATTACTGCAAAAGATGTGCAGAGCCTTGACAGAAAACATAAAGGTATGATATAATACTAATAAGGAACCATATATGAACATATCAGAACAGCTATTAACCCCGAATGAATACTCAAGGCCGGGAACCTTGTTGCAGGGAGTAAAGGGCATTGTCATTCATTATACCGGGAATCCAGGCGCTTCGGCGCAGGGGAACCGCAACTACTTTGACAGCCTGAAAAATCAGCCGCCCGATAGCAGTGGAATATATGCCTCTGCTCATTATGTGGTCGGGCTGGAGGGCGAGATAATCCGCTGTCTGCCGGATACCGAGATTGGCTACCATGTGGGGGCACGGCAGTATACGCCCGAGGCCCTGCAGCGCCTGTCTTCATATCCGAATGATTGCACGATTGGGATAGAACTGTGCATCGACAAAACAGGCAGCTTTAACACTGCTGTCCTTGCTTCCGGACAGGAACTGGCACGTATGCTGCGTGAAACCTATGGACTTAACAGAGACGACCTCTGGCGGCACTATGATATTACCGGCAAAATATGCCCCAAGCCCTTTGTCGATAACCTGCACGCCTGGGAAGACTTCAAGGCGAGTTGCTGATTTCATATTTTCGCCTGCTCTTATCAATGAGTATTTTTCAAGTCTCGAACGGCAGGGGCCGGGAAGCCCGGAAGCCACATTCGGGTCAATGGATGACCTTCCTTTCAATGAGGGGGAACTTGACCTCATCTGGTGTGAAGGGGTAATTGACAACATCGGCGCTTACTACGGCTATGTGTTCTATATTGGAAGGAAAGAGTAGAAAGAAAGGAGAATTCCTTATGGGAAACAATATCAATTTAAATGATCAGTCGCTTGTCATGAACGTTTAACGCTTTTCTTGATACGGTTGATGACCGTTTCAAGGAATTTGTTATTGAACTCAATGACTATCTGGTAGCAAACAACTGCAAGTGTGAGATTAAATCCGCAAAGAGCGGATATGTGATCTCTTACATTTTCTCGGATACCAAAAGAACCTCATAGTAAAGGTTTTTTGGAACGCGAAATTGCTGCACACAGGAGGTAAGGCCAAATGAATAAAGCCTTAGTCGTCATCGACATTCAAAACGACATCACAAAAAACTACAAGGAAATTATCGAAAACATCACCACCGCCATTGCCTGGGCGGTGGTGGGCGGCGTTCCCGTTGTGTATATCTGGCACGAAAATCTTTCTCCCGGCACACGGAGGTTTAAGCCTGGAACGCAGGGGGCGGAGCTGGCCGCCGGACTTAAAAATCGTATCGGAGCATATCTTTACGAAATCCAAAGGAAATGCGCTCACCAGTGAGGCATTTGCCGACTTTATCTGCAAAAATGAAATATCCGACTTCTATATTACTGGAGCGGATGCAGTCGCCTGTGTCAAATCGAGGAATATGACTGGAAATCGAAGTCACAGGGTTCCTGCGTGGTGATAAGACCGAACACTGCTGCCGCAACGGCGAGGAAATCGGTGATAAGTATACCTGTACCTATGGCTGCCCTGTCAACGCCGATGGACAGGGAATCTGCTCTAAAACGATGCTCCAGATGTTTCCCATCATGGAAGCTATGCGGAGCGGCGGAGACCTGACCAATATAGGAGGGATCGGACAATACAGCAAAGACGTTGTCTGCCCGGATGGTTGCGTATTATTTTGAATGACCGCCAAGAAAACCGGCAATGAGAACTTCTTTAAGGGTAAGTTCTGTGATGATTGAGAGAATTTATGCCGATACATATAGCGAAGGAAGAATTTATGAATATTGAAATTAAGAAATTAACGCCGAAAATGGCAGAGGACTATGTGCATTTCTTTGATATGACCCCTCATGATGACGCTGTTGATGAACACAAGTGTTATTGTGTTATGTGGTCTGCGGATGATTGTGCCGGACAAGATTTGTCTTCCGCTGAAACACGACGCGTTATTGCACTACAAAATGTGAAAGATGGCAAAATTCAAGGCTATTTGGCTTATTGTAATGATAAAATTGTTGGCTGGTGCAATGCAAACACAAAGATGGAATGCCTGAAGTGCCAGGGCGGGGTTTGGTATATGGGCGATGTTCCAAAAGAAGATCCAGGCGTAAAGGTAAAATCGGTGTTTTGTTTTGTGATTGCGCCGGAAATGAGAAGAAAAGGGATCAGTAAACTACTCCTTGAGCAGGCATGTAAAGACGCTGCTTTGGATGGCTTTGATTATGTTGAAAGTTATCCAAACAAAGAGTTTAACAGTGAGAGATTTGATTATATGGGACCAGTAAAAATATTTGAAGAATGCGGTTTTATAAAAACCTTTGAATGGGATACAAAAGTTATTATGAGAAAGGAGTTATAAAAAATATGAATAATTGCATTTTTAATTGTTGTGATGTGATTCTGGCAAAACACATATTACCTGAATCTAGCCCAAAAAGCTTAATTAAATTAGCGCTTGTCTCTGAAAGTTTCCCGCAAAATCAGGATGATTATTTTGATGGAAAAGGCGAACCGGCGTTTATCAGAAATACAAACCTGATTTTCAATAGTCTTGGATATAATTATAAGACTTATACCGATTATTTGAACAACGGCATTTATTTAACTACTGCTATTAAATGTGTTAAGAAAGATTACCTTGTGTCGTCTGAGACCATAAAACATTGTTCAAATATCCTCGAAACTGAATTGGATTCGTTTGCCAACATCAAAGTAATTATGCTCACATGATATTAGATTTTTCCCTTCATACACACAGACCGGAGACAGTTTTGGTCTTGAAAAATCAAAGGTAGAGATGATAAAAGAAGATGTTAGAAAAGCGATGAATGTAATAGCATGAAAGCATTCATAATCATTTTGTTATACTCCGCGACTTTTTTGCTATGTTCATGCACCAGAATAACCAAATCGGTTGTTGCCTCTAATCACGCTTATTGACGATGCCACAAAGATACGATTATCACAGTTTTTCGATGAAGAAATGATAAAAGCGCTGATGACTTCCATGTGCCTTTAGGCAGGGTGAATCTTAATGACATTATGTGCATGGAATACGAAAGGACTGTTGCCAAAGATTACATAATCGCTGGTCGCTGACATTACTTATTCACTCACTTGACCAAATCCCCTATTTCCCATAAACTATAGTTACTGAGAGAATTTTATTATGACCGTTAACCACCGTCACTATCGCACAATCTGGCTCAAGGAAGAGGACCCTTCGAAGGTTTGCATCATAAACCAGCTTGTTCTGCCTTTTCGGTTTGAGATTATCGAGCTGGCTACTTTGGAGGACGCACGGCGGGCCATTAAGGACATGTATGTCCGCGGGGCGGGCCTTATTGGTGCTACGGCTGCCTGGGGCATGTATCTCGCTGCCCTGAATGGCAATGACCTGAACGAAGCGGCACAAACACTAAAAGCCACCCGCCCAACTGCCTCAAATCTGGCTTATGCAGTGGACAGGATTATGAGCAAAATCTCGACTAGCCCCCTCTCCAACTCCTTTGCGTCTTTGCGCCTTTGCGTGAGCTTAATAAAAGCTGAAGCTCAGGCTATTAGCGATGAAGACGCTGAAATGTGCCGACAGATTGGCCTTAATGGGCTTAGTATAATAGAAGATATTGCACGCAAAAAGGCAGAGGAGGGCCGTGGTGGCGAACCGGTGAATATTCTTACCCATTGTAATGCCGGCTGGCTTGCTTTTGTCGACTACGGTACGGCCCTTTCGCCGGTGTATGCAGCCTTTAATGCAGGCATTCCCCTGCATGTCTGGGTTGATGAAACACGGCCACGCAATCAGGGGGCAAGCCTTACCGCCTGGGAACTTTCCGGGGAAGGTGTTCCACATGATTTGATTGCCGATAATGCAGGCGGCCATCTTATGCAGCATGGTCTTGTCGATATGGTCATTACCGGGGCGGACCGGGTGACAAGGCAGGGCGATGCGGCAAACAAAATCGGCACCTACCTTAAAGCCCTTGCCGCAAAGGAAAACGGCGTCCCCTTTTATGTGGCCTTCCCTTCATCAACCTTCGATTTTTCTATGAAAGATGGCGTTAAAGAGATACCCATTGAGGAGCGGGATGCAGGCGAAGTGCGCTATATAAGTGGTAAGACAAAAGACGGACGCATCGAGACGGTAGAAATCTGTCCGCCGGAAACACCGGCACGGAACTGGGGCTTCGATGTCACCCCGGCAAAGCTTATTACTGCTCTTATTACCGAGCGGGGAATCATGCAGGCAAACGAAGACGATATAAGAAAAAAATATAAGGAGAGTGTATAAATGGTAGGAATTATTGGTGGAAGCGGGCTTGACAATCCGGATATTTTGAAAAATGCAAAGGATGTGGTCATGACGACCAAGTGGGGCGAACCTTCATCGCCATTGAAGACGGGGACTATCGGCAGTGCCGAAGTGATACTGCTTGCCCGGCATGGCAGGGAGCATACTATTCCCCCGACCCAGGTGAATTATCGGGCGAACATTGCCGCTCTGAAAGAAGCGGGCTGCACCCACATTCTTGCCACAACAGCGGTGGGCTCACTTCGGGAGGAGATTCATCGGGGTGATTTTGTGGTTATCGACCAGTTTATCGACTTTACCCTACAGCGAAAACGGAGTTTCTATGAGGCATTTGAGCCGAATAATCCGGTACATCCGGCTATGCCGGATCCTTATGATGAGAAGCTGCGACAGCTTTTTATCGCCGGCATCAAAAAACATGGCTGGTCTTTTCACGAGAAGGGCACGGTGATTACCGAAGAAGGTCCCCGTTTTGCCACACGGGCCGAATCGCGGATGTTCAGAATCTGGGGCGGCGACATCATCAATATGTCGATAGCAACCGAGACGGCACTGGCCAACGAGGCGGGCATTCCCTATGCTGCAGTCGGCATGGTCACCGACTATGATTCCTGGCGGGAAGATGAAGAAGCGGCGAGCTGGGAAGCAATCAGCAAGGTTTTTGCCGAAAATGCCTCGAAGGTAACAACTCTGCTCTGTGAAGTGGTTGAAACGATAGGGTAAACATACCCTCTTACCCTGTTTTTTCCACCTCCACCAGCCAGCGTTCCTCGTCCAGGAAGGGGGTGGGGCAGGGGGTGGCTTGCCAGTGAAGGGGCTTTGTTTCCAGTGCCTGCATCTCGGCCTCTATGTTTTGCCGCCTTCCCTTGTAGGCAGCCAGTATGCCTTTTTGGTCTGCCTCCGTAGAGGGGCGAAGCAGCTTCGACAGTGTTTTATACATTGCTGCATCTAATGGCCTGAATGCGCGGAAGGTGACTATGTCAAACTTTCCGCTCAGCTTATTTTGCTCTGCCTTTTCTACTTCGCATTCAGCAATTTGCACATTGGGCAGGGCCAACACGGCCTGGCAATTACGCAGAAAATTTGCACGGCGGCCCATTTTTTCTATTAAGGTAAATTGCACATCGGGCAGGGCTATTGCCAGGGGAATTCCCGGTAAGCCTGCACCGGAACCTGCATCGGCAATCTGCTTCGGATTATGTTGCATCAAAAGATGCAATGGCGATAACGAATCGAGTATATGCCGGACAATAAGCTCATCGACAGTCTTATAACTCACCAGGCCATAGGCAGCATTGAACATCTCAATTTCAGAAATGTAGGCAGTGAGTTTTTCTGATATACGAATATCAATATGTAGTTTGTCTAATCCTTCTTGTAACATAGCTATTCCTAATAATAACCACGAATATCACGAATAAAACACGAATAATGTAAAATATTAGTCAATACAAATTCGTGTAATATTCGTGTTCATTCGTGGTTTATTTTCTATTCCCAATATTCCCTCCGGAACAATACCAAGAATGTCCACAGTTCCAGTCTGCCTACTATCATTGCCAGTGCGTAGAGCCATTTTAGGGGGGCGTGGAAGTCTGAAAGGAGGCTGTTGATGCCGGCGGCACCGAAACCAAGGCCGGTGTTCCCCAGCACTGCAATGGAGGCGCTGAATGAGGATATAGGGTCGAAGCCGGTAGTGCTTGTTGCAATGGTAAGGAGCATTAAAATAAACATATAGACAAAGCAAAAAGAAGCAGTGCCGTAGATGATGTCTTTTCTACCGGGCTTTCCGTTCAGGCGGACATTGAAAAAACCGCGTGGGTAGACTATTCGTTTAATTTCATTGATTGCCTGCTTTGCCAAGGTTGTTATGCGAACAATTTTTATGCCGCCGGCAGTTGAACCGGAGCAGCCGCCGATAAGCATCAAAAACAATAAGACTCCCTGTGCAATGGCCGGCCATGCTTCATAGTTACTTACTGCAACACCTGTGGTGGATAAGAATGATGCTGTGTGGAATAAGCCCTTACTGATTGCGTCGCCTATGTTTGCAGAATTGGGAACAATGCTTAGTGTTACAATTACTGTGCTTACTAATAGTATACAGATAAAAACCTTGAACTCACTGTTTTTACCAATATCTTTTATACGGCCGGTAACCAGTTTAAAGTATAAGGCAAAATTGATAGAGGTAAGAAACATAAATACTGTGGTGGTGTTGATAATAAAATCAGACTGAAAAAAGGAAAGGCCATCTTCTTTGTCGCTTATGCCGCCGCCTGACATGATACTCAGGCCGTGGAAGATTGCGTCAAACCAATTCATGCCGCCGATTTTGTATAAAAGAAGGAGGGCTGCGGTAAGGGCGAGGTAAATAAGCCAGAGTATTTTTGCCGTTTCTGCTACTTTTGGAGTGATTTTTTCCTTTTCAGGGCCGGTTGTTTCCGCTTTTATCAATTGAAAAGCGCCAATGCCAAGCAGGGGAAAGAGGGCTGCCGTTAAAAGGACTATTCCCATACCGCCAATCCAGTGTGTAATTGCCCGATACATTTGCAGAGGCGCTGATAGCGATTCAATATCTTCCAAAACAGTGCATCCCGTTGTAGTAAAACCCGCAGCGCTTTCAAAAAAACTATCGGTAAATGAAATGCCGCTGAGCAAAAAGGGAATAGTCCCTATCAAAACAATGGCTAACCATGTGCCAAACACAAAGAGATAAGAATTTTTTGTCGTAATCGTTGAAATCCTCATTTTCATAACTGTATCCTAGGGCTTGGCACGCCAAGCCCCTACAGGTTGCTATACGCAACCTGTAACCTGCTAAGGCCGCTCCCAATAGTCTTTTGAACAGAAGACAAAGAAACTCATTAGTTCAAGGCGGCCGATAATCATTACAAGGGATATATACACTTTCTGCCATGCCGGTAAACCTTGTAATAAATGGTCTGTTCCGCCAAAGCCCATACCAATATTACCCAGGGTAATAAGCGAGAGGTTAAAGCTGTGCCATATGTTTAATCCCGAGGAAGCAATTACCAAAAAGCTAAGCACTAAAACTGCATAGTATAAAAACACAAATCCTGCAATGCCGTGAACTATTTCTTTTTTTGCAGGGTTTCCATTAAGGCGGATGCTGAACACTCCTTTGGGATAAATCATTTTCTTCATTTCATTGCCCGCCTGTTTCCAAAGGATTACATGACGGACTACTTTTATGCCACCGGCTGTAGAACCGGAACAACCGCCAATGAACATCATAAAAAAGATTGTTACCTGTGCCAATGAAGGCCATGCATCCTGGTTTGCTACCGAAAAGCCGGTAGTAGTAATGGTAGATACAATATGAAAAAGGCCATGCCGGACATTGCCCCCCGACCGGCCAAGGGATATAGCGACCACTGCTGTTGCTACAAGAATTATTAAAAAGTATGCTCTTGCTTCGCTATTTGTAATGACCTCTTTGAATTTACCTTGCAGGCTTCTGAATATTAGGGTAAAGTTAAAACCGGCAAGCAGCATAAAAATGATAATGACCCATTCACAAAAAGGTGAGGCATAGGAGGCAATACTGGCATTTCGTGTAGAAAAACCACCGGTGCCCAGTGTAGAAAAAGCATTAAACAGGGCATCAAACCAGGGCATGCCGCCTATTTTTAAGAGGATACAGCACAAAAAGGTAAGGCTTACATACAAAAGCCAGAGTATTTTTGCCGTTGGGGTAATCCGGGGAACGATTCTGTCTGCTTCGGGGCCGGGGCTTTCCGCTTCGAGCATCTGAAAACCGCCCATGCCTAAAATGGGTAGTAATGCTACCATGAGAACAACAATACCCATACCGCCAATCCAATGCGTTAAACCCCGCCACATAAGAATAGATTTTGGTATACTTTCTACATCTGCCAACATGGTGGAGCCTGTTGTGGTAAAACCTGATGCGCTTTCGAAGATTGCAGAGGGTATATCGGAATAGTAACCTGATAAGGCAAAGGGGATAGCGCCAAAAGCACACATAAAAATCCATGCGGAAAAGACAATGATATAACCATCGGCAGAATGGAGGCGGGGCTTTTTTCCTTTACTTATAGAGGCGCCTATACAATAGACAATAAGGCAAAGTGCAGCAATTATAATGAAAGGCAGATAAAAACAGTGAAGCATATTTTTCTCGCCATACACTAATGCTATACACAGGGGTAGTAACAAAAATAGTGCAAGCAGGGCAAGTATATATATACAGTATCTTAGTATAAAAAAATATTTCATGTTTCGCTTGTAGCAAAGAATTTTGCTACTTCCAGTTCTGTTCCCGACTTGGTAATTAAGGCAACCTGGTCGCCGCTTTGTATAGTTGTATCCCCGTGGGGAATAAAGGAATTGCCTTCGCCCCGGTTCACCAGGAGCAATAAGACTCCCGGCGGGAAATGAATGTTCAGGATTTTATCTTTTGTAACCGGTGCATTATCATTTGCCTTTAATTCAATCAGGTTTACCTTTCCTTCGCCTAAACGGTGCAGCCCCTTTACACCGCCGCCAATCAGGTGCGTTAATATCGAATCGACAACAACGGACTTCATTGGAATAACGACATCAATGCCGAGTTTGCGTGCAATAGCCCCATAACCAGGGCTTGTAACCATAGAAATTGCACGCCTGACCCCCCGGGATTTTAAATAAACCGCAGTAATTATATTCAATTCCTGCATTTCGGTGGCTGTTATAATTAAATCAAGGCCGTCAATGCGTTCTTCTGCAATAAAGTTTTCGTCGGTAATGTCTTCGTTTAATATCAGAGCCTGGGGAAAACGCTCGGAAAGTTCCTTGCATAAGTCATAATCCTGCTCGATAATAGTCAGTTTGTTTGCAATATGGGGCATAAATTTCTTAAAGATAGAGTTTATAAATGAAGGTTTTGTAATAATACTTTGTTTTGCATCGCCTGAGTCCAATATTCCTTCTGCAATCAGGGCGCCTAAACGCCCGCCGCCTACGATGCCTATTTTGCGCAAAGGCGCTTCTTTTCTGCCTGCAAGCGAAAAAATAGTATCCATTGCATCTTCCCGTGCCAGCAGGTGAATGCGGTCACCCCGGTTCAGCACGGTGGAGCCTACCGGTGTTATGCTTTCGAAACCTGTTTTATCCTCTTTTTCTCTTTCAAGAAGGATAACCATGCTTTCACCGGCATTAAGGCTTGTGTAGTTTTTTAATATAAGGCCGTCAAAGGCCGAGTCTGTTTCTATGTCAATTGAACAGAAGCAAAAAGGTGTGCCGTGGAAGGAAAGGATATCGCCCATTGCCCCATGTGCAATTGCATCAAGGGCGGAACGGGCAGCTTCTACATTGGGGTGAACAAAATGGTTTATACCTAATGCGCCATTGTTATCGGCAAGTTTAATGTAATCATTGTTTCGCACTCGTGCAATTTTTATCATGTCTGGGTTTTTTGCACTTGCAAGACCACAGACTATCATATTTAGTTCATCGGAATCGGTAACGGTAATAAGTGCATCGGCTTTTGCAACACCTGCTTCTTCAAGAACACTAATATTGTTTGCAGAATTTTGAATAACCTGACAGTCAAGGCGGGATGATGCATGACGTGCACGGTCTGCATCATTTTCAATAATCAAGACATCATGCTTTTCGCTCACCAATTGCCGTGCAAGTTCTGTGCCTACAGTTCCTGCACCTACAATTATTACTCGCATTTACATAACCCGTCCGTATGATGATGAAAGCATCTCTTTGTATTTATCTTCAGAAATGTGCAAATCTTTCAGCATTTTGTCAATATCAATGCCTTGGTCTAATTCCTGTAAGTTCATTAAATTTAAGAGAGCGCCTAATTCACCATCTTGTTTTAAAAGTGCATCATTTATGGTTTGGTCAAGGTTAAAGTTATCAAGAGCCTTATCCATTGGCATTCTAAACAGTGCATCAACTCTGCTTATTACACCGGTTAAGTATGCTTTTTCATGCATCTCTTTTTTATCAGGATGAAGTTCCTGGCAGAGGCTTTCCATTAACACTGCACGCTGGGCTGCATTTTCAAAAAGCGGGGAACCGCCCAAATCTTCTACAGTATCGGAACGCGAGTAGAGCATCAAACTAAGCCATCGTTCAAGCTTGCCTAAACCGAACATGGCAAGGGCATGCTTAATTGACTGCACAGGAAGCGGAATACCTATGTAAGCCGAATTGACAAAGCTCAGTAACTTTAAGGTGAGAGCAGGTGAGCTCTTAAATTCTTTTTCAAGAGCAGTCATATCAGGTTGTGTATTTAGTGTGTTTAGTATTTTAAGCACCTCCATTGTTTTTGCATCAACCTCACCTTTGGAAAGCATTTCGGGGCGTGCAAAAAAATAACCCTGGAAATACATAAAGCCATAAGATTTACAGAGTTCAAAATCGGCCTGGCTTTCAACCTTTTCGGCAAGGCCCTTCTTTCCATGTCGCAGAATAAAATCGGCAGTGGCCTTCCACTTATCGCGGGCCGTAAGGCCTAAATCAATCTTAATGATATCCACATAATTCATAATTGATTCGGCCCGCTTGATATTTGCCTCGTCGTAGACAAAGTCGTCGAGCGCTATCTTATAGCCAATCTCTTTGAGTTTTCGTAATTGGATAGTGAGGATGGGGTCAATCTGGACATCCTCGAGTATCTCCAAAACAAAGATTTGCGGGTCGAGAAGTTGTAATATATCGCTCATCAGAATATCCCGATTGCAGTTGATATAAGCATTGTGGCTGCCAACAAGCCTTGTGAGCCCGAAGTTCGAGGCATGTTCCATAACCTGCACCGTAGCAAGGGTTGCATTCTGGACATCGGCTTTGTTACTGATATTGTCCCGTCTGAAAAGCAGCTCGTAAGCTACCAGTTTTCCCCACTTGTTGAGGATAGGCTGCCTTGCGATGTAAATCATTTTTAAATCATCATTTATATTACTCATTTTGGACATTATACACCCACTGAAAAAAAAATTCAAGTGGGTAAAAGTTTTTCTTAAGGATTTTTTGAAAAAACCGATAAACAAAATGAGGTGTAAAGCTTATGGAAAAAAAGATTGCGTATGCCGAGTGTGTATCGATTCTCAAGCGGGAACTGCATCAAACAGCAGAGATTGCCGCCCTGCAGGCGATTATCAAGAAGAGTGTCCGGCAAAGACAGTGGACTAATTTTGACTTGATGATGAAAACACTCAAGAAAATTGGCAGTGATTTTGAGAAAATCGATAAAAACAGGATGGATATTCTTGATAATACCTATTTTTACCGGCTGTCACTGGGTTTTAAGCCCGAAGAACGGGATATTCTGAATGATTTATACCGAAAACTGAAGCTTGAAGCCTTACGAATCAGGCTGGAGAACGATTCTTTGCTTGCTTATATCAATGAATCGGCCTCTTTAGCCGAAGATTTCTTAAAAAAAGTCTATCCGGCGGCAAAAGGACGCATTTATGGCCGTAATGGAACGATGGCAGCGCCGGAATTACATGCATTGGAGATGAAAATATGACCTCAACTTTTATGGGAATTGAGCTGGGTAAGCGCGGTATTATGGCGCATCAAAGTGCGCTTTCCACGACGGGGCACAACATTGATAACATGAATAGCGAAGGCTACTCCCGCCAACGGGTGCGGATTGGCGCTTCCGAGCCGATTTATATGCCGGGGCTCACCCGTGGCGAGCAGGCCGGCCAACTGGGGCAGGGGAGCGTCGCGGCAAATGTTGAGCGGGTGCGAGACCGCCTCCTCGACAAGCGCATCGTTGCTCAGGGCAGTGTGGGCGGCTACTGGGAGACGCGCGATAAGTATCTCTTCCAGATGGAGCAGGCCTATCTTGAAGTTGGGGGAAGCTCTGTTCGGGGAAATATGGACGCTTTCTGGAACGCCTGGCAGGAACTCAGCCTGCATCCGACCGACAATGCGGCGCGGAGTTCCGTTCTGGAGCGGGGAAAGTCCTTTGTCGACAGTATTCATCAGCGTTTTACTGCACTGAAGGGCCTTCAGGACATGGCCGAAGAAGATATTACTATTACTGTTCGGCAGGTAAACGATTTATCCAGTCAGATTGCGGCGCTTAACAAGGATATTTCCCGTATTCGGGCTCAGGGTGATAATCCGAACGACCTTTACGATCGGCGAGACCTTCTTGTCGATAAACTTTCTAAACTGATTGATATTACCGTTGAAAACCGTGATGGGGCAGACGGCGGGAATAAAGAATTTATGATTCATACTGCGGGCTTCACCCTGGTGCAGGGGAATATAGGCAATCAGTTTGATTATGTCCTGGGAAACCAGGCTGAAGGTTATGGAAAGATTGTCTGGCAGGCAACAGGCGAGGATGTGAGCTTTCAGGATGGTTCTCTTGCGGCGCTTGTCGAGATGCGGGATACTTCGATACAAGAAGAAATTCAGACCCTCGATTCTATGACGATGAATTTTATTGACCTAGTGAACGAGGTGCATAAAACAGGTTATGGGGCAAACGGAAAAACCGGCCTCGATTTCTTTTCCCAGTATCCCTTTGTTGCTAATGTAAACGGCAACTATGACCGGAATGGTGATGGCCAATTTGATTCAACCTACATCTACCGGATGAATGGCCAGAATAAGCTTGACCTGAATGCAAAGCCGGGCCTTAATGGCACGCTGACCCTTCCTGCACCTGCAATAGCAGAAAACCCTAATGCAACAATTGATGTGCCCTATTATGATACGGATAGTGTGCAGGATATAATAGATAGAATTAATGGAAGTGGTGCAGAGGTTTTTGCCCGTTTGAACAGGGAAGGCCAGTTAAGCATTAAGGGAACTACAGCCCAGGGCTCTATTCTGCCAAACGGCAATCCCGATTTTGTTATCCGAAGCCTTGCGGACAATGGAGCAAATGGCGAAGCAGGTTTGTTGCTCAGCGACTATACGGGTATTTTACAACGGGGTGCAACCTACAATTGGCAAGAAGCCGATGCAATTAATTCGCTTGCCGCATCTACAAGGGCTGACGGCACAGGGGCTGAATACTATGCCGTTGCCCCCGAGACACACCCTGCAGCCTGGGTTGCGGTAAACCCACAGTTAGTGCGTGAACCTGGTTCTGTAGCCGCAGGCCTGGGAACCAATGGCCGCCCTGCCAATGCAGGCAATGGTGATGCAGCTTTGGCAATAGCCGCCTTACGTGACAGCCAGGTGATGATATCCGGGGTTTCAGGCAGCAACGGTTATAAGACCTTTGATGATTATTTTGCCGGCGCAGTCGGACGAATAGGCAGTCTTGGTGCACAGAGTAAGGATGCATTGGAAACACAGCAACTGATAATGAAACAGTTAACAGACCTGCGTTCCAGTATCTCCGGTGTAAACTTGGACGAAGAGCTTGCGGCAATGATACAATACCAAAAAGGCTACGAAGCGGCTGCACGGTTTTTAACAACGGCAAATAGTCTGTTGGATGTATTGCTGGGAATGGTAGGATGAAAAAGAAAAGTATTTGTTTTATAGTATGTATTTGTTTTTTCTTTATTTCAAATACATTGTTTGCAGCGAATATTGTTGATTCACAACGCAATGGCAGTATGGGTGAACTATCAATAGGTCTCTGTGTTGAAGGTAACCAGTATACTATCAGTGATACCCTTGCTTTTGGTGGTGGAGCTCTTGTTGATTTCCGTTTTACCAATGCACTCACCGCAGGCCTAAAAGTCAATATTTTTGACGATTTTAATGGTGTTTTGGCACTGGAGATAGAGCCGCTTTTCCGTTGGTATATAGCCTCGGTCGGTTTTGCAGACTTTTTTGCCCAAGCAGATGCCGGTATAACAATAATAACGGTAAATTCGCAAGCATACAATAAGGTTTCGTTTGCAGGCGGGCTTACCGCAGGTGCTCGTATTAATATATGGAAAGGCCTCTATGTAGACCCTTTTGTGTCATTTCAGTATCCAAAGATGATGTCATTTGGAATGTATGTAGGGTATAGTTTTGACTTAATAAAAGAATAAGAAATAAGAAACAAGGTAGTAATTATAAACTAAAAAGAGAAAATAGATAAGTTATGAAAAGAATAGTGTATAGTATAGGTATTATTAGTATTGTTTGTCTTTTTTTATCGGCTTGTAATCCGATAATGGATGCAGTCATGAGCGACTTGCCCGGCCTTTATATTAACGATAATGTGATGCCGGTTGACTGGAGCAAAAAAACATTCACTATTACCGATGGCTTTCAATGGTTGCAGCGACATGCACAAAGCAACACCCGCTATACCATGAGATTGGCGCATAGCGAAAATGTCAATCCCATTGATATAAGTTCCTGTTTGGGCAAGGCAGAAAATGTGAGCATTACCATTACTGCACCGGAAACAAAGGATATTAGCTTACAGGTTGCACATGCAATGTATATCGATAACTTTTCCCGTGGGAGTATATTTACTGTAGGCTCGGAACACGGTAATGCGAATACCCTTATTCTGGATGGTAATATTACTATTAAAGGCACAAACAACCGTGATTCTCTTATTCGTGTCGAAAAGACAGGAACACTGATAATGCGGGGCAATGTCCGGATTACCGGCAATAACACAAATGCAAAAGGTGGAGGTGTTTACCTAAATGGCGGAGCCTTTTTCCTTGAAAATGGCACTATTTCGAAGAATATTGCGGCAGTAGGCGGCGGGGTCTATGTAGAAGAAGGTATTTTTAAAAGGACAGGAGGAACAATATCCGGCAACAATTGCTTTTATTCAGATGCAACCTTCAATGATTTATATATTAGTGGGATAGAATGATGAAAAATTGTAAAAAAAGTATAGGAATAATTACCCTGTTCAGTATATTGACAACAGTCTCTTGTGGAAATGCTTTTATGGAAAATGAGCTTTATAATCTTCCCGGTATCTTTCTTGATAATGCAAGCATGCCGCTTGATATTAATACCTCATTTAGCCTTTCGGGGGCCTTAAAGTGGCTTAAGGAAAATTCTGTTGATAATACCACTTATCGTATTCAAATTGCTGAGAATGCAAGTATTGATCCACAGTATATGAGTGAGTTTAAGGGTAAAAACATCAATATTATCCTTTCTGCGTCGGATAAAATTAATCCGGTAATAAGGCTTGCAACAAATGCCAGCAAGGCGCTTTTTCATGTGGACTGTTCCACATTAACTCTTGATGGTGCTATTATTTTACAGGGTGCTAATGGGCCAAACCAGGAGTCGCTTATTGAAGTGTATAATACCGGCATCCTTCGAATGAAGGCTAAGGCTAAAATACAGGACAGTATAACAGGCGCTGTGCATGTTACACAAGGTGGTGTGTTTGAGTTAATAGGTGGAAGTATTGAGAATTGCAGTTCTGTAAATGGCGGTGCAGTATCAGTGAGTGATAGTGGAAAGTTCAGTATGCAGGGGGGAATTATCCAGCATAATACTGCAATGGCCCGTTATGTAACAACACAGAGTGATTTAAACTACGGGATTAATGGCGAGGAAGGTGCATTACCGGATTGTTTTGGCGGTGGCGGAGTGTTTATTGGGAAAGGCGGTATCATGGAGATGTCCGGGGGAGAAATCAGTCAAAATGTTGCATCTCCCAATGGCGGCGGTGTTCTTTTGGTAGGACTTGAAGGCGGAGAAGCCCCGGTTTTTCTTATGACAGGCGGCATAATCACCAAAAATACCGTTCAGCGGCTTGGCACAGGTGATACAAGCGGTGGCGGTGTTGCACTGGGTATAAACAGTGTTTTTACTATGCAAGGTGGCACAATCAGCTTTAATAATGGTGCAGATTACGGTGGCGGTCTTGCTGTGCACAATGGCAGTTTTATCTTTGAGGCAGGTAGTATAAACAATAATATATCGCATAAGTATGGCGGTGGTGTATATATAACCCAGGGCGCCTCGAATAATAATACCGGTTCTGCCTCCTTTCTAATGAGCGGTGGTGATATTTCAGAGAATAAATCAACAAATGGCGGAGGTTTTTACATTGGCGGTGAAGGCGATGAAATAGTTGATACGGTAAGTATACAAAATGTGAGTATCACTAATAATATTGCAAGTGCAGGCGGAGGAGCTTATTTCTTGATTCCGGATAGTGCACTTGCACCCCAGTATGATTTAAGTGGGATAAGCATTGACCATAATATTGCAACAAGCGGCGGCGGTATACAGGCTGAATTCCAGGGAAGCACTGCCAGCCTAAGCCTTAAATTGGAGAATACCAAAATAACAGCTAATCTTGCTTCTCAGTCAGGCGGTGGAATTTATAGCACAAAGTATCAATATCTGCTTTACGATGAAGCAAAAATAAATTGTGCATCCGGTATAGATGATATTATACTAAACAATCTCTGCACAGCAAACAGTGCAAAGGCTAATTTTGGAGAAGATAATGATGTATAAGAAAAGTGGTATGTTTTGTATACGCGGTATACTTTGTATAGCAGTATTGTTATTATCTGCTTGTCCTAATCAGATGAATGTCCGGGATGCAGAAACACCATCTGAAATAGATATGCCGGTAATGAATCTTGTTGAAAAAAAAGCAGGTGAAACAGCGAATTATACTTTTTCCGTTATTGCAGGCGACAACTTATCTACAACCACGACTACCATAGCAGGTATTGCAGATACCGACATTGTCTATACACACCGGGTAGGCGATGATGATGCTGACACACTTGCTATACATTTGGCAGAGGCAATCAACAAGGCAAAAGGGCTTCGTTACTATGCCATTGTTGATGCTTCTACCATTACTCTGGAAGCCTTAAATGAATTAAGCGGATTATCTGAACCAATAAGCCCCTGGATAATATCAAGCGGTGAAACAACTGTATTCAGTAATATTTCAACAAGCCGTTATCTTCAGGATTCTTACCTTGTTGTGGTAAACAGGCTTCCCCCGGATGATGGCGCTATTAAAGTAGAAAGCCTCAATACCAATGAGGAGGTAAATTCAACAGTATTTGCAGAAGCCGATAGATTGAAAGGCTTCAGTCTTTCCAGTGAGAAAGCCCTTGCTGCAATAAAGGTGGCATCGCTTTTAAGCAGTGAACAGGCAAAAAACGGTATTGTAAGCGGCCCGAACAGTATGAGCATTGTGTTTCGTGGCGATGCCATACATGCCCGTGGGGTAATGCTCACTGCAATGGAATATTCGGTTATTGAACTGGCAATAGCAGAGAAAAATGCAGAACTGCAAAAAGAAGTGGAGGAAAAGAAAGAGACCAAAGACGATACCCTCAAGGGTATTATTGAAGACTTTATAAACCCTCATAAAGAAACACCTGCTCCTGCCGAAGAACCGGGGGAAATACCCGGCACAGAAACACCAGGGACAGAAACACCAGGCACAGAGACGCCTGGAACTGAAACACCAGGAACAGAGACGCCAGGCGCTGAAACACCAGGCACCGAAACACCGGGCACAGAAACACTAGGGGACAGTACGCAGTTAATTGAGGTTACCGGAATCAGTGGATGGGGGCAGACTGATGCAAAATATGTAGTAGAAAGCAGTGAATTTTTACCGGGCGAACGCAAAGCAATTATTCTCCCATCGGAAAAAACACCCGTTGATAATTCTGACTTCTATACGATTCGCTATGGCACTCCGGTTAATCAATTACCCGACGGCAGCATCGATGAAAATATAGAATCCGCCATGTATAGCGATTTGAAGACACTGAATATCAACCTTCTTGCTGAAGATTCACAGGTTTCTCATGGCAGTATTGTCATTGTTCCCTGGACATTTACCTACCTTGCCGACGATGATAAAATCTATGGCACCATAGAGGTAACAATTGTTAATAATGTGGATAATTAAAGGCTAAAGCCCTTAAAATATATGCCGACAATTTAAGTGCGGAGGTATCTGAAATGACAAGAATTTCAAGCGCAATGCCCAATAACGACATGGCCTTTCATTTAAGGCGGCAGGAAAAGGCAATTTCCGACAAGGAAAGCCAGATAGGAAGCCAGAAAAGGCTTCTTTCGCCACGGGACGACCCAATGGCAGCCTCCCATGCGGTGCGTTACGAGTCCTATTTGGCCCGCCTGCATCGTTTTGAAGATAATACCCAGTATGCAAAGGACCATTACAACGAGGTTGACGCTTATTTAAGGCAGGCAAACGATGTCCTGCAAAGGGTCCGCGAAATCTCTATTGCCGGGGCAAACGGCACTTTTGCGCCGGAAGACCGTGAATACATGGCCTCCGAGGTAAACGAGCTCTTGAAAGAAATGGTTACCATAGCCAATGCGGTTGGCTCTGACGGCAAGTATATTTTTTCCGGTGATAAGGCCTTCAGTAAACCTTTCACTTTGCCGGGAGACGGAACTGATGCAAATATCGTCAATGTCTCCTACAATGGAGCAGGGCAGGGGAGACAGGTTGAAATAACCGAGGGCGCATACGCCAATCTTGATATCCCCGGCGGCGATGCCTTTTGGGCAGGTAAAATGGAAGTTATCGCTAATCTTGATGCTACATCTTATACCGCTTTAAGCAATCAATCTTTTTCAATTGACGGCAAAGAGATAGCAGTAGCAACGGGCGACACCGTGTATTCTATAATTGATAAAATCAATAGCGCAGGTGCACCGGTATCGGCACACCTTGACCCTGCAACAAACGGCCTTGTCCTCTTGGGAAGCAGCCCGCACATGATTCGTGCAGAGGATACACAAAATAGCACTGTCTTGCAGGACTTAGGAATAATCACCCACAATGCAACGGTAGGCGCTCCCAACTGGTCAAACACGGCACAGGTTTCAGGACGCAGTGTCTTCGATGAACTTATCGGAGTGCGCGATGCTCTAACCCGTTCGGACCAAAGATACTTAGGCAGTCAGGGCATTGGCGGCATGGACTTAGCCCTTGCCAATCTGCAAGACCGCATGGCCGAAAACGGCAGCCGGCAGGAGCGGGTCGAAACAGCCTGGGCACGCATCAACAGCGAAATCCCCATTGCCTCTGCCGCCCTAACCCGTGAATCAGGCCTAGATATGATTACCGCAGCCACAGACCTGGCCATGCTAAAAAATGCCCACCAAGCCGCCCTACAGGTAACCGCCCAGGTTCTTCCTCGTAGCTTACTGGACTATCTACGGTAAAATTATGTTCGCGTGGTTCGCGTGGTTCGCGGTTAAAAATTTATAGGAGAATATATGAAAATTAATACAAAGCCCTATGGCCTACTTGAAATAGATGAGCGCCAACTCTTGCATTTTCCCCAGGGCCTCCTTGGTTTCGAAGGCTTGAAAGACTATGCCCTCATGGATGCAAACGAAGCACCCTTTTTCTGGCTGCAATCGATAGAATCTGCCGAAACGGCCTTTATTTTAATCAATCCCTTTTTATTCAAATCTGACTATGAGATCAATATCAATGATGATGATTTAAAGGACATTAAACTTGATTCACCGGAGAAAGCACTAATCTTTTCGATTGTTACTGTTCCTGCCGATGGCAGCACCATTACTGCCAACCTCCAGGGGCCTTTGGTGATAAACCAGGAAACAAGGGAAGGCAAGCAAGCCGTATTAAGCGACCCCCGCTGGAAGATTAAACAAGAAATTGTGGGAGGAACAGACTGATGCTTATCCTCTCCCGTAAAGTAAATGAAAAGATTGTAATCGGAAAAAACATCAGCGTTTCAATCATCGAGATAAAAGGCGACCAGGTGCGCATCGGGGTAAATGCTCCCCAATCGGTAAAAGTATTCAGGCAGGAAGTCTTTGAAGCAATAGAAGCTGAAAACAAAGCCGCTGCTGCATCAAAGACTTCACTGCCAAAGCTAAAACTCTAAGCGAAGATTTAAACTCTCACAAAGACACAGAGAACACAAAGAAAATAAAACTCCGTGTTCTTTGTGTCTTTGTGAGAAATAATTTTTATCCAATACGAATCACATTCCAGGAGGCCTTTGGCAACTGCACACTAAGTTTGGCACCATCCAATTTACCACCCTGCACTGTTTGTGGCTTAACCACCTCGCCCTTTGGCCCATTCACTGCAAGCAGGTTGTCATTGTGCAAAGTGCTGTGCTCAATAATCTTGCACCCTTCAAAACCGTAAAGGTCTGCATCCAACTCCATTGCCTCATCAAGGGACCTGTTCACGGCAAATATGGTCAGTTTGCCATCGGCTGCTGAACCTGCTTCATTGGACACAGCTACTGTTTCCAGGTAGGGCACATCGCTATACTCTTTCGAATCATACTTGGGAGAAGACACCGGCCCACGGAGCACTGTTCCCCGGCCATAGGTGCTGGCCTGCATAAAGGGATAGAAAATCGTTTGCCGCCATGCCGGTCCGCCAATCTCTGTCATAATTGGTGCAATAACATTTACCAGTTGTGCCAAGCAGGCAATTTTTACCCGGTCTGCATGCTTCAACAGGGCAATCATCATACAGCCCACAACCAGGGCGTCTTCCATAGTATAAATGTCTTCAAGGCGCGGGGGCGATTCAATCCACTTTTCAATCTTTGTATCCTGGTCATTCGAATGATACCAGACATTCCATTCATCAAAAGAAAGGTGTATTTGTTTTTTACTGCGCTTCTTTGCCTGAACCAAATCACAAATACCAGTCACTGTTTTGATAAAGAGTTCTGTTTCCAGGGACTTTGCCAAAAAGTTTTTGGTGTCGCCGTCACGGTTATCAAAATACTGATGCAGGCTCAGGTAATCAAAATTCTCATAACCTTCGCTGAGCACTGTTTCTTCCCAGTCCCCAAAGGTCGGCATTCGCGCACCGGAACTTCCGCAGGCAACTACCTCAATACTCGGGTCTGTCCACTTCATCAGCTTCGCTGCTTCCGAGGCGACGCGGCCGTAATCTTTTGCTTCACGATGGCATATCTGCCAGGGACCGTCCATCTCATTCCCCAGACACCAGAGTTTGATGTTATGCGGGTCTTGAACCCCGTGGCTTTTTCGCAGGTCGCTCCAGTAACTGCCGCCGGGAAAGTTGCTGTATTCCACGACATTGCGCGCAGTCTCCGGGCCGCCGGTGCCCAGGTTCACCGCATACATCACTTCGCTGCCAGCTTTTTTTGCCCAGCTTGCAAATTCATTGAGACCGATGCGGTTCGATTCCTTTGTCATCCAGGCGAGGTCAAGCCGCTCGGGGCGTTTCTCGACAGGGCCAACGCTATCCTGCCAATTGAAGCCCGATACAAAGTTCCCGCCCGGATAGCGGACAATGGGAACCTTGCATTCCTCTACCAGTTTGATAACATCCTTTCTGAAACCTTCGGAATCAGCCTCCGGATGGCCGGGTTCATAAATGCCACGATACACAGCACGGCCTAGATGTTCAATAAATGAACCATAAATACGTCTGTCAGTTTCGCCTATGGCGAATTCTTTGTGAAGCGTTAGTTTTGCTTTCATTTTTCACACTCCCTTACTCTGATTATACCACAGTTTTCTTTTTCTTGCACCCCCCTTGCAATTATCTTTTAGAATTGATATACTGATAAGGCTCTTATCGTCAGGACCCATGCGGGCATGCGCCGCCGGAATCCGCCAGGGCCGGAAGGCAGCAACGGCAAGCAGATGCATGTCGCGCCGTGGCCATCCTGGCGATAGAGCTTTTTAGTATGGCAGAATATGAAGTAACAGCCACCAGAAGGCGGCCCAAAACATTTAATGAACTTGCCGGGCAGGAATTTGTCGCAAGCACCCTCAAAAATTCTCTTGAAACAAGAAAGATTGCTCACGCCTATCTTTTTTCGGGCCCGCGGGGCTGCGGAAAAACCAGCACGGCTCGGATTCTTGCGCGGGCGCTGAACTGCGAGAAGGGGCCGACTGCTAACCCTTGCGGCCTCTGCTCAAGCTGTCAGGAGATAGCCCGGGGCGCCAATATTGATGTGATAGAGATAGACGGGGCCAGCAATACCAGCGTGAATGATGTCAGGCAGATAAAAGATGAGGTGCTCTATCCGCCGAGCAGCGGACGGCCCTACAAGATATATATTATTGATGAAGTCCACATGCTTTCAAACAGCGCCTTTAATGCCCTGCTCAAGACAATTGAGGAGCCACCGCCTTATATCATTTTCATTTTTGCTACAACCGAAATACACAAGGTGCCGGCAACGATTAAAAGCCGTTGTCAGCAATTTAGCTTCCGCCTTATTCCCATAGAAACAATCCAGAGTATATTAAAACAGGCCTGCGATGAAATGGGCATCAAGGCAGAAGATGAAGCCCTTTTCTGGATAGCAAAAGAATCCACCGGCAGCCTCCGTGATGCATACACCTTGTTCGACCAGGTGGTCGCTTTTTCGGCATCAGAAGGCGAAACATTTATTCGCACCAGCCTTATTCGCGAAAAACTTGGCCTTACCGGCATAGAAACGCTGAACAATCTTGCCGAAGCCTGCGCCACCGGGGATGCAAACAAGGCCTTTATGCTTTTGGACGAAACACTGGAAGCCGGCGTGGCAATTGAACAATTGGTAGTAGAACTTGCAGGCTATTACCGTTCCCTGCTCCTTTTAAAAAACGGCATCACCCGTGAATCAATCCTTGGCGAAAAAGGCGAGCATTTTTCTTCTATTGTATTACAAGCCTTGGATACCGCCCGCCTTGAAAGGGCCCTTGATATATTACTCGAGCTCTACCGGAATGTCCGCTATTGCATATCCCCCCGTTTCGAAATAGAAACAGTCGTATCCAAATTAGCCGCATTAAGCAAATGGATAAGCTCCGGGGAGATTGTGGAGGCCATTGCAAAGGTGCGTATTGGTGGGGGGGCAATGGTGGCCGGGGCAACCGGTGGTGGCGAAACAACCATTGTAGGGGCGGGTTTGAAACCCGCCCCTACAATGGCGGCGGAAACCGCCGCTCCGCCGTCCGACCCCGATGACGATTCCCTCATTGCGCAATACAAAAAAATGAAGCAGGAGCGGGCCAATGGGAATAATACTGATGATAAAAGCAGCGATGCAGTTGATACCGTGTTAAAGGTTTTTGGAGGAACAATACAATGACAATCAATCCCCTGGATATAATGAAAAATGCCCAGAAGATTCAGGAGCAAATGGGTGTTATGCAGGAAAAACTTGCCAATGTTACTGTCCGGGGCAGTGCCGGAGCAGGCATGGTCGAAGTAGAAATGAACGGCAAGCTTGAACTGGTAAACATTACCATAAGCCCCGACATTGTTGCAGAAAACGATGCAGCCATGCTCGAAGACCTTGTCCAGGCAGCCTTTAATGTGGCAACGGAAAAGGCCCGTAACGCTGCGGCAAAAGAAATGTCTGCAATGACAGGCGGCATAAACATCCCCGGCTTGTTACAAGGTATGCCCAATGTCAACCTCTAATAGTGAAGGCCTTATAGACCGTTTAACCATGCAGCTTGCTAAAATCCCCGGTGTAGGGAAAAAAAGCGCAAGCCGCATGGCCTATTTCTTTTTGGAAGGCGACCCGGCCTATTGCCAATCCCTTGCCCAAAACCTGAATATCCTTCATTCTACCATTAAACGCTGCCCCGAATGCGGCGCCTGGACCGAAACAGCCACTTGCCCCATCTGCAGCGACGACACCCGCGACAGAAGCCTTATCTGTGTTGTGGAACGCCCCCAGGATGTTCATATAATAGAAGAAAGCCGTGAATTCCGCGGCCTCTTTCATGTGCTCGGTGGTCTAATTGCCCCCTTGGACGGCATCGGCCCGGAAAAGCTCAGCATAGGCAAACTGGTAATGCGGCTTCACAAGGGGGCAAAAGAAGTAATTATTGCCCTTAACCCCACCATAGAAGGCGACACCACCGCCCTGTATCTACAAAAAGTCCTTTCCGAGGAGCCCGGCCTTGAAGGCCTGACCATAAGCCGCCTCGCATCAGGCCTCCCCGTCGGCGGCGACCTCGAATATACCGACCGCCTCACCCTCTCACGCAGCTTCAGGGGAAGGGTTAGTTTCTAGAAGTTGAAGCCAGGGAAGGAGAAGTCCTTCGTAGCTGTGTTCCTTCCGGACAGCTTCTAGATGATTTTTAAGCTCTTTCGGTAATTTCTCTATCTGCTCTAATGATGATAGTTCAAGATTTGCATATTTTTCCAACTTAAAAGGTTTGATGATATAATGACGAAGAATCACTTCTGTCTTTGCCAGGAAGCTGCCATCAGTTTCATTGTTTCTATCGTAAGCATCCAGCAGTATTTGTATTTCGTCTGCTTCTTTTTCATAACCGGTTATATCCAGCCAGGTGTAGAGTTTTGATTTTTTATCTTTTAACAAAGGCAAAACGGTTTCCGGGGCATTTTCAAGACAAGAAATCAGTTCGTCAGGAGTGGTAAGGCTGAAACCATTACCTAAAAGCATTGGCATACTGGGGTTCAAAAGATAGGCAATGCGGATAAGGCCGTTATACATATCATTTTTTGCCGAATATTCTTCGGTAATTTCATTGATTTGTTTTGCATAGTCAGGATAATCTGTTTCAAGAAAACCGGCAAGAAGGTTACGGTATACTTTTTTCTGTGTGCCGTTTGGGTCATCAAGTATTGCTTGCCCTAGTTCTTCAAGGCTGGTGCAATCTTTTTCACCAAGCTCAAAATGCCATGCCTGTTTCGGCTTTTCGTATACCGGCACATCTTCCCCGGCAAGGAAACGGAGCACTTCTTCGCCGCCCCAGCGTTTGTCGCTATCGATTACCATGAGGCCTCGGACCAGTTTCTGCATTTTTTTTGACATATCCGGTGTGCGGCTTAACATATCATCTGCAATGCGGCCTTCGATGGTGTCGCGTATCAGGTGTGCATCATTTCTGCGCTTACCATTTTCCATTACAAATGGGTCTTTACCTGTGAGCATTTCCCATATTGTTACACCCAGTGCATAATAGTCCATTGCAGGTGAGATGATGCCTGATAGTACTTCCGGCGCTGCATAGCCGGTGGTGCGTGAGCCGGTTTGCGTTTTGTGCAGTTGTTCGCTTTCCTCCATGATACTGGAAATACCAAAATCGCCTATGACAATATCTTTACCTTCATTTCGATAATAAATATTTGCCGGTTTAATGTCCCGGTGAATGATGCCTTTTTCGTGGCAGGTTTTATAGGCATTTACTATTTCTTTTACCGTGTCAATTGTTTTTTCTTCATCTAGGGGAAGATATTTATAACTGCCATCACTGTTGTGTGTATCAAGCGAGCCGCCTGCTGCATACTCCATGATTTCATAGAAGCGTCCCTTATATTCACCATACTCAAATAGTTCAATTATATCCGGATGATTGAGCATCTTAATTTTGTCCAGAATATCAGTCTTCGGTTTAGTAATACTCCGATAATACTTGATTACGCCTTTCCGAGCACCTTCGGTACTTGAGCCGTCTTCGGTAGTCGAGCCAACCTCGGTGGTCGAGCTTGTCGAGACCACCTGCCTTGCAATATACAAATCCGCCTCACCCGATGCGGTGTTCATCTTACTTTCCACCATCCAGCCTGCCACCGTTTCGCCCTTCTGTAAAAGTCCGCCGGTGAAGTTTGCACCGGTGTCTGTAGTAGAACCGGTAATAACCTGTGTTCCAGAATGTGTTCCTGTGTTGATTATTTGTGTGTCTGCCATTTATATTCTCTCCTGTTATTTTAAAATTTCATCATTGTTACCGGCGCACCTTGCCAATAGCCTGAAATGACTGTTCCGTTATCATTAAGAACACCATTAAAATTGCCCATATTTTGGTGTTTTAAGGGACAATCCTTATATGAAAGTAATCTGCAGGTTAAATTAATATTACGTCCATCATAACCCATAGTGTAACTTCCATAACTCATACCATGTCCGCCACAGTGGTGGGCTGCACTTGCACTTGTTTGATTGCCAATATCTAATTTTATCCATTCATAATCACTAACAGGATTACCATAATAATATATTCCCAGAACACGTCTTTCACGTTCCTTTCGCTTCCGTTCTTCCTCAATCCTGAATGCCGTAACTTCATCATTTACCTTTGCCAGCATCTCTTTATATTTCTTTTCCATTTCCTTTTTCCGTGCTGCAAGGTCGGCAACCTGTTCAACAGCCTTAATTTCAGCATCAAATTGTTGTTTTACTTCCGGGGGAAACAATTTTAACCATTCGTCTGTTTCCAACTTCTGCTGTTTTTCGATAATCACCTGTTCAAAACCTGCATACGCTTTCATTCTAAACGCTTCTTCTTCCGGGTCGGGCAGTTCTATATCGAAAGGCTGCCTTCCAAATGTCTTTATGATTCGCTTTTCTCTGTTATTAAAATAATCCCGTTCTTCAAGTAATATCTGGTGTTCAATCAGCTTTTTCTGAAATGCTTCAAACTCAGGCGACTCGGCTTGCTTAAACTGCTGCTCCATCTGCCGCACTTCTTCGGCGGACATTTGTTTAGGCGCCTCTTTCTTTTCCTCATTTGCAAATGCCTGCAACTGTGGGTTGAGTATCATGCCGCATTTTTCGCATACATCATTCAATGTTTTGTTGCTGCATTTGGGGCAGGTAAAGGGAACCACACGCCTTTTGCAATGTGGACAGATGTCGTTTGTTGTTTCAGTTTTGCAATAAATGCAGGTATGCTTTTCCCCACCAAACTTTTCCCCACAGTGGGTGCAGAATTTTGCGTTTGGTTTCAGGGGTGAGCCACAGTTTGGACACAGTGTTACACTAAGCTTATCTTCCTGCGCCTGCTGTTGTTGCGCTTGTTGTTGTTGCTGTTGATAATCTGCCATAAATATCTCCTATAAAAGCTCACGCAAAGCCGCAAAGGCGCCAAGAGCTTATATTCCTCTGCGTCTTTGCGCCTTTGCGTGAACTTTTTTATTCTATCCTCACAATAACCGCCGTGCAATTATCGTCTGAGCCATTTTCAATTGCCTTTTCTACAATTGTTTTTGCGATATCATCAAGACTACCGCCATTTTCCAGCATCTCTGCCAGTCCATCATCGTCAATGGCGCCATGTACACCATCACTACACATGAAGAACAGGTCACCAGGGACGGCAATGTTTTTTGAAAAACGCTGCTGCACAGTGATTGTATTAAGGCCTGCACCTAATGCATTGGTGATAATGTTTTTCGCAGCATCCGGAACAATACTTGCAAGTGAATCATCACGGGAAAGTTGCTGCAAGATGCCGTTACGCAAACGATAGGTGCGGCTGTCGCCCACATTGAAGATGCCGCATTCGCCATCCTGCAACACAATGCCGGTGATGGTGGTGCCCATATTCGGTGTGCCGCGTTTTTTACCTTCTTCCAATAAATTGTTGTGTATTCTTTTTAATAAGGCTTCAAGTGAATCGCCGGTCACTACATCACTGTTTGATGTAGTGAAGTCTTTCAGCGCTTTTACAACAAACTGACTCGCTACATCCCCTGCAGCATGTCCGCCCATGCCGTCTGCTACTGCAAATAGCATTGGTCCGTTTGGTGTATTATCAGTATTGCAGATATACGAATCTTCGTTTTGAGGCCGAACACCTTTTGTTGAATATACTCCGCTTGTTACTTTCATTTTTCTACCCTTATACTACCACCGTAAAATTGACATTCGCCAAGGTCACAACATCGTTTTGTTTTATTTCTATTGGTACATTTGGCTCAAGACGCGATGTATTTACATAGGTCTTATTGGTTGAATTCAAATCTGTCAGAAACCATTTACCGCCATTGTTTGTCACTTTTGCATGGTTGCCTGAAATAACCGGTATGCTTCCCAATCGTGCTGTGTGCCGGCCATTGCTACGGCCGAGGATATCACCATCATGTATTTCCAGTTTCCAGCCATCTGGGTGGAAGAAGGTGATGTGGTCTGAGGGGAGTTGGACGACGACGGTGGCAGAAGGAGAGGGTGAAGTTACCCCCACCCAACCTCCCCCAGAGGGGGAGGAGTTTATTTTCCTCCCCTCCCCTTGCGGGAGGGGCTGGGGGAGGGGTGTACCTGTTGCTTCTTCCATAGGCGTAAACACCATCTCCACACCACAATCATCGCAGTATCTATCGGTGCCGGGTTTACCGCATTGGAGACAGCGCCATATTTCGTTGCCACACTGGTCGCAATAGAGGGAGTCGTCGGGGATGGTTTCTTTACACAATTCGTTAGGACAAATCATTTGGGTGTATCCTCCTCTGTTATTGTCATAAGCACTTCACGCGACCGTTCTGCCTTGGGTAATTCACTGATACGGCTTGCCTGACGGCGGATTGTTTCATCGAGATAATTGCGCATTGTTCTACCGTTTGCAAAATCTTTGCCACGATTGTCGTAGACGCTTGCCGCAAATGCTTTGATGCCGTCTTCCGCTTCCGCTGTGAGTTTGTAGCCTTGCTGTTTTGCCATCGATAAATAAATGGCGGCAAGTTCATCGGGGTTGTAATCTTCCAAGTGTATAAAGTGGGTAAAGCGGCTTTTTAGACCCGGATTTGCTTCGATAAAGCCCTGCATTTCGTCTTCATAACCGGCGGCAATCACCACGAATTTTCCACGGTCGTCTTCCATGCGTTTCAGCAATGTGTCAATTGCTTCTTGACCAAAATCATTGCCGCCGCCTGAAACCAGCGAATAGGCTTCATCGATAAAGAGGATGCCGCCCATTGCTTCATCACAGGCCTGGTTCGCCAACGGCCCGGTTTGGCCTACATAGGATGCCACCAATTTACTGCGGTCAACTTCTACCACCTTTGCAGACGGCAATAGTTTCATTGCCTGGAACAGTTTGCCGAGTTTGCGCACCACAGTGGTTTTGCCTGTGCCGGGGTTGCCGGTAAAGACGATATGAACAACAGGCATGTTGCTACCCAAGCCTTCGTCGGCTTTTTCAATATCCATCTGCACCGTTTGTGCCAATTCCCGCACCGCTTTTTTCACTGCCTGCAATCCAATCATGCTGTCAAGTTCGCTTAAAATTTCTTTCACACTTACCGTTTTTTGCTTTTCAAATGGTATGTCATCTGCGGTAATTGTGGTGAGCACTTCGGTTGTGCGCTCATCTTTTGTCAATTCCGAAATGCGGCTCGACTGGCGGCGGGTGGTTTCATCGGCAAGGTTTCGCATTGTTCTGCCGTTGGCAAAATCATCACCACGGTTGTTGTAAATTTCAGTGATTGCTTCTTTTGCCTTCGCCTTTGCTTCTTCATCAAGAAAATAGTTTTCGTTCTTCAAGGTAAGTTCATAAATTTGGAACAGTTCATCGGGGTTATAATCATCAAGGTGAATAAAATCGGTAAAGCGGCTTCGCATACCGGGATTTGCAGTGAGGAAGCGTTCCATTTCTTTTTTATAACCGGCTGCAATCACCACAAACTTTCCACGGTCATCTTCCATACGCTTCATCAAAGTGTCAATCGCTTCCTGCCCAAATGAATCTTTCATTCCGTCTTCACCAGCAAGTGTGTAGGCTTCATCAACAAAGAGAATTGCACCCATTGCATCATCGCATGCCTGGTTCACCAGTTTTGGTGTAGAACCAACATACTGGCCGACCATACCGCTCTTGTCTTTTTCGATAACATCAGAACGGGGCAGTAAATCCATAGCCTTAAACAATGCACCAAGTTTGCGCGCCACCGTAGTTTTACCAGTGCCGGGATTGCCGGTAAAGACGATGTGAATACCCATGCGCTTCGCCTCACCTGCGCCTTTTTCTTCGCGCTCTTTTTGCATCTCAATTTTGTTCGCCAGTTCCCGCACTGCTTTTTTCACGGCGCTTAAACCAATCATTGCATCAAGTTCTGAGAGAATTTCATCAACCGTCAACACTTTCTTCTTTTCAAAGGCAATATCCTCAGGTAAAATTGTGGAGAGCGCGTCTTTCGTGCGTTCATCTTTAGACATTTTTACAAGGCGGCTCGAACGGCGGCGGATTGTTTCATCATACATATTCCGCACTTCACGGCCATTGGCAAAGTTTTTTGTGCGATTGCGATATGTTTCTTCTATTTTTTCTCGCGCAATGTTGCTTGCTTCCTGTGTCATGGCAAGGCCGTTCTTCTGCACAATCGAGGTGAATATCGCGAAAAGTTCATCAGGAGTATAATCTTCCAGGTCAATAAAATGAGTAAAACGACTTTGCAGGCCGGGATTTGCGTCAAGAAAATGTTTCATTTCGTTTTTATAACCGGCTGCAATTACCACAAATTTTCCACGGTCATCTTCCATGCGTTTCAAAAGTGCATCAATGGCATCTTGTCCAAAACTGTCGGTGTCGCCATCTTTTCCGCCGGTAATACTATAGGCTTCATCAATAAACAGAATGCCACCCATTGCCTTGTCGCACCACTGATTTACCAGCGGCGCTGTTTGACCCACATAAGAGGCAACCAGTTTGCTCTTGTCAACTTCAATGACCTTATCGCTGGGTAATAAGCCAATACTCTTGAACAATTGGCCGAGCATTCTGGCTACAGTTGTTTTGCCAGTGCCGGGATTGCCGGTAAAAACAATATGCACCGAAGGCGCCTGCGTTTTTTTACCCGGCTCGCCTGACTGTTCTGCCATTTCTTTTTGCATTTCGATAGTGTCGGCAATTTCCCGCACTGCTTTTTTTGCAGCAGCAAGGCCGGTCATTTCATCGAGGTCTGCAAATATTTCGTTGATGCTTTTCTGGCTTGTTTTTAATGGTAGGTCTTCTTTGAGGATTGTTTTAAAATCATCATCGTTTAGTTCTGTTTTCTGTGTTAATCTCTCTGCCTGTTGTTTAAGGATATTCGGAATGATGTCATTCTCTACAAGCCAGCCGTTTTTGTTCTGGCAGTCAGGATTGTAACGGCTTTCCTGAATGTATGGAATAAATATTTCTTTTACCGAATCATCATATACCATGTTTTTATTCGCCAGTTCTTTTTCAAGTATCAATGCCAAGTCTTCATCGCTTTGGTCAGGGAAATCAAAGGTTTCGTTACAAAAACTCACATCTTCAGGATGCTCCTTGAAATATTGTGCAAGCGGTTCTTTAAGGCCCAGAATGATACAAAGGCTTTCACCTGTGCTCTTTTTAAGGCCTCGCAATAATTCATTCAAGTATTCAATGCTTTGTTGTATTTCATCAATAACAATAGCGCCATACTGGTTTTCGTTAAAATACTTTGTGATTTCAAATTCGCTTCTGAAGGTGTTCGAAAGCTCTTTTGCGGATTTTTCCAGTATTTTATCGCTGCTCAACAGATTCTTGCTTTTCAGTTCTTTGATAAAACATGAGGCTACAAGCGATTTGCCTGAGCCGGTGTTTCCCTGGAATATGAAAACTATTTTTTTGTTGCCGCCGGTGTTGCCTCGTTTCTGTAGTTCAAGTAAAACTTTTTGTTTATTTAGTTCTGTGCGGATTTTTTCCAAGCCGATATAGTCGGTAGATCTTTCATTTTTAGCTACGGAGGACACAGACGGTACGAACGGAGCAGCGGAAGCATCTTGCATTGTTTTACCACAGTAACGGCAGTATTTTGCTACACTGCGATTTTCCCTGCTACAAGTAGGGCAGGGGATTGTGGTGCTTTGTGTTTGTGGCACTTTAGGTGTTGCGTATTGGGTGTTCTTCATATCACTCATCTATTCACCATCTCCCAATTCCTGTAAATATCCGGAGAAACACCAGCCTTCATCGCCATCTTCTGTTCCTACCCGGACCCAGTTGCCGTCAATACCGTCAATTGTGTCCTCACCGCCTGTTTCTAACAGCCGGACATCTGTCCCTTCGGCCATGCGCGTTACGATTGCGCTTCCTGCAAGAGGTGTTTCTTTCAGGCTGAGCGTTGAGCCATCGCCAGTGGATACTTCGTGGCTAAATGGTTCTTCTATGAAATTAATTGGTTCTTCAGTTGCTGATGAATTTATTTGAATCTTACCTGTCCATATTTTCTGAACTATAAGTGGGTTTTGATTTACTAAAAACGCTGTGAACGCAATAAGCAAAGCGCCCAGAATTGCTGTAATGGGTATAAGGGATGTGTCCAAACGTCTAATTGAAAATGTATATATAACGATAGTAAGCGCTGATATTAATACCAATAGTATTGTCATCCACTTAATTTCAGATTCAAAAGATGTAAATTGTTTTGATAAAAATACAAGTGCAGCAATTCCAATTGCAAGGCCGATAAAAAAACCTTTTGCACGTAGTAAATATGTTCCAACTACTGTAAGCATAAGCGGCATTACAACCATTACCTCAATAATAGCCACAGTATTCGAAACGCTAGCACTTAGTCCAAGGATGCTGGGAAGCTTATCATATGATATATAATTAATCAATTCATAAAAGAAAAGCAGTGCCGCAAATGCTATCGACCAATAGACAAGAGAAAAATATACTTGTTTAAAATGATTTAATAAACCAATAGTTATACCGGCAACAGCTAAAATGCCTGCCGTTATGTATAAAATCAATGTCAGACTGCCATCAAGATTAAGGCGTGTAGACCTGCTTAATAAAATAAAGACGCCGCTTAAGGCTACAAAAAGGCTTATAATGTAGGGGATAGAGAACACAATATTTTTTGTTAGTGCCTTTGAACGTTCCTGCGCCTTTTTTATCTTGGCGGCATTCTTTGTAGCTTCTGCATGTATTTTTGACAAGGCAGCACTTTTTACCTGCTCATTAAATGTAGCGCCGCATTCCATGCAACACATGCCCATATCATCGGAGACTGTTGTTTCATGTCCGCATAATTCGCATTTGATTTTCATCATACACCACCTTTATCTTTCATACCAAGTTTACTGTATGCCTCGCTGCGTAAACTATGAAATGATTGTTCCATATTTCCACCAAATTTATGCATATCCAATACCATATTACAATGCCCTATAGCTTCCGGAAATTTATTAAGGTCTATAAGAGTTTGCCCTTTTAGTTTCAAATTACTATATTCTTCCGGATCAAACTCCAGGGCTTTATCAAAACAAACAAGAGCATTCTTATAATCATTTAATCCCCGATAACTTAAGCCCAACCAACAATAAGCCTTTTCTAATTCATGGTCAGTATTATCTTTTGTCTTATTTCTTTTTATAGCATCTTCATAAAACATAACAGCATTTTTATGGTCTTTGAGCATTTCACAACATTTTGCTTTTTGTGCTTCATAATACCAAAATTCATTTTCAAGCCCCTCAGTATTATCAGGTTTTATGAACCATAAGAGGCGTTTTGCCGTTTCATAATCTGCAGGGATTTCCTGGTGTTCAGCGTTAAAATAGGAAGTGGCAAAGATTTTCCAGCAGCGATCCACTGTTTTATTCATTTCAATAATATTGCCGGCTTTCTTAAGTGTATGAACCTTTTTCCATAACGCAATCGTATCAATATGCTTATAAAACATTTCTTCCTCGCCACTAAACAGTTTATTTCGAGGTGTGTCTTTAAGAGAATCTATATCAAGGCAAATTAGCTCATTGTCCGCAAAACCGTAAAGACAGTGTTTGTAAACAAAATTGGCGTAATGCTTACTTGTGTAAATATGTTCAGCTTTTTCGGTAATATCACAAATATAATCCACTTGAATGCTTTTTGCATTGTCATGGGATAATACATATTTACCGTTTTCATAAACAATCTTGTGCAATTCCCTTGGAATAATACCATGATCAATAAATTTATAAATTACAAAATCATTGGCTTTCTTTAAGGCGGCATAAGGCACATCATTTATTTCACCGCAATATACATAATCATCATAGACACAGTCTAATATAATTTCCCCGTCAGGAGCTGCCAAACCAAATTTATTATTTTGCACTTGCACCCACACAGATATATTTTGAATTTCAAAATCAGTGTATGGTATACTTTTCACATTATTCCCCTGTCCATCACAACAATAGCAGTCTGTGCCGTCTTTAAGCCATACAGTATTATTGGCAGGCTTGGTATTCTTCCCATAATCAGCTACAGCAATTTTATCTGCTTTCTTTATTACCTGGAAATCTGCCGAAAGAAGATAGCGCGTGCCCTCAGTGATTACATCAAATGGATTGGTTGCAGAAGCATACACATTGATTTTTTCTTTCGATTCATAAATGCTATTACCATTATCATCGACAATCTGCCAAATACCATCTTTTTGCACCTTGTATTGCCCAAATTCTTCATTAAAAATTTCCATACTGCTGTATTCAGGTGGCAGAATACCAGTGCCTTTAGAATCTATCAATTGCCATTTATAGTCCTTTTGGCAAACAATAAACTTGCCAGCTATTGATTCTTCGTTAATATCCAACCAGATTGCAGGTAATAATTCATTGTTAAATGCATCTTTCAATCCCCACAACTTCTGATCGTCTTTCTCTACACTAAACTTCGTATTTTTCTGCACATCCTTTCCTTCAAGGAAAAGCCTGAAATACTTCCATTCACCCCAGGCAAGGAGTTTATCTTTCTGATTCTGATACTTTGTAAGCCATAAGTCAAGATTGCGACCTGTCAGGTTTTCTATCCAGGCTGAAATCAAACCTTGCTTTTTTTGGATAAAGAGTAAAATGCGTGTTTGCAGATAGTCAGGTAATTTATCCAAGTCCTCTATCTTTTCTAATACTATATTATTGTTTGTGCCATCTTCAAAAGGCTTTATTTTATTACCATTCATTGCAACAAGTATACGCTTTCTGCCACGAATTTCGCCGCTTGAAGATTTTGCAATCTCAAGTATTTTCTCTGCATTGTCTCCGGCGCCTACTGCTTCAAGAAAATAGTAAAGGCCCTTTGTTTCATCACGCAAGAAAGGCATTATAAGAACAGGGTCGCTCTCGATATAATCAGCTATATCACGAAGGCCGCTCACCGCTTTTTCTTCTTCGTCACTATTCTTTCCAATAGGGAAGGGGACAGCAGGGCTTATTTTGCATGCGGCAAACACCAGCCCTTTTATTAGTTTTGATTTATCATTTGGGTCGTTATATTCATCAATTAAATCAGAAAGTGCATCGGCAAGTTTGTCATTAAATTTTACAAGCTCACGAACAAGACGACCCTGGTAAAAATATTGACTGACAGCATCTTCCCTTGTAAGCAAAGCTTGAGCAATTTCAAGGTATGAGGAGCAAGTGTGACCGGCAAGATCTATATCAGTAGGAAATTCCCGAACCTCATTAAATAGCGGCACATCCTCACCTGCAAGAAACTTACTTACCTCGTTATACCCCCAGCGCTTATCATGACGCACAATCATCAGACCTTGTATCAAAGTTTTCATTCGTGTGCTAAGTTCGCTTGAACGCTCCAATAGATGTGTTACTGTTTTACCCTGCACAGTGTCAAGTGTAATCTGTGCATCGGAAAGTGGCTGGCCTTTCTCATTAACAAAAGGCTCCTTACCTGTGAGTAGCATCCACAGTGTTACTCCTAGCGAGTAATAATCCATCTCCTTTCCGATAACGCTCGAAAAAACCTCGGGCGCGGCAAAGCCGATTGTCTTGTCGTTACTCTGCGTCAGATGCTTACTCATCCCATCTTCAACATCGAAAGAACTTGAAATTCCGAAATCGCCGACTAAAACTCCCTGGCGCTCCTTTGTCTTATAGAAAAGATTTCCCGGCTTTATATCGCGATGAATGATGCCCGCATCATGGCAAGCCTTGAAAGCCTCAATCGTCTCCTTCACCACCTCTGCCGCATCATCCTCCTTAAGTGGCAGATAGACCCAGGAACCATCGGGCGTCTTCGAGTCAAGTGAGCCGCCTTCGGCGTATTCCTGCACCTCATAAAAACGATTGTTGTAGTTACCATATTCAATCAATTCGATGATATTAGGCTGATTTAGTGCTTTGAGCTTTTTCATTACTTCAAGCTTTGGTTTTTTATTGTAGTAATACTTGAATATGGCAATATCTTTGTCTTTCTTGCAAAGATAGATTTCCGCCTCGCCGGAATCAGTCTTGAGTTTTTCACTGATAGTCCAACCGTTTACCGCTTCCCCGGCCTGCAAAAGGTCCGCCGAAGGAATGGCAAGCTGATTCTGCCGGTCATTTAAAGCAGCTTCTTCAATCTGCGCCGTAGTGTTGTTTAGTATCTGTGTTTCCATGGTATTGTTTTACCTTCCTTTGTATCTATTTTCTTTATATTTCTTAGATAACCTCTTGCCTTTTCTCCAATAATTTGATATACTATGAGTATGAATGTGAACAAAAAATACAAAGACAGCGTTTTTACCCTCCTCTTTGGGCATGATACCGAGGTTTTGCGTGAGCTATACGGCGCCCTTGAGGGGACAACTATCCCTAAAGAGGTCAACATTAAAATAGACACCCTTGAGGACGCCATATTTATGGACAGAATGAACGATGTCTCATTCGAGATAGGCGACAAGCTTGTAGTATTAATAGAGCACCAGAGCACAATCAACCCAAATATGGCACTGAGAATGCTACTGTATATCTCCCGCATATATGAGAAGATAATCAACAGCATGGAGTTTGGAAAAGATGAAATATATTCGGAACACCAGATTAAGATACCTCGGCCAGAGTTCATCGTGCTATACAATGGCACAGATTGGTACCCGGATGAATCGCTGATGCGGCTTTCTGAATCTTTTCCTGAGGGAATGCCCTTAAAAGTTAGTGCTGGTTTGCATGAATCAGAATACCCCTCGCTTGAAATAACAGTGAAGATATTCAATATTAACCAAGGACACAACAATGATATTATTTTACGTAGCCAGAACCTGACAGGATACAGTGCCCTCGTTGAAAAGGTGCGGGAGTATAGAGAGGATTTGAAATCTGAATTAGGCGTATCAAAACTGGACGACGCAGGTAAAGCCGAGACCATGAAAAAAGCAGTACAATGGTGTATAAAAAATAATAAACTCAAGGATTTTCTCCTTGAGCACGGATCGGAGGTGATAAATATGTTAATAGCAGAATGGAACTGGGACGACGCCAAATATGTCTGGCAGAAAGAAGCGGGTGAGGATGCAAGGAGGCAGGCTCGTGAGGAGGATATTGGAATCATGCTCAAGTATGGTATTACCCCTGAGAATATCTCGAAAGAATTAAAGATGCCTCTTGAAGTTATTACAAACCTCGGTAGACGAAACTGAAAGTTTAAATCCATTTTACTTGAACACGGATCGGAGGTGGTAAATATGTTAACCGCAGAATGGAACTGGGACGATGCCAAGCGTGTTTGGCAAAAAGAGGCAGGGGAGAACGCGAGAAAGCAAGCTCGGCAAGAAGACGCACGTAATGTTATTGATCTAATCAAATCAGGCCATACAACAGATGACCTGTTGAAAATCTTTTCCGAAAGGCTTTCATCTACCGAAAGCTCCCAGTATCTTTCAGCAAGGTGAGCCATGTTAACCGCAGAATGGAATTGGGATGATGCCAAGCGTGTTTGGCAGAAAGAAGCGGGTGGGCGAGCCAGAGATGAAGAGATTCGAGATGTTATTAACCTTATCAACTCCGGGTATTCGCTTGATGAACTTAGGGAGATCTTGGCAGATAGACTTTCGTCCATCGAAGGCTCCCAGCATCTTTCCGCAAGGTAAGCCATGTTGAGTGCAGAATGGAATTGGGACGACGCCAAGTAAGTCAGAGCAATAAACCTATCATAACCCATTCTGATTAAACACTCCCCCTGGCACCTAATCCGAAAAATTTATTATTTGCTACCTTTGCGCCGTCTAAAGCGGCTGCACCAATCTTTTTTACCTCGTCAATAGGTCTCCGCATTTTTGAACCGCATTTTTCGCATTGGACAACCGTTTGTATATCACCTTTTTTAGGAAACGGCACCACCTGCTTGCAATTGACGCATTCGATATAATAATTATTACACTGCGGGCAGACGCCGCCATACTTTGCGGTGGGGATATTATCAGTTATTGTTTTTATGCCTTTCATAACATCCCCAATACCATGATGCAAAGCTCCCTTCAGCGCAATCTTTCCTATGCTCTGTGCAACCTGTGACCATGAATATTCGCCAAATCCGACTTTCTCACGACAGTCCGGGCAAGTTCCGAAGAATATGAGATGCGTATGTTTTTTGCATTGCGGACATTCGTAGTCAGTGTTATATTTTGTGTCTATGTTCATGACATAAAATATATTCCCGCATCCGGCGCATTTAATCTTGTAGCCTTGCTCAGTGTCGTTAGATATCTTATCATTTTCATTCATAAGTTTACCTCCATCTTTAATTTAACCGCGAACCACGCCAACCACGCGAACGGCTTAGCGCAATCATGGAATTGTTCGCGGAGTTCGTGAGGTTCGCGGTTAATAAACCTTTGGCGGAAAAATGTCCGCCGGCATATTCCAATACTGACGCACAGCTACTATCCGTGCCTCCATTGTAAAGCTACATCATCTCACTTTAGCCACATGAGATTCCTACCTTACCTGGCCACTACATCTGTATAACTCCGTCCGCTTTTCCAAGCCTCATAGTTGGCGCAGGATTTGCAGTTGGTGTCTGATTTGCAGTTATAGTCGATAGTGCCGGTAGACTCTATCGAGTCGGAGAGCCTGCATCGCAATTCGCCATTCCAGAATGGGCATGCGCCTCTGACTTCTGCATAAATTTCTCTCATAATCTTCCTCCTTTCCTGTATCTATTGCCAATCAACAGGTATTTTTATTCTGGTTTCCTGGCACAGAAACCTTGGCGGAAGAATGTCCGCTGGCATGTTCAAACCTTAATCAATTGTCAAATTCAAAAAACCTTTATAATGCTATTAATCAACTATGCTTTAATACAAACTGCTCATAACTCATACCAGTTATATCCTTAATTTTATTTTTCGCAGAATTGCACCAATATTCATCATTACCTTGTGTCGCTTTTACAAGATACAACAACGCTTGATTAATATCTTTTTCTACACCTTTACCTTCTAGGTAGTAATCAGCCAGATGTATTTGACTATGTTGTTTACCATTATCAGCTGCCATTTTATGCCAGTATGCAGACTTTGTATAGTCAGGTAGTTCCAATGAATAAAAAACTTCACAAGTGTCTGTGCCATTACGTTCTAGTGGCACATATCCATCAGAATATGCGCATCCAAGGATATTTTGATCATTAACTTCA
>JAISIL010000162.1 GCA_031262035.1 Spirochaetaceae bacterium | reverse complement strand
ATCGTCAGACTGTATAGCAACGACCCCGTTATTTGGCTCATTACCCGCTGTATTGTGTCATGCGACGGTATCCCTCCAGACAGTTCAAGAAAACTGCGCAGCCACCCTTCCTTCTTTTTCGCGAATATCCCTATTTCTATCCATTCGTCCGCTTCGCTCATTACCGCCAGCAGTGTTATCATCACTATGTCGCTCAACTTGTGTTCGACATATGGTTGAAATCTCCTGTCCGGTATTGTGCTGAACTCTTGAGCCAGTTCTTTTAACGGCGTGATTTTTACTTTCTCGATCGCCGACTCCCTTACTTGCCCCATCATATCGCGAATCTCTTTGATTTTCGCGGCCTTTTTTGCCATAGAATAATCCCCCTCCCAAAGGATGCTCTATTGTATCACGATTTGCTCACTTTGTCAAATTTTCTATGCGTTTATCCTGCAAGAAAATTCAGCCTTATTGACAGATACGGCCTTTTATGCTATACTTGCAAGATAAAAGGTCGTTGTATTGAAAAAGTTTTTTTCTATTGCAATTTTTCTCTCTCTTATTCTTGTTTCTTCCTGTGCTTACAAAGCTGCGAAAAGCCCTATGTATATTGGCCTTGAAAATAATTATTTGTATGTAAAACACGGCTGGAGCGGTGCAAATATTAGTTCCGGGGAATTAAGTGCTGATACTGTCTGGAAGAGATTTCCCCTATCCGGTCTTAACAATGTGCGGCCTCTTTCGGGGAGCGGGCCTTTATCGCCACATGATTTAGGCCTTGGGCAGAGGGGCCTTTATTCCGAATGGACCTATTGTATACCTTTTACCCTGGATGATGCAAAGTGGAAGCTTATTGAAAAAGACAGCGCTTTTACTCCCGGTTTATATATCGAAGATTTAGGTGATAACTGGGAGATTTACCTTAATGGTAATCAGATTGAATCCTACCTCTATTTAAACGACAAGGGTGAAATTATCCAACATGGGGGGTATTATACCAGTAATATGTTCCCTGTGTTTAATCAGTTTTTTAAGGAAGGTGAGAATATCCTTGCTGTTCGTATTATAGGCGATGCCGATAGTGTCTTAACTGGTATGGATAACACCGTTTATTTTGAGGATTACTTTTTTTTGCAGAATAGATTCAATGAGTTATTAAAAATACTGATTATCGGCTTTTTGCTGACTATCGGTCTTTTTTATATTATTGTGTATCTTGCACGAATGCAGGATATACAGAATTTGTATTTTGGCCTTATGTCGGTTTTTTCCAGTATTTCTATTGGAATGACTCTAAGTTCAGTCCGCTTTCTTATCCCCGATAGTAATATACATATGCGCCTTGATAATATTGCCGTTGTTCTCTTTATGTTTTTTCTGGGTTGCTTTTTTGACCAGATTAACTGGGGAAAAATCAAACTCTTTACCAAAGTGTATGCATGCTATTGTCTTGCCTGCATACTTGGTGCAATTATTGTGCCTTTCCCGGCGGTAGAAAATGTGCTTTGGGCAGCAAATTATTCGGTTATCCCCTATGCACTGTATACTTTATTTTATAATTTAATCTATGCCTTTAATAAACTCCGTAAAGAAATGGGTTTTAGCAAGGCATTCAAAACAACAGCTTTGGGAAACATGATTTTTCCCACGATGATTCAATTTTTTGGTTATCTTGCCGATTCTGCTAAACCAGTTTATCTTTTTTATGGCACAGTGCGCCTTCGCTTTGTTTCTCTGGCTATTTTCCTGGGGGCAGGTGCAGTAATACTGATTAGAAATTATGTAAGCGCTCTTGTTGAAAAAGATAAACTCAATGCATCGCTTGAAGATACAGTGAAAAAAAGAACACAAGACCTTGAAACACAAACACTGATTGCATTAGAGCAATCGGAGATTGCTCTAGAGGCATCACACGCAAAGAGTGACTTCCTTGCACGGATGAGTCACGATATACGAACTCCCTTGAATGCCATTTTGGGAATAATTAAATTGCAATTACGGCGAAACCCGCCCGATACTTTTTACGAAGATGCAATTACTATACAGAACGAAGGTAACAGTCTTTTGCATATAGTAAATGATATACTCGATTTTTCAAAAATTGAATCGGGTAAATTGCAATTGATAAACGAAGAATACGAACTTGCTACACTGCTCAATAATACCGGTGATATTATTCGTAACCGTGCCGATGAAAAATCTCTGGCCTTTAATATCAGGGCCGATTCAACACTGCCTGCAAAGTTACGGGGCGATTCAAATAAAATAATGCAAATTCTGCTGAATATTTTAGGCAATGCGGTAAAATACACAGAAAAAGGCCATGTGTTTATGCAGGTAAGCGGTAAAATGACCGGGAATGACAGCAGCGTTGCACCGCAAATTATGCTGCAATTTAAGGTGGAAGATACCGGCATTGGCATTAAGGCAGAAGATATGAATAATTTGTTCAAAGACTTTACCCGCCTTGACATAGAAAAAAACAAAAATGTTGCAGGCACCGGTTTAGGTTTGGTGATTGCCTCATCTTTTGCACAGGCAATGGGAGGCAGCATTGGTGTAGAAAGTGTGTATGGCAAGGGAACAAGCTTTACCATAAAGCTCATACAAACAGTAACAGACGAAAGCCCTATTGGTTCTGTTGTCATTGGAAGGGGCGGCCGCAGAGCGGAAAACTATGATGAACTTGCCGACACTCATTTGAGTGCACCGGATGCCTTTGTTCTTGTTGTCGATGATGTAGAGACCAATATAAAAGTAGCCAAAGGTATGATAGAAGTTTTTGATATACACACAGATACTGCTTCCAGTGCAAACGAGGCAATACAAAAAGTGCAGCAAAAGAGTTACGACCTTGTTTTTATGGACCAAATGATGCCCGAAAAAGACGGCATTGAAGCAACAGAAGAAATACGGGCCATGGGTTTTACCCACATTCCGATAATTGCATTAACGGCAAATGCAATTGAAGGCACAAAGGATTTGTTGCTTTCCAAGGGCTTTAATGACTATATATCCAAACCAATAGACTTTGCCCGTTTGAATGCTGTGCTTACAAAATGGCTTCCCAAAGATAAGCTAAAAGAAAAAACCGATTCGGAAGAAGATAAGGAAAAAACAGAACCAGGCCTTGCGCAAATTCTGGACAATATTCCCGGCCTTAATGTGTCACTTGCCTTAAGCCGCATAGGCGGCATGGAAGTATTTTATATAAACACCCTTAGTGCACTGTTTGAAAAAAAGGCCGAGAACAAAGCCAAACTCGAAGAAAGCCTTGCAAACAAAGACCTGAAAGCTTTTTCCCTGGTAGCTCACAGCATAAAAGGTCAGCTTGCATTCATTGGTGCAGAAGACATGGCTAAGGCTGCTTCTGAATTAAACCTACATGCCCGCAAGGGGGATGCCGCTTGGTGTGCTAAAGAACTACAACCTTTTATGGATAAACTTGATGCACTGCTACAAATAATTTATGAAAAGTATCCTGCATCTTTTAACATGCAGTAAAATTCACGCAGGGGAAGGCCCACAATGCCTGAATAGGAACCATTGATATTATCAATAAAGATGGCTCCCTTACCCTGAATGCAAAGTCCGCCTGCAGCGCCCTGCCATTCACCGGTAGAAACATACCAGTCAATTTCTTTTTCGCTGAGTTTTGCCGCTTTGAGGATGCTTACCGAAGTGCGGCAATCCATGTAGGCGTCTTTTCCCCGGTAGAGGGCAACAGAAGTGGTAACCTGGTGCTCGTTCCCCGATAAAAGATGGAGCATTCTGGCAGCGTCTGCTTCGTTCTCAGGTTTGCCCATAATGGTGTTGCCAACAGATACAACCGTATCGGCGCCGCATATCCAGGCGGGGCGCCTTTCGCCAAACATTTCCAGGGCTTTCTTCACCTTTCGTTGTGCAAGTTCTTCCGTCATTGCACTGGGGCTTAAATCCGCCTCGCAGCTTTCATCAATATTGGTGGCGATTGCGCTAAAAGTAAGCCCGAGCAGCTTGAAATAATCCTGACGCCTCTTGGAACCGGAGGCTAAAATGATTGTATCCATTTTGTGTGTCCTTACTGGTAAGTATAGCGCAAAATAAAAAAATGTCAAGCGAAAAAATGCCCCTTGCTTTTTTTCTCCTAATAGCTTATACTAAAAACATGAATAAAAATGCGATAAATCAAAGTGAAAACATGCGGCAGGATGAGCTTATTAGTATTCTGGATGCCGTTCCTGTCGGTATTGCCGTCTGGAGTTTTGAAGGGCAAATGCTTGCCTGTAACTATGAAGCGGTTAAAATATTGGGTGCAAAGGATAAAGATGACTTGCTACACAACTTCCTGAACAATTATTATATGGAATATCAGTCAAATGGCAAGAAAACCTATGATTATATGGCAGGAGTTAATCAGTCTATCCGCCAAGAGGGATTTGCTCACTTTATTCTTGACTTAAAACAGCAGTCCGGCGAAGTAATTCCTCTGGATTTTCATGGAAAACTTATTAAATGGAATGGCGAAGATGCTGTGGTGTTTTACAGCCAGGATATGCGGGAAATAAATAAGTTGATTAGCGACTTACGAGAGCAGACCGAGCGGGCTATCGAGGCCGAGCAGGCCAAGGGCGATTTTCTTGCCCAGATGAGCCACGAGATTCGCACGCCGATGAATGCGATATCGGGGCTTGCCCGTCTTGTCCTAAAGCACGACTTGCCGGCCGAAGCCTACGAAGATGTAGTGAGCATTCGTCACGAAAGTGCTAATTTGATGCGTATTATCAATGATATTCTTGATTTCTCTAAAATAGAATCGGGCAAGATGGAAATTGTTGAGAATCCCTATTCACTGCACTCGCTTATAAATGATATAGTATCATCGGTGCGTTCACAGATTACAGAAAAGTCGCTTGTCTTTGTAGTTGATGTGCAACCCGATTTACCATGCAAGCTTATCGGCGATGTTGTCCGGGTTCGGCAGATTGTGTCTAATCTTTTAAGCAATGCAGTAAAATATACAAACAAAGGGCATATCTCACTTGCTGTTTTTGATTCTGCTGTTGATGATAGAGTCGAACTGGAGTTTGTTGTTGCTGATACAGGAATTGGCATAAAAGATGAGGACCGTAAAAAACTTTTTAAAGAATTTACCCGTTTGGATGCCGTGAAGAATCAGGGGGTTACAGGCACCGGTTTGGGGCTTGCTATTGCAAACCGTTTGGCGCAGGCAATGGATGGCGGCATCAATGTAGAAAGTGTGTATGGTAAAGGTTCTGTGTTTACCGCTACTATCATGCAAAAAGTTGCTGATGCACGGCCTGCAGGCATGGTAGCAGAGCCGGAAAAGTATCATGTTCTTATTGCCAGTAAAAATAGAATACGCCTCGATTCTGCTACACCCTGCCTTAGTCAAATGCATATTCCTTTTAAACTGGCCGGCACAAAGGCTGCTATAGAAGATGCTTTACAGACAAGCAGTAAAGCGAATAAACCTTTTACCCATGTCTTTTTGAGCAGAAGTCTTTATGATGAAAATATTGAAATAATCAGCCGCCTGGCGCCCCATGCCGAGCTAACAGTAATTGTAGACCATGGCGATATTATGCCCCGTGGAATAAAAACAGTGGAAAGGCCTCTATACAGTATTCCTGTAGCCAATATACTAAACGGTGTCATTAACCCCGGCCTCTATGGTGGTGATGAAGAAAAAATAGGTATTAGTTTTACTGCACCCAGCGCAAGGGTTTTAATTGTAGATGATATTACAACAAACCTCCGTGTTGCTGTAGGTTTTGTAAGCGCCTATGGAATAGAGATAGACACGGCAAGTTCCGGGGAAGCTGCGGTGTCTAAAATACTACACAGTGCCGAAGACGGCAAGCCCTTTGATTTAATCCTTATGGACCATATGATGCCCGGCATGGATGGCATTGAAGCAACAGGAAAAATCCGTGAATTTAACAAAACCGTGCCTATTATCGCACTAACTGCAAACGCAATGGCCGGCATGAAAGAAATGTTCCTTAAAAAAGGCTTTAATGATTATCTTTCAAAACCCATAAACTTAAGCCAGTTGAACCAGATAATGGAACAGTGGATACCCAATGAAAAAAAGGAAAAGAACCATTCAACAAACACCGCCGCAGAAGCAGTTCGGGAAGCAGATAATGCACATTCGGCCATGCAAATACAAAATATCCCTGGCCTTAATTACGATGAGGCCCTGCAAAGAATGGGCGGCAGAAGCGACATCTACGAAGATGTATTAAAAACCTTTGTCGGCGACTTAGCTGCAACCCTGGACTACCTTGAAACAAACCTCAATGCCAATGACGAAAAAGCGCTCGGCAACTTTGCCATAAAGGTGCATGGTTTAAAATCATCGCTCTACCAGCTTGGGTTTAACACACTGGGCGATGCAGCCTTTGAAATGGAAAAAGCGTCCAAAGCAGGCGACCGTGCCACTTGCCATGAACGCTTTCCAAAGCTGCAAGAAGATACCGCTAAGCTGCTGTCGTATTTTTAGTGAAGCGCCTTCTTCGGTATTACCTACTAAACTTTTTATCAATCCAGCCAGGTCCAAGATTTGCCTCCGCTTCAGACAGGTTCCAGCCGGACTTCAAGAGTTCGTCCTTCCCGATATAATCCCGATAGAGCCGGGCCAAATGCGGTGAAAGCGGAACGGTATGATGCAGCTTTTCCGCTTCCTCGTGTTTGCCCTGCTTCTCCAGTTCAGCGCACTTTACGCCAATGGCGAGCTTGTCGTGTAAGCTCATTGTTTCGATGTATTCCATGCATACAGTATAGCGAATGTAGAAGCATAAAGTCAATGGGGGAATGTCTGGTGGTAGTAATTCATAATTCGAGCATCGCGTACGGGGGACAGGACAATCTTTTGTTCGGGCTAGTTGAAAGTTCCGCCTTCGGCGGCGTCTTGATGTATTGCCTACCGAGAAATCATTGATAGCAACTTTCAAATGCCCTCACAAAAGATTGTCCTGCTCCCCCTGCCCCACGCTGAGCGTTGTAATACTGAATTTTAAGTACAGAGAGAGGTAGGGGAGGAAAGGAAAAGGGCGGTGTAAGTACTCATATCGTGTGGGGGGGGGGCGCCGGGT
>JAISIL010000144.1 GCA_031262035.1 Spirochaetaceae bacterium | reverse complement strand
ATGCAGAGCCTTCTTTTGGTAAGAGCGCCGATAAGCCGATATAGATGATTGCCACAACACCAAGCCCCAAGAAGTATGAAAGAAGCCGCTTTCCCCAGGCAATGCCTCCGGCATGCCAGCCCAGCCTGTCAAGCATCAAGGCATACCCGCAGCCAAACCCGAGAAACATGCCGGAAAGGCTTGAGTCATTTGTCATGGTATTCATGATAATCGCAACAATTGCAGCGGTAAAACACTGTATCCTTAAACTGCCACCCTGCCGGTCTTTTTGTAAGAGTGCCTTAGTAATCGGTTTATCCAAAAGGTAATATAATAGAAGAATAAGTATCCCCAGCGCCCAGCCGCCAAATAAATCAGTAGGAAAATGCACCCCAAGGTAAAGCCGCGTCCAGCCAATAAGCAAGATGATAAGCACAGCCCCCAGCCGCCTGAGCCATATTAACTTCCCGTTCGCGTGGTTGGCGAGGTTCGCGGTTAATCCCACCCACCAGAACACCAGCGAACTCTGCGCATGCCCCGAGGGAAAACCGAAAGTCGCTTCATAGGCCTTCCCCAGCGAAGGGTCCAGGTCATAGGGCCGGGGCTGCCTGAAAGCTTCTTTTAATGATGAATTGATACAGCCCGTAAGAAGCACGAGAAAGGCAAGCCGCGCACCAAGCCTTTCATTGATACACCAATAGATAAAAAGCACAGCGGCTATATAAAAATACACCGCCCCCAGTGCAGTAATCACTTCAACTACAGCAGTCAGAGGCGGACTTGCCACAACCTGCACAGCACGAATCACCCCCAGCCCCCAGTCAAGAACAGTATCAATAAACCCGCCGCCAGGGTCAGCCATCATCACCCCAATTGTCCCGATAGTTTCTTCCATGGTATGAAGTGTAGTATCTATAGTCCTTTTTTGCAAGGGGTTTTACCGGGGTTTTGCCATAGGGGCTTGTCAGAGCCGGGGAAAATCACTATACTCTTGCTATGAACGCTACATTACAGGTTTTAAAGGAGCGGGGTTTCTTCTCGCAATGCACGGATGTCGACGGCCTTTCGGCGCTGATGGATGCCGGGCCGGTAACTTTTTACGAGGGCACAGACCCAACCGGGCCGAGCCTTCATATCGGGCACATGGTTCCCTACTTTGCCTTCAGGCACATGCTTGCCGCCGGGCACCGGGGCATCTCGCTTCTTGGCGGGGGCACTGCGCGGATTGGCGACCCTTCCGGTAAGACCGAAATGCGGCAGATGCTCAGCTACGAGACGCTCGACGCCAATGTTGAATCTCTCAAAAAGCAGCTCACCTCATTTATGCTCAGCACATCCTCCGGTTCCGATAAAAACAGCAAGGTGATGGACAATGTTATCTTCGAAGATAACAAAAACTGGTTAGCAGACCTCAATTATATTGATTTTCTGCGCGAAATCGGGAGCCATTTCAGCGTAAACCGCATGCTTACCTTCGAAAGTTACAAAAAACGCCTTGAAACCGGTCTTTCCTTCCTTGAATTTAACTATCAATTGCTCCAAAGTTACGACTTTCTGCAATTATATCGCCGTTACGGCTGCCGCCTGCAGATTGGCGGGGACGACCAATGGGGAAATATCGTTGCCGGCGCCGATTTAATCCGCCGTATTGAGGGCCTGGAGGGCAAAAAACCGGAAGAATGTCAGGTTTACGGCCTCACCTTCCCTCTTATCACCCGTTCCGACGGTAAAAAGATGGGAAAAAGCGAAAAAGGCGCTGTTTTTGTTGATAAAACCAAGACTTCTGTTTACGATTTCTTTCAATATTGGCGGAATATCACCGACGCAGACCTGAAAAAATTCTTCCTTATATTTACCTTCCTTCCTATTGATGAAATTGAGGCGATATGCGCCCCCGGCAAAAACCCCAACGAGGGCAAAGAACGCCTTGCCTGGGAGGTTACCAGCCTGATACACGGCAAAGACGAGGCCGATAAGGCAATGGCCGGGGCAAAAGCGGCATTCGGCGGCGGCTCCGATGGTGTAGCGGCAGACAAAAATGCCATGCCCACAGTGCCCCTTGCAAAAAGCCGCTTCGATGAAGGCATAAACATCACCGACCTTTTCTACGAGGCCAAACTCTGTGCCACCAAAAGTGATGCACGGCGGCTAGTCGAACAGGGCGGCGCTTCGGTAAACGGCACAGCGCTCAGCGATGTCAAGGCGCTCATCAAAAAGGACATGCTGGACGCCGATGGCGAACTGATACTAAAAGCAGGAAAGAAAAGATTCTCTCGTATAGTATTACAATAATTATGCCGATACTATACTTAATGAAGACTAAGAAATATCTTATTAGTATCGCCATTACACTGATTGTGCTTGGTGTTTTTTCCTCTTGTGCTACAGAAGATCCACGACCTCCTGTAGAGGAAGTAGTTATTGGCCATGATGCCGTCAAAGCGCCAAAACCTGCTAAAGCCAAAGAGCCCCCTCCCAAAACAGAGATGGACAATAAAGCCGAAGAGGGCAAAGCTGCAGAAAGCAAAGCCGAGGACAATAAGGCTCCGGACAGCCAAGTCGCTGATGATAGCAAGAAAGATGACAGCAAGAAACAAGACAGCAAAGCAGAAGATGATAAAACACAAGATAATAAGGCAGAAGATAAAAAAGCAGAAGACAGCAAGAAAATTGCAAGCGATGATAAAGGATTATTTGAACCGGTAGAACCTCCTATCTTACAGATAGAACCTGCCAAGCCCTTACCCGCAGAGCCTTCGAAAACAGCAGAACTCCGGCCTGTTGAACCAAGCCGGGGAAGCGTGCACCAGAATACCCCGCTTTCTATGGCCCCTATTCTGCCTGTTGAACCGCTTCCCGAACCGGCAAGCCCTGTCAATCCTGTTCCCCCTGTTTCAGGCTATCCGGGCCAGGCTCAGCCGCTGCATCCTGCACCTATTCTTCCTTTACCAGAAGACGAAACGGCAAAACCGGCGCCTTCCATGCCTGAATTTGCATTACCTGCCACTCCCTACCAGATTCTCGGTCAGGGCCAGGTTCCCGGGCCGGTAATGTCGGAATTCCTTGCCCTGCATAACCCCAATCTTTCATCTCTTTACATAGACGAATTGGTAAGCGCCTACATCAGCGAATCTGCAGGCGAAGACATAAACCATGATATAGCCTTTGCCCAAATGTGCCTCGAAACAGGCTACCTGAAGTTTGGCAACCTTGTCACACAGGACATGAACAATTTCTGCGGCCTTGGCGCCATAAGCGAAAAACAACCCGGCGAAAAATTTGATACTATGGAACTGGGAGTCCGTGCCCATATCCAGCACCTGAAAGC
>JAISIL010000143.1 GCA_031262035.1 Spirochaetaceae bacterium | reverse complement strand
ATCAGCATAAGGCAGGGGGAGCAGGACAATCTTTTGAGAGGGCATTTGAAAGTTGCTGTCATTGCTTTGTCGGTAGGCATCATATCAAGACGCCGCCGAAGGCGGAACTTTCAACTAGCCCGAGCAAAAGATTGTCCTGTCCCCCGTGCGCTATGCTTGAACTTTTAATTACTGCCTTTATACCGGATTTTCCTTGAGAACAATTGCTTCCCAGGCCTCTATTTCAGTAGCCATTGAAAGGCGGCCTGTGTTGCTTACTATAATTTGTGTGTTTTCAAAGTTGAGTAATGGTTCAAGCAGTTTTAGTTTTGCCGGCTTGCCCGAGAAGTTTAAGAGGACTGTAATACTCTTACCTCTTTTGTAGACCATTAGGCTCTTGTCTGAATACACAGAATTAAAATCGCCCAGCAATAAATCCTCGTCGTCTTCACGAAGCCGAATCATTTTTTGATAAAAATGAAAGACCGAATCTGCATCATCAATTTCGTTCTTATAATTAATCTGTGTATAATTTGAATTAATCTTTAACCAGGGGCTACCTTTTGTCCAGCCTGCATTCCGGCCGTCATTCCACTGCAGAGGGGTTCGGGCATTATCACGGCTTGCGTCTGTTATAATTTTCCAGCGAAGCCTGGCCGGTATATGATACTTCTTTAAAAGGCTTTCCATGTTAAGACTTTCTACATCATTAATATTTGACATGTCGGTAAAATCAAAATTGCTCATGCCTATTTCCTGGCCCTGGTAGACAAAGGGCGTGCCGCGAAGGGTAAATTGCAAGATGGCAAGGAGCTTTGCACTTTTTTCCCAATCCTGCATCGAACCATAATGCGAAACAATACGCGGCTGGTCATGATTTTCCAAAACAACAGCATTCCAGTCAAGCCCGTTTTGCCATTTTGCCAAAATGGCAAGGAGTTTTCTTGCACGGAATTTTGTTGCTATATATTTTACAATTAAGCGGTCAACCTGCAGGTGGTCAAAATTGAAAACCATATCCAGCTCGGCCCGTTCTTTATTGCAAAAGGCTTTTGCATCCTCAAGGTTTGCCATAAAGGTTTCACCAACGGTAAAGGCATCGTAGGAATCAAGGACATCGCGGCGCAGTTCCTGCAAAATACGGTGGCAGCCTTCCTGGTTTGCATACCATTCCGCCCCCCGAAGAAAGCCCGGCTTGCCGTCTTCCAGGCTGGTCTTATAAATTAAATTGATAACATCGCAGCGAAAACCGGCAATGCCCTTATCCAGCCAAAAACGAAGCACATTTTTTATTTCTTCTATAATAAGAGGGTTATGATAGTTCAAATCGGGCTGGCGCTTGTCAAAAAGATGAAGATAATACTCGCCGCGCTCATCATCAAATTCCCAGGCGGAGCCCTGAAAAGCGGAAGTCCAGTTGTTGGGCAGCCGCCCTTTTTCATCTGAAGGCTTCCAGATATAGTAATCAGTGTAGGGCTCAATCCTCTTTCTGCTTTTCTGAAACCACTCATGTTCGCTCGAAGTATGATTAATCACCAAATCCATAATAATCTTGATGTCCCGCTTCGCCGCCTCCTGTATCAGAGCTTCCATGTCGGCCATGGTGCCGTAGCGCTTATCAATCTGGTGGTAATCGGCAATATCATAGCCATTGTCGGCGTCAGGCGACACATAGACCGGCGAAAGCCAGATTGCGCCTGCGCCCAGGCTTTTCAAAATATCGAGTTTAGAGATGATGCCGGGGATGTCCCCGATGCCGTCGTTGTTACTATCCATAAAACTTCTGGGGTAAATCTGATAGATAAGCCTTGTTTGCCACCATTTAAGAGTTTCTTTCATAGATAAATTATAAGCAAAAAAAATAAAAAAAAAAGCGGGTAAAATTTGCATTTTTTTCTGTAATATACTATACTTGAAAATAGAGGTAAAAGTTATGAAAAAACTTATGTTAAGCATTGTCGCATTGTGGATCATCGTGTTGGCTGTATCCTGTGCGACAAAATCCGCAAATTCCCAGGACGATCCCCTGGAGCCGGGAAGCCCCGAAATGAGCGCTGCATTAGGCGAGGTCTACAATGACTATGATGATCTTTTAAACCTTACCGGCGCGGCAAAGTATACGGTGGTGCGCGGCGACGACCTTTCGCATATTGCAGCGGTACAATATGGCAAGGATAATGCCTATTTCTTCCCGATTATCATGCTGGCAAGTAAGAATACGGTGATAGATCCCGATTTGCTTGAGCCCGGCATGGAACTTATCATTCCGGATTTAAATATCAATCTGAGTGATGATAAAATAAAGAGAGGAATCAAAAAATTCCTCAATGATATTGCAGATGTCTACAGCAGAAAACAAGATAACTGGGCTTCGGTAACAGAGGCAAATCTACAAGCGCTGGCCAATAATCTCTAATTTCTCGCTTCCTACTGGAAAATCAGTTTGTCCTTACCGCTTAGAATGATAAGCTGATTTTCCCCTAATTCCCAGGAAGATGCGTCTTGCAGAAGCTTGAAGAAGGTGCTTTCGGACAATGTTTCCGGGGCATTTAAGGCCAACATCATGGTTGAGGCGAAGGGGCCCGATTGACTTATCTTGCTGCCATCTGTAGCAAAAGGCCCATTGAAGCGGTTTGGGGCGCCAATACCTGAAACCTTGCCTGCATCAAAGGACAGACTAAACCAGGCATTCTCCCGGGTATTATTCCCTTCGGGAATATCTTCTCGTGTAAAGGCCGCCTCGGGAAGATTGCCTTCTATGGCAGTCAGGAGCCAAACCTTCCCCTCGGCTGCCTCAAAACCGGATGAGGCACAGGCGCTAAAGGATAGACAAAGCAATAAAGCGGCTAAGGCCGCACTACTTGAATGTAAAAGTAACTTTTTCATATGTTATCATTCTCCCTATTTGTTTTCCAAGTCCATTATCATTTGCACCCGTTCGGCGTGCCGCCCGCCCTGGAAGTCTGCATTAAGCCATTCTTCGACAATCATTTTGGCCGTTTCTATACCGATAATACGGGCGCCCAGGCAGATAATGTTTGCATTATTGTGCTGTTTTGCAAGCCGTGCCGAACAGGCCTCGCTGCAAACGGCAGCCCGTATTCCGTGGACCTTGTTGCAGGCAAGCGATATCCCAATGCCTGTTCCGCAAATCCCAATTCCTACATCGGCCTCCCCGGAGGCAACCTTGTCCGCAAGCTTTTTACCATAAACCGGGTAGTCGCAGGATGCCTTGTCATAAGTGCCTACATCAAGCACCTCATACCCCTTACCTGCAAGCCAGTCCCGAATCTCCACCTTCATGTCAAAAGCCGCATGATCATTCCCTATTGCAATCTTCATGCTTTTAGTATACTAGATTTTCTGTATTTATGCAACCACGAATAACACGAATGATATTGCCTACGGCAAATCACACGAATTTTTGCTTACTTATCATAGAATATTCGTGTCGGCGAAGCCGATTCGTGTTATTCGTGGTTAATCTAAAAATTTTTTGCCAAACCCCTTGACAAGTTTTTCCAAAAACGATAAGATACAAATAAGCGGCCATGGTGGAATTGGTAGTAGAAGTGCATCGCACTTCTCTAGCTTGTATCTCATCAGGCCGATAATGTTTCCGCGGCCATGGTGGAATTGGTAGACACGCTAGCTTGAGGTGCTAGTGCCGAGAGGTATGGAAGTTCAAGTCTTCTTGGCCGCAATGAAGTATCACATATATATAAGTGCAAGTGGGGAACTCAGGGGGGAGGTTTCAAGCCTTGAACAGGTTGTATGGGAGCTTGGCCATATACCTGTTCGTCCTTCTGTGCTGAACACTGAAAACGACACCGATAATCAAATAATCCACAAAAATATTAGCGAATCCGACTATTTTCTGCTTCTTGTAGCCCATAAATGGAACAATGGCAGGCAAAAAGACGAATATGAAAGGGCAATCCGCTCCGGGGTGCCGGTTATTGCCTTTATTATTGACGAAAAAGCCCGTTGGAAGGCCGCCAAGTGCGACACTGAACGGGAAGATATAGACGAAATGGCCTCTTTTAAGGAGATACTTGCCGCTAATGGGACAGTGGCGAGCAAAATCTACTGGCAAAAAAGCGCAGATCTGCCTGAAAAATGCCGCGAAGCCCTTACCCGTGCCTTTTTTACCAATACACGGCAGGGCTGGGTTAAAAGTACCGGGCAGGAAGGCCCCGAGCTTGCAAGCCTTGTAGGAAGGCTTGTTTCTGCAAACGAAGAACTCAAGCAGCGTTTGCATGCCTACACCAACCAGCCGAAAATCGAAGAACTTTCTATGAAAACCATCAATACGCTGGAAACTAATTCTGCACAAATCAGTTTCTTTTATCTGGAAGGCGAAAATTGGGAACATAACCTGCAATGTTCTTACCTTAAAATCTTTAAACTCATTGCTCCGGAAATTTTTACCGGGAAAAGCAGTGGGGAACTTGCCCGTTTCCTTGCTGCAGTGCTTAATCCTGAACTGGGCCGTCCCCTTCGCCGTGAATTTCCTGTTCCCAGCAACACCATCAAAAAAATTATGGCCGACTTTAATCTATTAAACCTCTGCAATTGCATAAACCACGGAATCGATTCCCCTGCAGAAGGCGCTGCCGAGGAGCTCTGGGAATTAAGCGCCTTTGGCCGCGAAGTCTTTAGCCAATACCGCTTTAAAAATCTGGCCCTCCCGTGAACATTATCCTGTTTACACAAGATGAAATTGATAAACCCCTTCCCCGGCATGACAGGCGAACAGAACATTTAATAAAGGTCCTGCATAAAAAGGCCGGCGATACCTTTAAGGCCGGCCTGCTTGGCGGCAATACAGGCCAGGGCTGCATCACCGGCATTGATGGCGATGGTTCTGTGCACTGTGCATTAAGGCTGGACGAAAAGCCGCCGCAAAAAATGCTCCTGTCCATTGCCCTGGGCTTTCCCCGGCAGATACAGTTACGGCGTATTCTCCGTGCTTTAAGCAGCATGGGGATACCGGAAATCAATCTTTTGTCTTGCGACCTGGGGGAAAAAAGCTATCGCGACACCAAGTTATTACAAGATGGCGGGGCCGAAGTGGCAATGCGCGAAGGCCTTGAACAGGCACGGGATACGGTGATGCCGGTTTTGCGGGTCTGGGATTCTGTGGATTTGTTTATAAGCTCACGAAAGTTTGCTTCGCAAACTTCAGACGCAAAGGCGCAAAGGGGTAATTTAGTGCCCTTAGAGATATGTGCCGATAATGCTGAGGGCTGTGCTTCCTTATCTTCTGTTCAGCTTTCTCGTGGGCAGTCGGTTCTGCTTGCTGTTGGGCCGGAGCGGGGGTGGTCGGAACGGGAGAGAGGGCTTTTTGATGCAGGCGGCTATCTCCGTTGCTCATTTGGTGAGCGCGCAATGAGCACCGAGACTGCCTGCATCGCCCTCTCGGCTGTTCTGCTGAGCAGAGTTATTGACACAGTTTTCAAAAAAAATTCGTAAGATGCCCTTCTCACCTCTTCATACCGTTCCACCACATGTTCCACGGCATGTTGCAGTTTGCGGATTAGTTCCTGTTTTTCCGCCTCGCTGAAGCCTGGTTCGCACTTGGCTTAAGTAAGGCCAAGTTCTTTATGAAAATATTGTAATGCCGAGTATCTACAAAGCGAATCTTCGGGCAATGCAGGGTTTTTTGACCTGCGTTCAACTTTTTTCTTATATTCTTTGACGTATCTTTCAAATTTCTGCTTTATTTGAAATTCGTGGGTTTTGAATATATCAAATTCGTCTTGCCTAATGGTTACCGGCGCAGGGTCAACATAAAGCGGTATATCTGTTATGACGACTGCTTTTGAAAAATCAAGGCCGGAATTGTCCACATCGCTTGATGCAGCCAAAAAGCAATAAGGGTGATGAATATGAGACCGGAGAGGAATAGCAAAAGTGAGCGATTGGACTTCAACAAGAAGCACATAATACGGACGCTCTTCTTTTGTGAGTATTTCTCTGCAATTAGTATAATCCTCGTAAAACGTGTGGCTCAGTCTTGAAAAATGCATAAAAAATTGGGCCTTCTTTTGATTAACGTGATTGCGCCCTACAATCACCTCATCGATTGAACCTTCTTTTGATTAACGTGATTGCGTTCTACAATCACTTCATACTTATAGTATACCAGAAGATTGGGGAAAAGTCAATAGTTTAGAAAAAAAATTTCATAAGATGCTCTTTGCTCCGTTACCCCTCATACCGTTCTACCACATGTTCAACGGCGTGTTGCAAATTTTTTTTAAGGCAGTTGACAAAAATATGCAAACCATGGTATAATACACATATCATAAAACGGTATAACCAAAAAGGTTCGGATTATATCCGGTTTTATGACGGTTATACGAGCCTTGAAGGTGTATATTAGGGTCAAATAATTATTAGGAGGAAATAAAGATGGAAAAGAAAAAAAGAAGCAAACTTCTTCTTATTGCATTTATCGTAGGCCTGTTGTATGTACTGTTTTTCTTTGTTCCACTTATAATGGACAGAGAAACGGGAAAATCAGAAATTTTGACAACTGCACTTTGGGCTAATATACCACCCATCATTTCTACAATTAGTTCTTTCAGTATTGCAGGTATGTCATTTTTACAGATTATACGTGTAATAGGTGTGCTTTTACTTTCGGTTCTATTCATTTTTTATATGGCTATACTCCCTTTGTGCTCAATAATCAGCACTGTATTTGCTCTTATCGGCTGGCTAAATCTGAAACGAAAATTTGTTCTGGTTGCTGTAATAACATATATACTAAATATAAATCCCATTTCGGCGATATTATGCTTTGTGGATTACAGGCTGACGAAGCCAAAGACCCAAAAGGAGGAGTGTCATGAAGAAGCCAATTAACAGATTTATTCTGTACTGCCTTATAATTATTATGTTAATAGGCAATAGTTCTATCGTTTTTGCGCAAGAGGTTAAAACAACCTCTGCGCCTGTTTTTTCAGGTATTGATAGTACTGAATTGCGCTCATTAAGCGAGAGTTACTTAAAGACCATTTTTAATAAGTATATAAATGAGCCTAATTTACTTATTTCTTATGTTTCCTGTACAGACAATCGTTCTGTAACTGCGGCTAATGACACGCCTATTGTTAATGCGCAAGTTCAGGCAAACTTTACTAATTTTCCATTGGAGGGCAGAATAATCTCGGGAAGGTTGGAAACAAATTTAAATGTGCGTTATGTTCATAAATCAGTTGGCAGTGATTATTGGGCTATTCTTGATGAGGATAATCCTAATCTAAGAGTTAAATTATTAATTGGAGATTTACTTTCAGATGATTTAAGAAAAGCTTTAATTGATAATTATATGAATCAGAATTACCCGAATAAAATGGATTTGAATATACAGGAACGAATAGAATCCTATGGCACCAAAACGTATAGCTATGTGTCATGTGTAGTGAATAATTCGAGGATAGTGTTTTTACGCGCAATTTTCGAACAGGCGTCTATAAACAAAACTGTAAGCGATGTTTTTGATATAGTTGAGACTCCCTGGACATTAAACAGGTCTGAAGTTGTTTTTGACAAACCCTTCCCTGATCCTTCTATACATGAGGAAAATTTAGAGAATGATAAAGAACGTTTAGAAAATGTTTTAAAAAAACATTGTACTAAGAATACAACAAAAGCCAATTTTGGTAAAGATTCCGGACTCACTAAACGCAATGGTATTGCTAATATAAGTCTGGTTTCGGCTACCAATGGCACAATAAAGTTAAAAATGACGATAAATTATGATATTGATTTAACAGGTCTGTGGAATTCGTATTATACTTACGAGCTTGATGTTTATCCGTACTATTCGTTTAATCTGGAAACTGGAGAATGGAACTATGAGGGGATGGATGACATTGACACATCAAAAATCGAAACCACCCATGTGCCATAACAATAAGGATGTGTAAAATGAATAGTAGATACCGTAAATATACTTTGTTACCAATTCTGTTTCTATTCTCTGTAAACATTGCATTTGCTGACGATTCGCCATTCTTTCCGTCATTGCCGGAGGATATTACCGCTGATATGGTCAAAAATCAGGAAGCAAAACTCAATCAGGCAATAAAGGCGCATAATTTGTCAGATGCAGAAGTGATAGCCACTAAAAATGAAATATCGGAAGTTTTGTACGGTAAATCTCTTGAAAAAATTACTGATGGGGCAAATAATAATGTATGGTATAAAGTGTTAAATATTGCCGGCACTCTTACTGATTTGCAAAGTGTGTTTTCTGGTTTTAAAACAGGGACAATGGGTATGGGAGCCAGTTTTGGTGATAATCAAAAAGCACAGGATGAAGCAATGTTAGTATATAGATTATATTGCATTGATAGAGCATATCTGTATAACTTGACAGGAATCAGAACTGTTGTGCCTGATAAAATAACCAATTCTACTTGCGTAACTATCTCTGATATCGAGTTGCGGTATGGCCCTTCGGCAAACAATGATAGTATTCGACAAATCAAGAAATATACCAAAATTAAGATTATTGATAAGAAACCTAAAAATGGCTGGGTGAAAGTCAAAATAGATAAAGAAGAGGGATGTGTAGATGGTGAATTACTCTATTACCAGTACTGATGACCCTGTAGCCAAGAGAGACACCCTCATGCAACAAGGCTTCCGCTGTCTTGAGCGCAATGAAAACGAAAAGGCGGCGGAGTATTTTACTGACGCGCTGGAAATTAGGCCGTCAGGTAATGTGTATGCCGCTCTTGCGTTCTGCGCTAAACGCGCCCGTGAGCAAAACCTTGAACTTAACCTCTTGAAAGAGGCGCATAAACTCTATCTTGACGAACTGGATATTGACGGCATCCACTACTGTGAGGATGTAATCAAAGAATTGGAAGATAAACAGCAGAAACAAAAAGAACTTGCCGGGAAATTGATTGACTCAGGGATTGGCTTGCTAAAGAATTTGTTTTTAAAATAGAGACGGGGGTAATATGTTAACTATAAATACGCCTATAGCCGTTACTGTTCTTGTATTGCTTGCACTACTCATAGGCCTTATCGGTTTTGGGCTTGGCGTATTTCTTACTATAATGTACCTCATAAGCGCAAATTGTAAGGAAGAAACATGGGAAATAGTGACTTCTATACACTACAAAAATCATAAGATACCAGATGAAGAGGTGCATAAATGGATACTGTGACAGAACAAGAATATATTATACAAGTTGATGCGGCAAAAAAAGCGGATGTTAATATTGACACGATAAAAAACATGCTCGACACGGCACTAAAAGCCTTCCCCGATTCAATAAAACTGCTTACACGAAAATACTTGCTTTCAGTTTATGATTATTTGGATTATAAAACCGCCCTTGAAATATGCAATCGCCAAATTGAATTGCACAAGGATAGCGAGAATAATTGGCAGTGGTATAATAACCGCGCCGCTATGTATAACCAATTGGGTGAATATGATAAAGCCATTGTCGATGCAGACACTGCGCTTCAGATAAATAGTGAAGACCCGTATCCTTATTACCAGAGGGGAAAGGCACGGTCAAGCAAAGAGTTTTTTGATGACGCGCTTCAGGATTTCAATAGGGCTATAGCGCTCAAACCGGAAGGCGATGAGTTGTGGTATGAAGGTCGGGCATATGTATACTGGAAACAAGAACGCTTTAGCGAAGCTATTCAGGATTGTTCCACTGCAATAAGACTCTCAAATCAAACTGCGGATTTCTCTTTGTATATGCGAGCAGAAATGTATTTTAGCCGAAAACAGTATGCTGCGGCTCTGGCGGACTATACAAAAGTGATACAGATGGAAAAAGGAAGAACCCCGGTTGACAAAGATTTTCTTGCGGATATGTACAATATGCAAAAGCAGTGCCGGCGTTTCCTAAAAAATCACGCAGCCGAAGAGTTGACGCAGGAAGCCACTTTGAATTTCGATGAGGAGGATATGGTATGACAAACTGGCGTTGTTCAAAATGCGGTTACTCAATGCCTTCTATAAATAAACCGCTTGTGGGTAGTTGTCCCCGTGGAGGAGGGCATAGTTGGCATGCACAGAATCCCGGCGGCACGACGCATATATGGCGTTGCGGCAAATGTGGCAGTTCCATTACCGGGGCCAATCGCCCGCTCGACAGACCTTGCCCGCGCGGGGGTAAATGCAGTTGGCGCAAGCAATCATGACCATTCACATACCTACATCAGACGGACATTGGTCAGGAACTCCGGGTAACTCTATTTGGTTCCCATACCTTTCCGTTGTGCCAAGTGGAAGTAACGACCCTGTTCATCCCTATACATTCAAAGGCTTGCTCTTATTGCGTTTAAGGCAAGCGCTTGATTTACCAGGATTATCAATCTTACGAAAAACGATAGTCAAAACTAATATTGCTTTACTTGCAGCAGGTATGCATGGCATTCGTTTTTATAATGGCGAACCTGATTTTGCACCTTTTGCCATTGCCACGGTAAAACTTGGTTCATATCTTGATTCTCGTTACGGAAGTGCCGGAACCATGACACAGGCGGATAAACTTCTGGCACAAAAATGCGGCATTGCTGTTTCTGTTGTCCGCCAATGGATTAATGACCGCCAGTATGTCTGGCATGAAAGACAGAACGGGCGGCATATTGACCTTGTTTGTCACGATATACATAGCAATATTCCACATTCAGGCGGAATAGCAGCAAATAAACAAAGGTTGAACAGCAGGGCGAAATAAAGTATGAAATGCACCCATGTATTTGACAAAATAGAAAATATACTCCTCCGTGTTGTTCCGCTACTTGCGGCCATATTATGCACAGGAGCTTTGCTTGAATATACAATCCCCGATTGGGCGGTTATCGCCAGTTTTGTGCTTTCATGGGTTTTATTTCTGGTTGTTCTGCGTTTGTTGCTACATCCAATTTCAACATGGTTATACCTTGCAACACATATCTGTGTGTTTGTTTCATTTCATACAGCGTCCC